>DASPSI010000018.1:0-3827 GCA_035624015.1 Methylocystis sp.
CACGTCGAACATCGAGATCACGTCCTGCATCGCGGCGAGGTCCGCCGGGCTGCCGGCGATGCTCAACGTGTTGCGCCCGTCGTCCGCGCGCAAAATGCCGCCATGCTGGGTCATCGGCTCCAGCACGCGCTTCATCTCCGCCGCCGAGACATAGCGCAGCTGCACGACCTTGGTGCTGTCGCCAGACTGCCCTGCGGCGGCGTCGAAGTCGCCGCTGACGACCGTGCCGCCCGCCGTCGGCGCCTGGTCCAACGGCACGATCTTGTAAAGCGAGCCCGAGCGCACCAAGGCGCCCCCCGCGATCCGCAGCGACGCCTGGAACAGCTCTAACGCCTGCTTCTTGTGCACGGGATGCGCTGTGTGCACGGAAATCTTGCCGTCGACCCGCGGATCAATCACGTAGTCGGCGGCGAGAATCTCGCCGAGCACGATCTTTGCCGCCTGCTGGATCGGCAAGGCCACGAAATTCAGGGTGACGTCCGCCTCGCCCTCGCCGACGTCGTCGTGGCGATCGGTCTTGGTCCCGATCAACCGTCCGTCGCCTTCGACGATGACCGCTCTCTGGCCGGCGCGGCGACTGGCGACTGTATCGCCGCGGGCGCGATTGTCGCTCGCGGACCGGCCTGCCGGGATGCCTGGGGCGGGCTCGACGCTCCATTCGGAAACAGGGGCCTCTCCCGTCGCTTGACACGCCGCGAGCGCCATACAGTATATGGCCAAGAATACGAACGCGGCTCTTTGGCTCACGAGACTCTCGCTGCTTCGCCTTCTGGAGATCGCCGGCGCGGCTGGTAACATATCTTAAAGCCGAGCGCTAGGTTAGGGAAGGGTTCGCGAGCCGTTCGAATTCAGGCGATGCAAGGGAGGCGCGTCCGAATCGCTCGGGCCGCGCAGCTCTTTTTGAATTCTACCCCCGTTAACCCAGTCGGGAAACTCTCCAAAATTTAACCTCTCCGGGCAAAGGCGCGAATGGTCGCGGTAAGAAAAAGCGAAGCCGAGCGATTTGTTGACGCGCCGCCGTCACAATATTTTGTTTTTCTACTCTTTGGCGCCGACGCCGGCCTCGTGCGCGAGCGCGCCTTCCGTTTGCTTTCGCGGCGGATCGACGACCGCCATGACCCGTTCCAATTCGTCGAGATGAGCGGCGACGCCATCGCCGCCGACCCTTTGAGCCTGCTCGACGAAGCCAATACGGCGCCGCTGCTTGGCTCCCGCCGGGCGCTGCTGGTCGAGAGCGGCGCCAAGGCTCTGGCGCCGGCGCTGGAAAAGCTGCTCGAGGCGCCGCCCGTCGACTGCAGCGTGATCGTGACCGCGGGCTCGCTGCGCAAGGATGCGCCGCTGCGCAAGCTCGTCGAGGGCGCAAAGGCTGGCGCCGCCATCGAATGCGCGCCCGACGCCGAGATCGACGTCATGGCGCTGATCGACGCGACGCTGAAGGAGGCGGGGCTCTCGGCCGCCCCCGAGGCGCTGACCCTGCTCGCGGCCGCGCTCGGCGAGGACCGCATGATGAGCCGCTCGGAGCTTGCAAAGCTCGTGCTCTTCATGCACGGCCGCCAGCGGATCGAGGCCGAGGACGTGGCCGCGATCGTCGCCCATGCGGCGGCCTCGCCCGGCGACGCTTTGACGCTGGCGGCGTTTTCCGGGCGGCTGGAGGCACTCGGCGCCGATCTCGACGACGCCTTCGCGCATGGCGGCGATCCCACGCAGCTTATCGCCGCCGCTCTGCGCTACGCGCAGGCGCTGCACCGCGGGCGGGCGACAGGCGGGATCATGGGCGTGAAGCGGGCGGGTTTTTTCGGCGTGCCGGACTCAGTCATCGACGCGCATCTGAGGGCTTGGCCGCCAGCGCGGCTCGGCGCGCTGATCGAGATTTTGCGCGCGGCGCAGACGCGGGCGCGGGCGCACGCGGGCGCCGCCCGGCTGGAAGCGGCGCGGGCTCTCATGCATGTCGCGCGGGGGGCGGGGCGGGCGTGAGCGGCCGGCCTGGCGTTCCTCTAAAAGCCTCACCGCCCCTCCTTCCCCTCGAGCACCTCCAGCAGCTTGCGCTCGATCATCGTCTGACGCGAGGGCGCCACGACCTTTTGCCCGGTCAGGTCGGTCACGTAAAAAGTGTCCACGGCCCGCTCGCCGAAAGTCGTCACATGCGCCGAAGCGATGTTGAGATTGAGCTTTGAAAGCGCATTCGTCAGCTCATACAGCAGTCCGACGCGATCGAGGCCGGAGACCTCGATCACCGTCCCGTCGCGCGACTGGCTGTTGTCGATGACCGCCTCGGGCGCGATGGCGAACGCTTCCGGCGTCAGGCTCTGGCGCCCCCGCGCGCGGAGCGCGTCGGCGATTCTGATGTCGCCGCGCAGCGCCTTGCCGAGGAATTCGGCGACGCGCGCGCCGCGCCGCATTTCGTCGTCGTCCATCGGAAAGGCGCGCGAGCATATGATCGTGTCGAGCGCCAGGCCGTCGGCGGTCGTGAAGATATGCGCGTCGACGATGTTGGCGCCGCAGGCTGCGCAGGCTCCGGCGATTGTCGAGAGCAGGCGGCGATGGTCTTGCGTGATGACCGTCAGCTCGACGGCGCCATACGCATTATCGAGATTGACGTCCACGACGAGCGGCGCCTGGTCGTCGGCCATGGCCTGCAGCAGCTGGACGTGCCGCAGCTTGTGCGGAAGATCCATCTTGAGCCAGTAGGCCGGGTAATGGCGCCGGGCGTGGTCCTCGAAACGTTCGTCGCTCCAGTCCGTCAGCGCCGCGCGCAGCTCCGCCTTGGCGGCGGCGACGCGACTCCTGCGGTCGACGGCCGAGTGGCCGCCGCCGAGCACGACCTCGGTCTCCCAGAACAGCTGCCGCAGCAGCTGCGACTTCCAGGCGTCGAGCACATTCGGGCCGACGGCGCTGATGTCGCATACCGTCAGCACGAACAGCATCTTCAGGCGCTCGATCGACTGCACGACCGCTGCGAAATTCTCGATCGTGCGCGGATCGGTGATGTCGCGGCTCTGCGCGACGCTCGACATGATGAGGTGCTGCTCGACGAGCCAAGCCACGGTTTGCGTCTCCGCCGGCGTGAAGTCGAGACGCGGACAAAGCAAGCGCGCGACGGCGGCGCCGGCGAGAGAATGGTCGTCCTTGCGCCCCTTGGCGATGTCGTGCAGCAGCAAGCCGAGATAGAGCACGCGCCGATTTTGGATCGTCGGCAGAATATCGGCGACGAGAATCTGATGCTCGGGCTTGCGCCCGGCCTCGAGGTCCGACAGGGCGCCCACCGCGCGCAAGAGATGCTCGTCAACCGTGTAGTGGTGATACATGTTGAATTGCATCATCGCCACGATTCGACCGAAATCGGGAATGAAGCGTCCGAGCGCGCCGGTCTCGTTCATGCGCCTCAGCACGATCTCGGTGAGGTTCTTCGACAGCAGGATCTCGAGAAACAGCCGGTTGGCCTCGGGGTCCTCTCGCAGGCGGTGGTCGATGAGCCGAAGATTGCGCGTCACGGCGCGCAGCGCGTCGGGATGCAGCGGGAGGCTATAGCGGTCGGCGGCCCAGAACAGGCGGATCAGATTGACCGGATCCTTCTTGAAAACGCGGTCGCTCGGAACGGTGAGGCGATCCTGCTCGACGGCGAAGTCGCCAAGGTCCTTGGCGTAGGGGCGCGGGCGAAAGCGGCCGAAGAAGCGGTCGAGCATGGCGCGCGGCTTGGCGTGCCGCTCCTCCAGCGCGGCGCAGACGATCGCGGTCAGGTCGCCGACGTCCTTGGCGACAAGGAAGTAATGCTTCATGAAGCGCTCGACGCGCGACAGCCCGCCGCGATCGTGATAGCCGAGCTTCGC
>DASPSI010000020.1:0-30011 GCA_035624015.1 Methylocystis sp.
GACGCGACCATGCAGCCGACCATGACCGAAAAGCCCTGCGCTCGCGCCGCCGAAGCCATGGCCAGCGCCTCGGTGAGGCCGCCGGTCTTGTCGAGCTTGATGTTTATGGCGTCATACCGCCCTTTGAGGGCGGCGAGTCCCTTGCGGTCGTGTGCGCTCTCGTCGGCGCAGATCGGCGCGCGATGCGGGATTTTGGCGAGAAGGTCGTCTTCTCCCGCGGGCAGCGGCTGCTCAATCAGCGCGACGCCGGCGCTCGCGCAGGCCTCGATGTTCTCGAGAAGATTATTCTCGCGCCAGGCTTCGTTGGCGTCGACGATGAGCCGCGCGCGCGGCGCCCCGGCCCGAACCGCGGCGAGGCGTTCGCGGTCGCCCTCGCCCGCGAGCTTCACTTTGAGCAGCGGCCGCTCCGCCGCCGCCTTAGCCGCCGTGAGCATTTCGTCCGGCGTTCCGACCGAGAGCGTGTAGGCCGTCGTCAGCGGCTTCAGCCCTGCGAGCCCCGCACGGGCAAAAGCGGAGACGCCGCTCGTCTTGGCCTCTAAATCCCACAGCGCGCAATCGAGCGCATTGCGCGCCGCGCCTGCCGGCAGCAGCTCTTGCAGCGCTGCAGCGTCGGCGCCGGCTTCGATCTTAGAGCGCACGCTCTCGATCGCCGCGACGACGCTTTGCGGACTCTCGCCATAGCGGGCGTAGGGCGTGCATTCGCCGCGTCCCACGCAGCGGCCGCGGCGCAGGGTCGCCGCAACGACCGCCGCCTCGGTCTTGGCGCCGCGCGCGATCACGAAGCTGCCGCGGATCTGGAAGGACAGGACCTCGACGGTCAATTCGGCGCGCATGGGAGCTCCGGCGGTTCGTGCGCCCAAGATCGCCGCGAATCATGCAAGTGCGCAAGCGGCTTCGGTAAGCGGGGACAGGCTGGGCGTTTGACGACGTATCGGGTTCCGGCGTTTTCGGGCGCGCCGGGCGCCGGCTCCGGCGTGGGCGCCGATATCTCAATTTCAGGGAAACCGCCTCGGCGGCATGAGCATATCGAGAACGAGCAGCGCGAAATTCAAAAGCATCAGCGCCGCGAGAAAAGCGATCGCCCAGTCGGCTATGGTCGCCGAGCCGGGATTGTGCACGACGACGGATAGAGCGTTCGCCCCCTTGTCCCATGCGCAATTCAGCGCTTCGCGCAGGGCCATCTCTCCCACAGGCTTGTCGCACGGCGGCATCCCATATTTCTCCGTCGCTCTCTAGAGCCTTGGAAACTAGAGAAGCTTCGCCTCCCTTCAATCGCCAGTCGTTCGCCGCGCTGCAAGCCGTCGAGCCCACGACGGCCTCCCGTCTGGCGTTGCCTGCTCTATCCGCATTTGCGACAAGAGCGCCGCCCTCGCCGCCGGAGCCAGCATGACCTCCAAAGCCCTGTTCCGCAAAAAATCACTGGAAGCCCTGCAAGCGGAATCCCAAAGCGCGGGCCAATTCCGTCGCGTGCTTGACCTGTGGCAGCTCACCGCCATCGGGCTCGGCGGGCTCATCGGCGTCGGCATATTCGTGCTCACGGGCGTCGTCGCCGCGACGCAGGCCGGGCCCGCCGTCGCGCTCTCCTTCGTCATCGCCGGCGTCGCCAGCGGCGCCGCCGCGCTTTGCTACGCCGAATTCTCCTCGATGATTCCCGTCGCCGGCAGCGCCTATACATACGCCTACGCCGTGCTCGGCGAGTTCGTCGCCTGGATCATCGGCTGGGACCTCCTGCTCGAATATGCGCTCGTTGTCGCCGTGGTCTCGATCGGCTGGTCGGGCTATCTGCAGGCTCTGCTGCGCCTCTTCGGCGTGGAGGCGCCTCTTTGGGCGCAGGGCGCGCCGGGAACCGGGGAAGGACACGTGTTCGATCTCTTCGCCATGCTCGGCGCGATCGGCGTCGCGGCTCTACTGACGCTGCGCGTCGAATTGGGCGCGCGCTTCAACGCCGTCATGGTGGCGTTGAAAGTCGCAGCCGTGCTGCTCGTCATCGCCGCCGCGGCGCCGCATATCGATCCGGCCAACTGGCGCCCCTTCACGCCTTATGGGTTCGGCGGCGTGGTAGAGGGCGCGGCGGTCGTATTCTTCGCCGTGTTCGGCTACGACACGCTGACGACGGCCGCGGAAGAAGCCGTCAATCCGCAGCGCGACCTGCCGCGCGCCGTGCTGCTCTCGCTCTGCGTGTCGCTCGCGCTCTATGTCGCCATGTCGCTCGCGCTGACGGGGATCGTGCGCTACGACACGCTGAACAACGCCGCGCCGGTGGCCACCGCCTTCGCGAGCCTCGGCATGACCTGGGTCACGCTCGTCGTCTCGGCGGCGGCGGTCGTCGGGATACTCAGCGTAATGCTGGCCTTTCTGCTCGGCTGCGCTCGCATCTGGTTCGCCATGAGCCGAGACGGGCTCCTGCCGCATTGGTTCGCCGTTCCACATCCGAAGTTTGCGACGCCCTATCGTCCGACGCTCGCCGCAGGCGTCCTCTGCGCCCTGGTGGCGGGCTTCTTTCCGATCCGGGAGGTGGCTGAGCTCGTCAATATCGGCACGCTCTCGGCCTTCGTCGTGATCTGCCTTGCGGTCATCGCGCTTCGGCGCGCGCGCCCCGACGTCCCGCGCGGGTTCCGCACGCCCCTCGCGCCGTTCACGCCGCTCGTCGGCGTGGGCTTCTCGCTGTGGCTGCTCTCGAAGCTTCCGGCGATCGCGTGGGAGCGCTTCGTCGTCTGGCTTATGCTGGGGCTGACGATCTATGCGCTTTACGGACGCCGGCATTCGGCGCTCAATCGGGAATTAGGCGGGATAGGAAAATAGTCTTCATGCTCTTCGTGTCTTTGTGGTGGATCCAACCACGAAGACAGAAAGAACACGAAGCCTCACGAAGACCGCTCCATCGCCGCCTCGGCCTCGCTGATCGCCGCGATCGTGCCGACATGCAGCCAAAGCGCCTCCGAGGCGACGCCGTAAAGCCGCCCTTGCTTTCCCGCCTCGAAGAAATAGGGCGACAGCGGAAAGACGTTCTCCGCCTCTCTCGCGAAAGCTTGCGGCTTCATGATTCCGGCGCCCGCATAAACGTAACGCCGCGCGCTCGCCGGCTGAGACAGGCGCCCCTCGGCGTCGCGCTCGAAATCGCCGCGCCAGTCCACGCCGACGCTCCCCCTCGTGTTGGCGAGCAGCAGCAGCGCGTCCATCTTGTCCGCGTCCCACGCCCGCGCCAGGGCGTGCAAATTGGCGGCGCCGCCCGCCTTCCAGAAGGCGTCGGTGTTGCAGATGAAGAACGGCTCCTCGCCGATCAGCGGCAGCGCCTTCTTGATGCCGCCGCCCTGATCGAGCAGCGTCTCGCGCTCGTCCGAAATCACGATCCGCGGGCTTTGGCGCGAGGCGAGATGCGCCTCGATCTGGTCCGCCAGATGGTGGACGTTGACGATCGCGAGCGTGACGCCCGCCTCTTCGAGATCGTCGAGCACATAATCGATGAGCGCCCGGCCCGCGACGCGCACAAGCGGCTTCGGCGTCGCCTCGGTCAAGGGCCGCATGCGCTTGCCGAGGCCCGCTGCGAACACCATGGCCGTTTGCGGCATGACGGCGTCGTTTCGTGGCGCGCCTGGAGGCTCGCATTCACGCGTCGCGAAAGAGGCTTGGGAGATTTGATTCATACCAGGCTTTGATCTCTTTGAGCGCCGGGTGGCGCAGGCCCTTCTTCAGATAGGCCTCCACGCGCGGCAGATGGTCGAGATATTGCGGCTTGCCGTCGCGCTGATTGAGACGCGCGAAAATGCCCATGATCTTGGTCGCGCGTTGCGCGCCCAGGATCGCGTAAGCCTTGGCGAAGCTCGCCATGTCGAATGCGGCGTCGAGCTCCCTTCGCGTCTTGGCGTAATGCGCGATCAGCTTGAGCTCCAGCTCGTCCGGCACGGTCACTCGCGCATCCTGCGCGAGCGAGGCTACGTCATAGGCAGGATGCCCGAGCACGCAGTCCTGGAAGTCGATGACGCCGACGCGCTGCAGCCCTTCACGGTCGGGCAGCCAGATGAGGTTCGGCGAGTGGTAGTCGCGCAGCGTCCACGTCGGCGCCGCGGCGGCGATCTCGGCCAGCGCCTGGCGCCAGAGATTGAGGAAGGTCGCGCGCGCGCCGGAGGCGACCAGCGCCTTCAGTTGCGGGACGTACCAGTCGACGAGCAGCTCCACCTCGATAAGCAGCGCGTCGAGGTCGTAGGGCGGAATGCGATAGACGCCTCCGTCTCCGAGCGCGATTGAGTCGGGAAGCTTTCGCGCGTGCAGATGCGCGAGGACGTCCGCCGCGGCGAGATAGCGCTCGGCGATGGGGCCGGCGGCGTCGACGAAGCGCTCGCGGCCCAGGTCCTCGACGATGACGAGACCGGCGTCAAGATCGCGCGCGAGAATCCTCGGCGTGGAGAAGCCTTGCGCCGCGAGACCTTCGGCGATGGCGACGAAGGCAGTGACGTTCTCGGCGAGCCGCGCGATGGCGCTGTATGACTTGCCGAAGCGGATTGGCGGCCCGTCGGCGCGCGGCGGCGAGACCATCAGGATCGCCCGCTCTCCCGAAGGCTGCTCCAGCATTTCATAAGCGCGCGTCGAGGCGTCGCCCTGCAGGAAGGCGCGGCGCGCCTGACTCCAGCCGGCCTCGCGCAAAAACTCGCGCGTCGCCTTGAATGCGCCGAGCCGATCGGCGAAAGCGCCGTAGCCGGAGATCGTCACGAGCCGCGCGTCGCGGCGCTCGGGCTCGGCGAAGCTCAGACGGATGTCGAGATGGTCCTTGTCGATGAGATCGGATGCGCGCTCGGCCCATTCGACGAAAAGGACCGCATCCTCGCAGGCTTCCTCAAAACCAAGCTCGGCGACCTCACTGGAGGACGCGATGCGATAGAAATCGGCGTGAACGATTCTGAAGTGATCGCTTTCGTAGACCTGCATGAGCGTGAAGGTCGGGCTCGGCGTCTCCAGAGTCGGATCTTGAGTGAGCGCCCGGATCGCGGCGCGGGCGAAGGTCGTCTTGCCGGTGCCAAGATCGCCGGCGAGCGTCACCACGTCGCCGCGCTTCAATAGCGTCGCGATCTCTTCGGCAAGAGCGACGGTCTCCTCCTCACTTGCGACTGCCAGCCGCACGACCGTCCTCGCTTCGCCGGCGCTGATCATGATGCGCGCTCTCCGCTTTGCTTGGCCGCGTCGGCGGTCTTATTCGGGAAGACGCAGGTGATCGTCAATCCTTCGCCGGCCACGGAATCGACGAACATCTTGCCGCCATTCGCTTCGATCAATTTTCGCGCCGCCGCGCGCCGATTGTCAACGCCGCCGCCGCGATCCGTGATCTTGAAGGCGATCTCGGTCGGGCGCTCGAAGCTCGCGAAGGTGATCGCCTGGCCAACCCGCGTCGATTCCATCGCGTCGCTCAGAAGATCAGCGAGCGCGGCGCAGAGCTCCTGCTCGTCCCCGAAAACGACGCCGTGCTTGCTCGCTTCCAAGAGGCGCAGCTTGACGCCATTTTCTTGCATCGACGCCGCGACCCGGTCCGAGGCGGCGCGCATGACCTCGCGGGCGGCGATTTCGTCCTGGCGTCTTGGCGCGGCGAGCTTCTGCGGCGGCGCCGCCGCTGTAGAAAGCGGCGTGGGCTCGGCCGGGAAGATGCAGGTGACGGTCGTGCCCTCGCCGGGCGCCGAGTCGATGAGCACCTTGCCGCCGTGCAGCGCCATGAAGGCCCGCACGATGGAGAGCCCGAGGCCCACGCCGCGGTGCCGCGAGCCCGTCGTGTGCGACTCAAAGCGGTCGAACACGCGTTCCAAAATTTCTGGCGAAATGCCGCGGCCGCGATCGACGATCTTGAAGATGACGTCGTTGTCGCGGCGCAGCGCCGCAAGCGTGACGGTCTGGCCGGGGCGAGAGAAGCCGATGGCGTTGGAGAGCAGCGCGAACAGGATTTGCCGCACGCGCTTGGCGTCGGCGCGGAAGGCTCCCACATCGTCGGCGGCCACGATCTGCAGCTCGATCTTGTTCTCGGCGAGGCGGTCCTGGAGCCCTTCGATCGCGCTTTGCATGGCGGCGCGGGCGTCGACCTCCTCGATCTCGAGCTCCATCGCGTTCTCGTCTATGGTCGCAAGATCCAGAATGTCGTCGACGATGGCGAGCAGCGCGGCCGACGACTTGCGCACATAGCTCAGATATTCCTGCTGGCGCTGATTGAGCGGTCCGGTCGAGTCCTCGCCCAGGAGATGCACGAAGCCGTTGATGTTGGTGAGCGGCGAGCGCAGCTCGTAGCTTACGTGGTGGATGAAGTCGTTGCGCAGCTTCTCGGCCGCGAGCAGCGCCTTGTTGCGATCTGTCAGCGCGCGCTCGACGTTCACGTCCGCGGTCACGTCGACGAAGGTCAAGAGCGTCGCGCCCTGGGGCAGGGGCTGCACCGAGAGGTCAAGCACGCGCCCGTCGCCGCGCTCAATGCGCCGCGTGAAGCCGACGCGCTGCTCGCTCAGGCCCGTGACGGCGCCGCGCAGGTCGCGCCAAAGCTCGTCGTTTTGGCACAACGAGCGGCAGAGGTTGGCGATGGCCTCAAAATGCGGACGCTTCTCCAGCGTCGCGCCGGAGAGCCGCCACAGCTCGGCGAAGGCGGGATTGCTGAAGTTGAGCCGCCCGTCGGCGCCGAAGGCGGCGACGCCCTCGTGCAGTGTCTCCAGCGTCTCATGCTGCATGCGGTGCAGCGCGTTGAAGCGCGACTCGAGCTCGTAGCGCTCGCTCATGTCGTCATAGAGATAGGTCACGCCCCCCTTGGGGTTTGGCGTGACCTTGACGAAGATCGTCGTGCGCCCGTCGGGCATGTGCCAGCGGTGCGTATGCTCTTCCGGCGAGCGATACGCCTGCAGCAGCCGCGCTTTCCAGCTCTTGAAGTCGCCTTCGAGCGGCAGGCGCTGCTCCAGGCGCAGGCGGTCCAGAATTTCGCCGTCGGTCGGGCGCGAGTCGAGGAAGGCGGGGTCGAGGCGCCAAAGCTTCTCGTAAGCGGCGTTGCGATAGATGAGCTGCTGCTGGCCGTTGAAGATCGCGACGGCGCTCGGCAGAAGGTCGAGGGTGCGGCGATGCGACTGCATCTGCTGCTCGCAATCAGCCCGGATGTCTTCGATCTCCTGGCGGTCGAAGGCGATGGCGCCGGCCGCCTTCGGCAGCGGCGCCTGCGCTACGTCGAGCAGGCGCCTCGCGCCGGCGACGATGGCCGGAACGCGCTCGCGCCAAGGTAGGGCGTCGGCGCCCGCTTGGGTGGCGGCGGCGCGGGCGCTCTGGTCCAAGAGCTCGAGCTGGCGGCTCACCGCTTCGGCGCCGTCCTTCGCCTCCACGGCATGCGCATAGGCCCCGTTGGCGAAGATGATGCGCCCGTCAGCGCCGCGCAGCCAAACAGGAGCGGGCAGCGTTTCAAGAAAAGCGCGCAGGGATGCGGCTTCGGCCTTGCTCTCCTCATAGCGCTCGCGCAGGCCGATGAGCTCCAGACGGTCGCCGGAGATTTCTCGCAGCCGCAGCAGAACCCTGCCGCCGACCGCGCGGCCTTCGGCGTCATAACGGCGGCCCGTGAGGCCGACGAGCGTGAGCCTAAAGGCTTCGCCGCGACGACGCAGCACGTCGATCTTCTGCTCCAGGCGCTGCGCCTCGGCGGGGGCGAGCCAGGAGCCGAAGACCAGCACGCGCTTGGACTGCGAGCCTTCGGCGACGAGCTGCAGCGAGCCTTCGATGTCCGGCTCGCTAGCAGCGTCGTTCCAAGCGATGAACAGCTGCTGCTCGCTCGAGAGAAAAATCTCAGCGCGGTCGCGCTGGGCGCCGACCTGCGCGAGCTTGGTCGCGAATTCCGCCTCGCGCTTGCGCCATGCGCTGCGCTCGGCCACGTAGGCGAGCGCCAGCACCGCCGAGAACAGCGCGAGGCCGCCGCTGAGCGCGACGCCGTAGACGTCGAGGTCCGCGATAAAATCCTGCGGAAAGTGAAAGCTCTGCGCTCGCGCCTCGCCGAGCGCTGCGAGCGCGGCGGCGTAAAAGGCGGCGCCGCGCCGCGCATGTCGCCATCCTCTCGTCATGAGGCCCGGACTCCGGCTGCCGGAAAGCAGTGCGTTCGATTCATGCGAAACGGTCTCCGCGGTCGATTGCAGGTGAGCACTCTCGACAAACGCCTTAAGCCGTTCGCGCGCCTTGCTTACTTCACTTAAGACTTCAAAACGGACGGTTGGGGTCGGTTCGACGAACAAGTCCGATTCCCGGCCGCCCGCAGCACGAATCACCCCAAAATAAAGCTTGGTTGCAAAAAGGGGAATCCCGGTAATGTGGATGTATGCAGAAATTCCTGGACCGTGGCGTCGGCGCCATCTCCGGCGTCCGCGCGGCTTTGGGTCGCTGCGGCAATTGGTCCAGCGTTGACCGTGGTCAATTTTTCACCCTCGGCGCGCGGCTAAGTCTCTTCGGCGCCCTTTCGCGGCGCGGGCTCATCCGAGGCCTGCGACTGGGCGCGCCTGAACGTCAAGGGAGTAACCAAGGGAGTAAAGTCTAATGTCGCTCATCACCTGGACGGCGGAGCAGTTCGCCACCAACGTCGCCGCGCATGACGCCGAGCACAAGGACATCTTCAGCAAGGTCAACGCGCTCGGGGACGCGGTGGGCTCAGGAGACCGCGGCGCGGTCGGCAATGCGCTCGACACGCTCATCGCGACGGTCGCCGAGCATTTTGCGTCGGAGGAAGCCAATTTCAGCAAATACGACTATCCGGACTCAGCCTCGCACAAAGCCGAGCATGATAAGCTCGTCGCCACTTGTCTCGACCTGCAGAAGAAGTTCCATGCAGGCGAGGCGGAGGTCACCGGCGAAACGGCGAGCTTTGTCGTCGGCTGGCTGACGAACCACATTCCCAATATCGATAAGCTCTACGGACCGTTCCTGAACGCGAAGGGCGTCGCCTAAGCGGCGCAAGGCGGTCATGCGCAAAGGCCGCGCTGCGGGCTTGAAGCCCGGAGCGCGAATTGCGGTTTTTTCGCCCTTGCAGGAAGACGCAAAAGCCGGCCCGACTTTGACGCAGGGCCGAGCGAAGCGCGTCAACGCTCGCCAGAAGGCTTATTCCGCGGCCTCGGCCGTCTCCACGGGCCCGGAGTCCCGCCCCTTGGCGCTCTCGTCGCGATCCACGAACTCGATCACCGCGAGCGGCGCGTTGTCGCCGTAGCGGAAGCCGGCCTTCAGCACGCGCGTGTAGCCGCCGTTGCGGTCCTTGTAGCGCGGGCCCAGGACCTCGAAGAGCTTCTTGACCAGCGCGACGTCGCGGATCTTGCCGATCGCCTGGCGGCGCGCATGGAGGTCGCCGCGCTTGCCGAGCGTGACGAGCTTCTCGACGACGGGACGCAGATCCTTCGCCTTCGGCAAGGTGGTCACGATCTGCTCATGCTTGATGAGCGCCTGCGCGAGGTTAGAGAACATCGCCTTGCGATGCTCATGCGTGCGCCCGAAGCGCCGCTTCTTGTTGCGGTGATACACTGGCTCTCTCCGTTATTGCTTGCGGCCGCCGTGCCAAGGAACGGCCGTGGTTATGAGCGAATAGCGAATGGCGAGTAGCGAATAGAACTCCTCTATTCGCTATTCGCTACTCCCTATCCGCTCAGTAATGCTCTTCAAACCGCTTCGCGAGATCGTCGATGTTCTCCGGCGGCCAGCCGGGTACTTCCATGCCGAGGTGGAGGCCCATCTGCGCCAGCACTTCCTTGATCTCGTTCAAGGACTTGCGCCCGAAGTTCGGCGTGCGCAGCATCTCGGCTTCCGACTTCTGGATCAGATCGCCGATATAGACGATATTGTCGTTCTTCAGGCAGTTCGCCGAACGCACGGAGAGCTCGAGCTCCTCGACCTTCTTCAACAGCGCGGGGTTGAAGGCGAGCTGCGGGATGGACGGCTGCGTCTCTTCGCGGCGCGGCTCCTCGAAGTTGACGAAGACGTTGAGCTGATCCTGCAAGATGCGCGCGGCGTAGGCGAGCGCGTCCTCAGGCGTGATCGAGCGGTTGGTCTCGATCGACAGGGTCAGCTTGTCGTAATCGAGCACCTGGCCTTCACGCGTGTTCTCGACGCGATAGCTGACCTTCTTGACCGGCGAGAACAGGCTGTCGATCGGAATGAGTCCGATCGGCGCGTCCTCGGCGCGGTTGCGGTCGGCGGGCACATAGCCCTTGCCGGTGGCGATCGTGAACTCGATGCGGATCTCCGCGCCCTCGTCCAGCGTGCAGATGACAAGATCGGGATTGAGGATCTGCACGTCGCCAGTCGTCTGAATGTCCCCGGCCTTGACGACGCCCGGCCCCTGCTTCCTGAGCGACAGGCGCTTCGGGCCTTCGCCGTAATATTTCACGGCGATATCCTTGATGTTCAAGACGATGTCGGTCACATCCTCGCGCACGCCGGGGATTGACGAGAACTCGTGCAGCACACCGTCGATATGGATCGAGGTGATGGCGGCGCCCTGCAGCGACGACAGCAGAATGCGCCGGAGCGCGTTGCCGAGCGTCATGCCGAAGCCGTGCTCCAGCGGCTCCGCGACGGCGGTCGCCTGGGCGCGCGGATCGTCGCCAGCCATCACGAGGAGCTTATTGGGCTTGATCAGTTCCTGCCAGTTCTTGTGGATGCTCACGGGTGCGCCTTTCGGAAAACGGAGGCCAGAAAACGGAGGACAGAGGACAGTCTGCGGATAACGGAGGCCGATCTGTCCTCCGTCATCGGTCGTCTGTCGTCTGCTCAAACCCTTCGTCGCTTGCGGGGGCGGCAGCCGTTGTGCGGGATCGGCGTCACGTCGCGGATCGAGGTCACCGTGAAGCCTGCCGACTGCAGCGCGCGCAGCGCCGACTCGCGGCCCGAGCCCGGCCCCGACACCTCGACCTCGAGCGAGCGCACGCCGTGCTCGCCGGCCTTGCGGGCGGCGTCCTCGGCGGCCATCTGCGCGGCGTAGGGCGTCGACTTGCGCGAGCCTTTGAAGCCCATCGTGCCGGCGGAGGACCACGAAACCGTGTTGCCCTGCGGGTCGGTGATCGTGATCATGGTGTTGTTGAAGCTCGAGTTCACATGCGCGACGCCCGAGGCGATGTTCTTGCGCTCCCGACGGCGGACGCGAGTGGTTTCCTTGGCCATGGTCTGTCTCTACGCTCCCGCTAAAGGTTATTTCTTCTTGCCGGCGATCGGCTTGGCCTTGCCCTTGCGGGTGCGGGCGTTGGTGTGGGTGCGCTGGCCGCGGACGGGCAGCTGGCGGCGATGACGCAGGCCGCGGTAGCAGCCGAGATCCATGAGGCGCTTGATGTTGATCGCAACTTCGCGGCGGAGGTCGCCTTCCACCATGTAGTCGCGGTCGATGGTCTCGCGGATCTGCAGCACCTCGGCGTCGGTGAGCTGGGCGACGCGGCGCTCGGCGGGGATATGCACTTTCTCGCAGATTTCGGCCGCGATCTTGGGTCCCACGCCATGGATATACTGGAGCGCGATGACCACGCGCTTATTGGTCGGAATATTGACGCCCGCTATGCGCGCCATTTTTTCGTCTCCATGTGATGCGAAGCTTTGCCTTGAGCCGCTCCGCGGATTGACCCGCGTCCGGTGGAGGCCGGCCCTTGCGGGTGTTGCGACGCAAAATAGGAAGCGCCCGACGAGCGGGCGCTTCCCTATTCAGCTTGCGCCTTGCGATATCTAGGGGTGAAGAGTTTGTCAAGCGTGAATTTGTGCCTGGCGGCGACGGGTGGCGGAAGCGGAGCTGGCGGACAGCGATCCAGGGCTGAAGTTGTTCGCCGCGGCGCTTTTCGCGTTCGGGCTGGAAGGGCGTCCGATCCCCTGAAGAGCAGCGCGCGCCAACCTTGCCGCCGAAAAGCGTCGCCCGCTGCGTTTTCCGGGTACGTTTTCCGGGTTGACAGGGCGCTTTGAAATTTCACATAAGCGTCGTGCTCGCGGCCCCGCTACGGCGGGGTTGTTTCGTCTCGGCCGCAGCGCTGGGATCTATGGGGGAATGTCCCGAGCGGCAAAGGGGGCGGACTGTAAATCCGCTGGCTAAGCCTTCGTAGGTTCGAGTCCTACTTCCCCCACCACTAGAATTTAAAGCGATTTCGGCAACGGAAGGCCCGGAGCAGTCGCGGAATTCGTGTTGCGTCACGTTGCAGTGATTACGGCGGATTTCCGATGGGCGGCAGCTCCGCGCGACATGCAAAGCGCCCTCAGCATCCCCTTCCCATCCCCGGCTTGGCGCGCTCGCTCCCGTTCGCGCGAACGTCCATCGGCCACGAGCCGCCGTCGTTGCGCCAAGCGATCGACGGGGCTCGTTATCTCCAGACCTCGCCCTATCTGCCGCCAAGCAAGCGAGGCTAAAATGATCGGCGTCTCGAACATCTCCGCCGTCGTCATCGCCCTGTTCGGCATAATCGCGGCTTCGCTCAGAACCGCACTGAGCTTTGCGACTGCTTGGCTCATAGCAATAACGGCGCTCATCACAACCAAGCTCTATCGCAAATTGACGGGGCGTCCAGATTCGTGAGCGCACGGTGGAGGGGAGCGCCCGGCCCGCCGAGATGGAAAAAGCGCCGCGCCGCGCGGTGTCGCATTCACCCGTTCACCGCCTGCACGTCGACGCTCACCTCCAGCTCCTGCTTCCCCGCTCCGAAAAGGACGCCGTCCACCGGCGAAACGTCGGCGTAATCGCGACCGATCGCAATGACGATATGGTCGTCCTCGACCATCATGGCGTTGGTCGGATCGAGGCCTTGCCAGCCGAAGTCGGGGCCGCACCAGAGCGAGACCCAGGCGTGCGTCGAGTCGGCGCCCTCGAGCCGCGCCTGGCCGGGCGCGGGGATCGTGCGTAGATAGCCGCTGATATAGGCCGCCGGCAGCCCGAGACCGCGCAGCCCTGCGATCATGATGTGCGCGAAGTCCTGGCAGACGCCGCTCCTACGCCCGAAAGCCTGGTCCAAGGGCGTCGCCACCTGCGTGGCCTTGGGATCGTAAATGAATTCGGCGTGGATGCGCCGCATGAGATCGGCCGCGCCTTCGAGCACGGGACGGTCCGGCGGAAAGCTCGCGCGCGCATGGTCGGTCGCCCCCGCGTGCAGCGGCGCGAGACGGCTCGGATAGATGAAATGCGCGGGCGAACGTCCGTCCAGCACATTCGACGCGGCAGCCCATTCGGCGATCGTCTCCCAGGCCGGAGTCAAAGCGGGCGCCGGCGGCGCCGGGCGGTCGACCCTCACGCTCGCGCGTAGCGCGATGCGCAGCGAGGTGTGCGGCTTCGCGATCCGCTTCTCGCAGACGACGTTGCCGAAGAAGTCCTTGCGCTCCCGAACGGATTCCGCTTGCGGCGAGAACTCGAGGCTGCGCGAGATCACGCTCTGGCCGCCGTCCTCGCGCGGCGCAAGCCGCATGACGCAGGTCGCTGAGGCGACCGGCGCGTCGTATTTGTAGGTCGTGATGTGGGTGACGTCGTAAATCACGCGAGGCGCCAGGGCTTGTATTTCGAGGGGCCTTTGGCGGCCTGGATGAAGTAGCGCTCGGCGATGCGCTCGGCGAGCGCCATGAGGCGCTGCTCGACCTCGAGCATCTCGGCTTCGCTGAGCTGGCGCGCATCCTCCGATTCGAGATCGGCGCGCAGCTTGACGCAAAGCCGCCGCGCCGGCTCCATGACGCCGTCGGCGCGCAGCGCGGGCAGGGCGGCGAGATGCTCGTCTATGCGCAGGACCTGGAAGCCGACCGAGCGCGGGTTGTAAGGATCGAGCATGGCCATGTCGCGCACGGGCGCGAGCGCCGGTCCTGTCAGATAGCGCGAGCGATAGGTGATCTGCGAGTCGAGCAGCTCAAGCAGCGCGTCGAGCGTCTCGTCGGTCGCCTGATCGCCGCCGAATAGCCGAGCGAAGCGGCAGGCGTTGATGGCCCGCTCGATCCTGCGGCCAAGGTCCAGGAAGCTCCAGCCGGCGACACGGTTGAAATTCTCGTCGATGAGGCCCGAGAGCGCCGCGAGCGTATGCAGCGCCCGCTCGACGACCTCGAGCGCTTCCGGCTCGGAGAAGGTGCGGCTTCTCGATTTGGCGAGCCGCTTCTCCAATCGACCGAGCAGCTGCCACACGTCCTGCGACAGGCGCTCGCGGATGATCGAGGCCGAGCGCTTGGCGGCGCCGACGAGGGCGAGCGCCGAGCCGTAATTTCCTGGATCGCTGGTGGCCACGCGCGCGATCTCGGCGGCCGCCAGCGCCGGCGTTGCGGGCGCTGCGCCCCAGGCGATCAGCATGCGCGCCAAAAGCTCGATCGGCTGGCGCTCGTGGAACTCCGCCTGCTGCTCGGTCAGACGGGTGGAGAGGGAACGCACCAGACGCAGCGTCGCTTCGGCGCGTTCCAGATAACGGCCCATCCAGAAGAGATTGTCGGCGGCGCGGCTCGGCAGATTGCCGAGCATGCGGATGATCGCCGGATCCACTTGCGAGGGAAGCAGCGTCGAATGCTCGATCTGCTGACTGGCCAGCACCCAGACGTCGCAGGACTGCGCGCCCGCCTCCATCGACACCGCGCGCGCGTCGAGACGATCCGAGACGCGGCAAAAGCCGCCGGGCATCACGATCCAGCCTTGCGGCGTGGCCGCGGCATAGACGCGCAGCACGAAAGGCCGGGGCGCGATGCGGCCTTCGATCCAGGTCGGCGTCGTCGAAAGCTTCACGATCTCCTGGCCGACATAGTCGACGCCGCGCTCGTTGATGGCGGCGACGAGCCGCTCGCGGTCCTTCGACGAGAGCTCCGACCCAAGCGCGATCTGGCGTCCGGGCAAGCCCGGCGGCTGATCGCCGAATGCGGCGGCGATCGCACGGTCGTCGAGGGCGCGCAGGACCTCGCAGCGCGCGTCGCGCTGTCCGCACCACCAGGTCGCGACATTCGCGAGCTTGAGCCGCTCCCCCAGCAGCCGCTGCGATAGCGCCGGCAGAAAGCTGAGCAGAGCGCGACTTTCGATCAATCCGGCGCCGGGCATGTTGGCGACGACGACCGCGCCGTTGCGGATGGCCTCGAACATGCCGGCGACGCCGAGGCGGGATGCGGCGTTCATCTCCAGCGGATCGCACCAGTCGGCGTCGACGCGCCGCCAGATCACGTCGGCGCGCTTGAGGCCGGCGATGGTGCGCACGTGCAGGCGGCCGTCGCTCATGGCGAGATCTTCGCCTTCGACGAGGATCAGGCCGAGATAACGCGCGAGATGCACCTGCTCGGAGTAGGTCGCGCTGAAAGGGCCCGGCGTCATGAGGCAGATGCGCGGATCGGAGCGGCGTGCGGCGGCGGACAGGCTTGCGCGAAAAGCGCGAAAGAAGGGCGCGAGCCGCTCCACCTTCATCTCGCCATAGAGGCTTGGAAAGGCGCGCGAGAGCACGAGGCGGTTCTCGAGGGCGTAGCCCGCGCCTGAAGGCGCCTGGGCGCGGTCGCCGAGCACCCACCAGTCCCCGTCGGGGCCGCGACCGAGGTCGGCGGCATAGAAGCGCAGCCAGCGCCCGCCGGGAGGGGCGACGCCATACATCGGGCGTATGAAGTCCGGCGAGCCGGTGACGGCGGCCGCCGGCAGCGCGCCGTCGGAGACGAGGCGCGCCTCGCCGTAGACATCTTGCAAGATCCGATCGAGCAGCTCGGCGCGCTGCGTCACGCCCGCTTCGATGCGTCGCCACTCAGCTTCGGAGATCAGCAGCGGCAGGCGGCCGAGCGGCCAGGACTGCTCCTTGTTCTCGCTCGCGACGCGGTAGCTGATCCCCATGTCGTCGATGCGCCGGCGCGCCGCGGCGAAGCGCTGCTCCAGCCCGTCCTCGCCGAAGCCGGCGAGCGCTTCCAGCAAATGCGACCAGTGAGAGCGCGGCCGCCCGTCGGAGTCGAGCAACTCGTCGAAAACGCCGGGCGCGGCGCGATAGGCGCCGAGCCAACGCGCGACGCGCTGGGGCGGCGTCTCGATCTCGATCGGCTGCTCAAGCGGCAAAGCGTCTCCGAAGGTCCAACGTCAGCGGAAACTCGCGCGAGAATTCCTCGCGCGGCGGCTCGATGGGGCCGGGGGTATGGCCGTGATCCTCGAAGCGGGACAGCCGCCGAGCCTCCGCTTCGTGACTGTTGACCGGGAAGGCGCCATAATTACGACCGCCCGGATGGATCGCATGATAGACGCAGCCGCCGAGCGACCGCTTGCTCCAGACGTCGATCACGTCGAAGGTCAGGGGCGTGCTGAGGGGCAGCGTCGGATGCAGGCCGGAGGCCGGCCGCCAGGCCTTGAAACGCACGCCCGCCACCGCTTCGCCCGAGACGCCAACTCCGGTCATGGGCGCGCGGCGCCCGTTGCAGGCGATCGCATGGCGCCCTGGAACGAACCCCTTGGCCTTGACCTGCAGGCGCTCGACCGACGAGTCCACATAGCGCACCGTGCCGCCGATCGCGGCCTCTTCGCCCATGACATGCCAAGGCTCCAGCGCGTGACGAATTTCGAGCTCGACGCCGCCGCGTTCGGCGACGCCGGCCACGGGAAAGCGGAACTCTCGCTGCGCCTCGAACCAAGCGGGCTCGAAGGCGTAGCCGGCGCGCCGCAGATCGTCGAGGACGCCTAAGAAATCTTCCCACACGAAGTGCGGCAGCATGAACCTGTCGTGCAGCGCCGTGCCCCAGCGCACCAGCTCGCCATGCTGCGGCTCGCGCCAGAACCAGGCGACAAGCGCGCGAAGGAGCAGCTGCTGCGCGAGGCTCATGCGCGCGTCGGGCGGCATCTCGAAGCTGCGAAACTCGACGAGGCCGAGGCGCCCAGTGGGACTGTCGGGCGAGTAGAGCTTGTCGATGCAGATTTCCGAGCGATGCGTGTTGCCGCTGACATCGACGAGCAGATTGCGGAACAGCCGATCGACGATCCAGGGCGCGACGAAGCCTTGCCCTGGCGCCGGCACGTTCGCAAGCGCGATCTCGAGCTCGTAGAGCTGGTCGTGGCGCGCTTCGTCGACGCGCGGCGACTGGCTGGTCGGACCGATGAAGAGGCCGGAAAAGAGGTAGGACAGGGAGGGATGGCGCTGCCAGTAGATCACGAGGCTCTTTAGCAGATCGGGGCGGCGCAGAAACGGCGAATCTTGCGGCGTCGGGCCACCGAGCACGACGTGATTTCCGCCGCCCGAGCCAATCTGGCGTCCGTCGATCATGAACTTAGCGGCGGTGAGCCGCGCCTGCCGCGCCTCCTCATAAAGCGCCGTCGTGGTCGCGATCGCCTCGCGCCAGCTCGCCGCCGGATGGATGTTGACCTCGATGACGCCGGGATCCGGCGTGACCTTGACGACCTCGAGGCGCGGGTCATAGGGCGGCGGATAGCCCTCGACATGGATCGCAAGACCTGTCGCCTTAGCGCTCTCCTCGGCCGCTTCGAGCAGCTCAAGATAGTCCTCGAGCGTGCGCAGCGGGGGCATGAACACGCAAAGGCGTCCGTCGCGCGACTCGACGGCGAGCGCCGTGCGCACCGCGCCTTCGACGGCGATCTGCTCTTGCACCTCCTGGCGATGCTCCCCGGAGGACGCCGCGGCGCTGGCGATGAAGGCCGTATGTCCGGGCTCGGGCAGGGGAGGGCGCGACTCCAGCGGGTCTTGCGGGACGACATGGGGATAGGCGCTTTGCGGCAGGCGCGGCAGGGAGGCGATTGGCAGGCGGAAGCCGACGGGCGAGTCGCCCGGCGCCAAAAACAGTCTGCCGCGGCGCAGCGCCCATTTCTCCGACATCCAGCGCGCGCGCGCGTTCCAACGTTGCAGCGGCAGCACGAAGCCAGAGGGCTCGCTCAAGCCGCGCTCGAACACGCGCCGCATGCGCGCGCGCGCTTCCGGATCGTCGATCTCGGGATCCCTTGGATCGACATTGATCGGGAGCTCGCCCTCCTTGACGATCCAATGCGCCGGGTCTTCATAAGCCGGAACGGCGCATTCGGCGCCGACGCCGAGCGTGGTCGCGAGATGGCGAGCAAAGCGCTCCATATCGTCGGCGCGTAGCTTTTTCCTCTCCTCCGCCGTCGGCGAGGTCAAGATCGGCTTCCCGTCCTTGCGCCAATAGAGGCTGAAGGCCCAGCGCGGCAAGCTCTCGCCTGGATACCACTTGCCCTGGCCCCAATGCAGGAAGCCCGCAGGCGCAAAGCGGTCACGCAGGCGGCGGATGAGATCGTCGGCGCGCTCGCGCTTCGACGGCCCCGCCGCCGCGGTGTTCCATTCCGGCGCCTCGAAATCGTCGATCGAGACGAAGGTGGGCTCGCCGCCCATGGTGAGCCGCACGTCCTGCGCTTCGAGGTCGCTATCGACGGCCTCGCCCAGAAGTTCGAGCCGCGCCCAGGCTTGATCCGAAAAAGGGGCGGTGATCCGCGACGCTTCGTCGATGCGCGTCACATGCATCTCGAAGCCGAACTCGACATTGGCCGGCTCGACGAGGCCCGAAATGGGCGCGGCGGAGCGATAATGCGGCGCAGAGCAGAGCGGCAGATGGCCCTCGCCGCAGAAGAGCCCTGAGGTGGCGTCCAAGCCGACCCATCCGGCGCCGGGCAGATAGACCTCGGCCCAGGCGTGCAGGTCGACAAAATCGTGGTCGGCTCCCTTCGGCCCTTCGAGCGGGTCGACGTCGGCTCTGAGCTGGATCAGATAGCCGGAGACGAAGCGCGCGGCGAGCCCGAGCCTGCGCAAGACCTGCACGAGCAGCCAGGCCGAGTCGCGGCAAGAGCCGGATTTCAGCGCGAGCGTTTCTTCAGGCGTCTGAACCCCGGGCTCCATGCGGATCACATAGCGGATGTCGCGGTTGAGCCTTGCGTTGAGGTCGACGAGAAAATTGATGGTCTGCGCTTCTTCCTTCGGCAGCGAGTCGACGAAGGCTTGCGTCAGCGGCCCGATCTCCTCGGCTTCGAGATAGGCGGCGAGCTCATCCTTCAGGCTTTCGGCGTAGGCGAAAGGGAATTTTTCCGCATAGGGCTCAACGAAAAAGTCGAACGGATTATAGACGGCGAGCTCGGCGAGAAGGTCCACCTCGATCTTCAACCGCTCGGCCTTTTGCGGAAACACGAGGCGCGCGAGCCAGGCGCCGTGCGGATCCTGCTGCCAGTTGATGAAGTGGTCGGCAGGCTCGATCTTGAGCGAGTAGCTCGCGATCTTGGTGCGGCAATGCGGCGCCGGCCGCAGCCGTATGACCTGCGGTCCAAGCGTCACCGCCCGATCATATTTGTAGCTGGTGACGTGATGCAGAGCGACCTTGATCGACACGTGCTGTTCGCCTTGTTCAAGTTGCGGCTGGGACGATTAGTCCTGAGCCCCGTCATTGCGAGCGAAGCGAAGCAATCCAGGAGCCAAGGGCGCAAAGCATAACGTTGCTCCCGCCGACTGGCGCACATGCCGTGACGCGCGCTGATGTGGCCCTGGATTGCTTCGCTTCGCTCGCAATGACGGTTCAGTTCTCTTGGCGCAGTAAAATTAGCCCGTGGTCCCGGCGGGGTGTCAATCTTTCGCGCTGCGGTTCGATCGCTCTTGCCGAACATTAGCGCAGGCGGTGCAAGCGACGGGCGCCGAACGCATTAATATGCTCAATTTCGTGGCGGCCCCTCTTCGTGGCGATCCGCTTCCGCCTCGGCTTCGACCTCGGCAGGAGGCGCGATGACCACGCGGCCGCCTTTGACGTCCACCGTCGGCGCGACCGCTTTCGTGAACGGATAAAGCGCGGTTTCGCCGCGCTCCGGCGCGATCTCTAATATGTCGCCGGCGCCGAAGTTGCGCACCGCAACCACGACGCCGAGCGGCGCGCCCTCCGTCGTCTCGGCGCGCAAGCCCACGAGGTCGGCGAGATAGAACTCGTCCTGGTCGGGCTCCGGCAGATTCTCGCGCGCCGCATAGAGCTCGACGCCCTTGAGCCGCTCGGCGGCGTCGCGGCTCGTCACGCCCTCGACGCGCGCGACGAGCATGTCCTTGCCATGCGGGCGCACGCGCGAGAGCGCGAAGCTTTGCCCGGCGGCGCGGTCGGTGAGCGGCCCGTAGCCCACGATCGCTTTGGGGTCGGCCGTGAAGCTCTGCACCCGGATCTCGCCCGCAAGGCCGTGCGGCGCGCCGAAGCGCCCGAGCAGAACGAGTCCGGGCGGCGCTTCCCGGCTCACTCGGCTGCGGCGGCTTCGCCCGCAGCGGCTGCGGCTGCGGCTGCGCGCTCCTGCGCTTTCTTCTTCGGCTTGGCCTTCTCGGGATTATTGCGCGCCTCGCGCTTGCCGACGCCGACGCTCTCGAAAAGCCGCGCGACGCGATCGGTCGGCAGCGCGCCCTTGCCGATCCACTCCTTGGCCTTGTCGGCGTCGAGCACGAGACGGTCGGCGGCGTCCTTCGGCTTCAAGGGATCGAAAGTGCCGAGCTTCTCGATGAAGCGACCGTCGCGCGGCGAGCGCGAATCGGCGACGACAACGCGATAGAAGGGACGCTTCTTGGCGCCGCCGCGGGAGAGTCTGATTTTGAGCGACATGCTGTCTTTTCCTTTGGTTATCGGCAGTGGGCAGTCGGCAGTCGGCAGTCGTGCTTATTCGACTGCCGACTGCCTATTGCCGACTGCCCCGTTTCACTTCTTCTTCCCGAACGGGTTCAGCCCGGAAAACATTCCGCCGCCGCCGAGCCCGGGAAGCGTCGGCTTCTTTGGCTCGAGCAGCTCCTTCGGCGGCGCCTCGGGCAGGCCATGCGAGAGCTGCGGCGCGCCGCCCTTGGCGCCGAGCTGCTTTTGCATCTCGGCGATCTCCTGCGGCGACGGCATGTCCATGCCGAAGCCCATCATCTGCGCCGCCTGCTTCATGAGCCCGCCGCGCCCCCCAGACTTTGATCCGGGGGCCATCATCTTCATCATGTCGGCCATGGCGCGATGCTGCTTCAGCAGCCTGTTGATCTCCTCGACCTTCGTGCCCGAGCCCGCGGCGATGCGGCGCTTGCGCGAGGCTTTCAGAATGTCAGGATTGCGCCGCTCCCTCGGAGTCATCGACAATATGATCGCGCGCTGGCGCTTGATCATCTTCTCGTCGATGTTGGCCGCGGCGAGCTGGTCCTTCATCTTGGCGACGCCGGGCAAAAGCCCCATGACGCCGCCGATGCCGCCCATCTTCTCGGCCATGGCGAGCTGATCGCACAGATCCTGCAAATCGAACTTGCCCTTGGCCAGGTTCATGGCCGCGCGCTCGGCGGCCTTCTGGTCGATGACGCTCTGCGCCTTTTCGACGAGCGCCACGATGTCGCCCATGCCGAGGATGCGGTCGGCGATGCGCTTCGGCGAGAATTCGTCGAGCGCATCCATCTTCTCGCCGGTGGCGATGAGCTTGATCGGCTTGCCGGTCACGGCGCGCATGGAGAGCGCCGCGCCGCCGCGGCCGTCGCCGTCCATGCGGGTCAGCACGATGCCGGTGATGCCGACGCGCGCGTCGAAGCTCTTGGCGAGATTGACCGCGTCCTGCCCGGTCAGCGCGTCGGCGACGAGCAGGATCTCGTGAGGGGAGGCGTAGGACTTAATGTCCGCCATCTCTTGCATGAGCGGTTCGTCGATATGGGTGCGTCCCGCCGTGTCGAGCAGCACGACGTCGTAGCCTTCGAGCCGCGCAGTCTCCATGGCGCTGCGCGCGATCCGGATCGGCGTCAGGTTCGGCACGATCGGCAGCGTGTCGACCTCGATCTGGCGCCCGAGGATCGCGAGCTGCTCTTGCGCCGCCGGCCGCTTCACGTCGAGCGAGGCCATGAGCACGCGCTTCCTGTGGCGCTCCTTCAGCCGTTTGGCGATCTTCGCAGTCGTCGTGGTCTTGCCGGCGCCTTGCAGGCCGACCATCATGATCGTGACCGGCGGGCGCTGCTCAATGTCGATCGGCTCAGCGGTCTCGCCGAGCGTCTCGACGAGCACGTCATTGACGATCTTGATGACCATCTGGCCGGGCGAGATCGACTTGACGATGTTCGCGCCGACGGCCTTGGCCTGCACCTTGTCGGAGAACGATCGCACGACGTCTAGAGCCACGTCGGCGTCGAGCAGCGCGCGCCGCACCTCGCGTAACGCCGCAGCCACGTCGGCTTCCGAGAGCGCGCCGCGTCGCGTGAGACTGTCGAAGATGCCGGAGAGCTTGTCGGAGAGGCTCTCGAACATTTGGGTTCTCCTGCGGGCCGCCTTAAGAGGCGCTCAAAGCAAAAAGCGCCCGGGAGCGCGACGCGCCGCCGGACGTGGACCCTTCGCCTCCAGCGGCGAATGGGCTTTGGCTTCGAGCATCTCTGGCGAGATTGTAGGCTAGGTTTTACGAGGCGGGGGCGGGGATGTCAATCGGCGGACCGAGACCGCGGGAACAGAAGAGCTTGCCGAGCGTTTTTCAGGCTTGCCCCTTCGGGAGCGTCTTCTTGAGCGGGGACGAGCGCTGATGCATTCTGCGCGCTCGCGAAGTGGAACAGAAAGGATGCGCCTTTTGCGGCTCGAAATTTTTGGCGGTCTTCGGCCATTCAATCTCCGCGAGGCAGGGCGCGACGTTCTTGCGGGCTTGACGCTTGCGTCGATGAACGTTCCGCAAGTGCTCGGTTACACGCGCATCGCGGCCATGCCTGTCGTCACCGGCCTGTACACCGTCCTGCTGCCTCTCGTCGCTTTCGCGATCTTCGGCTCCTCGCGACATCTCGTCGTGGCCGCGGACTCGGCGACGGCGGCCATCTTTTCCAGCTCGCTCTCCCCGATGGCGAAACCTGGTGGCGGGCAATACGTCGAGCTCGTCGCCATGCTGGCGCTTTTGACGGCCGGGCTCCTTCTGCTGGCGCGAATCTTCAAGCTCGGCTTTCTCGCCAACTTTCTCTCGCGTACGGTCTTGATCGGATTTCTGACTGGCGTCGGCTTCCAGGTCGGGATCGCAATGGTCGGCGATATGGTTGGGATCGAGACGGCCGCCCATCGCACGCTTCTTCAGGTCAAGGAGCTTTATGATAACTCCTGGCAATTCGACCTCGAAACCTTTGAACTCTCGGCGCTCGTCGTGAGCGCGATCCTGCTTGGACATCGCTTCGCGCCTCGCTTTCCCGTCGCGCTCGTCGCCGTCATCGGGATGATCGCGGCGAGCGCAGAATTTCACTTTCAAGAGCGAGGCGTCGCGGTCATCGGCGCTGTGCCGGGAGGCCTGCCGTCGATCAAGTTTCCCGAGGCGTCGCCGACGGAAATCCTCGCGCTCTTGCCCGTCGCCGCGTCGTGCTTCGTCATGATCATCGCGCAGAGCGCGGCGACGTCCAGGGTATATGCGCTGCGGCATCGCGAACGCGTCGACGAGGATGCGGACATATTCGGGCTCTCCGCGGCGAACGCCGCCGCCGCCTTGAGCGGCGCTTTTGTCGTCAACGGCAGCCCGACCCAGACGGCCATGGCCGATAGCGCCGGCGGGCGCAGCCAGCTGGCGCAGCTCGTTTTCGCCGCCGTCGTGCTTGTCGTGCTGCTGTTTCTCACTGGGCCGCTACAATATTTGCCGCGCTGCGCGCTCGCCAGCATCGTCTTCACGATCGCGGTCGGGATGGTCGACGTCAAGGGTCTGCGATCGATCTTTCGCGAGAGCCGGGGCGAGTTTTATCTTGCGGTCTTCACCGCGGCGGCCGTGGTGCTCATCGGCGTCGAGCAGGGCATTCTGATGGCGATCGGCCTGTCGCTCATTCGCCATGTGCGCCACAGCTACAGGCCGCACACCCTGCTGCTTGCGCCGAACGAGGCCGGCCGTTGGGAGCCAGCGCCGGCGACGCCCGGCATGCAGACTGAACCAGGACTGATCGTCTATCGTTTCGGCGCTGATCTCTTTTATGCGAACGAGGAACGCTTCGTGAGCGAGGTCCACTTGCTCATCGAGCGCGCTCCGGCGAAGGTTCGCTGGTTCATCGTGGATGCGGGCGCCGTCACGGATCTGGATTATTCCGCCGCCGAATCGATCCGGGATCTGGTCAACGATTTGCGCCGCCGAGAAACGCAGGTGCTGTTCGCGCGCGTCAGTCCCTATCTGCGATCGGACATGGATCGGCACGGCGTCACTGCGGCGGTCGGCGAAACGCGGATTTTTGCGAAGCTGCACGAGGCGATCGCCGCGACGCATGAATCCTGCGGGAGGCAAATTCCGGAAGGCGAATAAAAGCGTCGGCGACGCTTACGCTATGAAGAGAACGTGGGGAGGGCGCTGGAGCTCCCCCCTTGAGGACCCCGCATTGAAACGGACCCCAGCCATGAAGCCGGGAGTTTTCGCGCCGGGAGAAGTTGCAGCGCAAAAACCACCGGCCATCCGACATTGGCGAGAGCTAGTCCAGCCACATTCTGGCTACATTCTATGGCTCATAGCGGTATATCGCTTCCGCTCCCGCCGCTCGGCCGGTTGTTCCGATCTTGGCCAGCCGGAGCCAAGTCCTCTGACATAGCGGTCCTTTGACACGACATGACTTGCCCACCGCCGGCTTCACAACAATGCGGCCTTCTGAGACGAGGTCCAATAGGGAAGGTCGCGCGCAGCCGGAAAGCTTGATGACCAGGATGGCCCTTGACCGCGGAGGTTTCCTCGCCACCCGAGATTGGGGGCCACGGCTCGAGCTAAGCTCGCCTTTCACGCCCTTGCCGATATTGCTGAGCAGGGTGGCCGAGCGGACCCGCGCGCGATTCTGCGCGGCGGGAGGCGGATTGCCGAGACTTTGGGCTTTGGGCGCGACGGGCGCCGCGTTCGCGCTGCTCGCCGGCTGCGCCGCGGGACCGGATTATTTTCCGCCTGCCGCAGCCGTCCCGACGAAATTTAAAGAGAGCGACGCGAAAGAAACGGCGGCGCAGGCTCGAAAGGGCTGGAAGCCGATCACGCCGCTCGATCTCGCCGATCGGGGCCCCTGGTGGCTCGTCTTCGACGATCCCGAGCTGTCGGAGCTCGTCCCTCAGGTTCAAATCTCCAATCAGACCGTGGCGGCGGCGGCTGCGGCCTACGATGAAGCGCAGCAGGTCATCCGCGAAGGGCAGGCCGGCCTCTTTCCGACCGTCACGGCAGGCTACACGGCCATGAGAATGCGCACGCCCGTGCAAAGCTCCTCGTCGAGCGGCTCGTCCTCCTCGTCCTCCTCTTCTTCCTCAAAATCCTCCACCTCCTCTTCCTCCCCCCAAGCCATCTACTCCAACACCTACACAGTCGCGGGGAACGGGAATTGGGAGATCGACCTCTGGGGCCGCATCCGCCGCACGGTCGAAGCCGACGCCGCCGCGGCGCAGGTCTCCGCCGCCGATCTCGCCAATGCGACGCTCTCCGCGCAAATTCAGCTCGCTGTCGCCTATTTCAACCTGCGCGCCTCCGACGAGCTGCAGGCCTCGCTCGAGGACACGCTCGTCGAGTTCCGTCGCACGCGCGACATTCTTAAGAACCAATATACGATCGGCACGTCCTCGCGCGCCGACTACATTACCGCCGACAATCAGGTGCTGACGACCGAGGCGACGGCGATCAATGTGGGCGTGCAGCGCGCGCAATATGAGCATGCGATCGCCATGTTGATTGGACGCAATCCGGCCGAATTCTCGCTTCCGAAACGTCACTGGAAGACCAAGAGGCCGCCGGCGATTCCGACGGGCGTCCCCTCCACTTTGCTCGAGCGCCGACCCGACATTGCCGCTGCGGAGCGGCAGCTCCAGCAGCTGAACGCGCTCGTCGGCGTCGCCGTCGCGAGCTTTTATCCGCAGGTGAGCCTCACGGCCGTGCTGAACTTCGCGGCGCCGAAGCCCTGGCCCGTGACGCTCGCTTACGAGGCCTGGACGCTCACGGCGGCGGGATCGCAGACTCTCTTCGACGGCGGCCTGCTCGACGCGCAACTTCAGGCGGCGAAGGCCAATTATGTGCAAGGCGTCGCAAACTACCGCCAGACCGTGCTCACGGCGTTCCAACAGGTCGAGGACGACCTCGCGGCGGTCAGGCTCCTCTCGCAGGAGCTCAAACCGTTGGGCGTGGCGGTCAAGGAGGCGCATGATGCGGTTGGCTTCTATCTCAATCAATATCGCGTCGGCACGGTCGCCTTCACGTCGGTCGTCACCGCGCAGGGGACATTGCTCACCACTATCGAGTCCGAACTGACGGCGCGGCAGAATCTGTTCGTCGCGACCGTCAATTTGATCAGCGCGCTTGGCGGCGGGTGGGACGCCTCGACCCTGCCTCCTATCGACCGACTCTCCGCGATCAAGGAGCCGCCCTTGCCCGTTCCGGTAAGCGCGCTGCCCGCTACCTTTACCGCCCCGAATGCGCAATAATCGACGAGCGTCGAGCAGATGCAGATGATGGATCAAGCAGGCGAGACGAAGATGGAAGAGAACGTCATTCTCCGCGAGGCCGGCGACGGAATCGAAGCTCCGGACCAGGGAAGAAGCGGGACGCGCGCGGCGCCAAGAGGCGCGCGGCGTTCGGCGGTCGCGATCGGCCTAGCCGTTCTGATGATCGCGCTGCTCGGCTACGCGGCCTATCTCGCCCTCTGGCCAAAAGAGCAGGCCCGCAAGGCTCTGCGCGCCGGTTTCGGCGGCGCCCAGCCGGTGGGCGTCGCAGCGGTGACCCGCGGCGACATGAAGGTCGTCCTGCACAACCTCCTCGGCGCCGTGACTCCGATCGCCAATGTCACCGTCAAGACGCAGCTCAATGGCTATTTGACGGAGGTCGCCTTCCAGGAAGGCCAGCTCGTGAAGAAGGGCGACTTCCTCGCGCAGATCGATCCTCGCCCTTATGAAGTGCTGAAGGCGCAGTACGAGGGGCAACTGCTGCACGATCAGGGCGTGCTCGACCAGGCGCGCGACGACTTGCGCCGCTATCAGTCGCTGAGGAAGCTCGACTCGATCGCCAAGCAGCAGGCGGAAAATCAAATATGGGTGGTCAGGCAATCTGAAGGCAGCGTCAAATCCGATCAGGCGCTCGTCGACAATCAGAAGCTGAACCTCGCCTATGCGCACATCCTGTCCCCGGTCACGGGGCGCGTGGGCTTGAGGAAGGTCGACGCCGGGAGCTATGTGACCACGCAGGATACGAACGGCCTCGTCCTCGTCACCCAGCTCGATCCAATCTCCGTGATTTTCTCGGCGCCCGAGGACTACATTCCGGAAATCGCGAGCGCGCAAAAGAAGACGGGCGCGTTGGAGGTCGTCGCCTTCGATCGCGGCAACGTGAAGCAGCTCGCCGTCGGCCGCCTGCAAACGCTAGACAACACGATCGACCCGACGACAGGCATGGTTCAAGCCAGGGCAGAGTTCGCGAACAAGGACTATGAACTCTATCCCAATCAATTCGTGAACATCAATCTCCTGGTCGACGTGCACAAGAACGCTCTCCTCATGCCGAAGGCCGCCATAAAGAAAGGCGCCTCCGGATTCTTCGTCTACCTGATCAAGGACGACAACCACGTCATCATGCAAAACATCGTCCCCGCCGGCGGAGAGAGCTATGACTCCGCGTCCGACAACGGCACGGTCGAAATTCTGCAGGGCTTGAATGAGGGCGATCGCGTCGTCATCGACGGATCGGATCGGCTCCGCGAGGGGGCCGAGGTTAGAATCGTCGAAAACGGCGACGTGGTGAAAGCTACGACCGACGATGCGGCGAAGCCCGCGGGCGACAACGAGCCGCCGCGAGCTTCACGCTCGCGTGAAAGAGGCGACTGGACCCCCGAGCAGCGGAGGGAGTTTCTTCGGAAGAATCGGCGTTCTTCCGAGAGCGTTGAATGAGCGCGCCGCGCGCTTCTCGCTGGAGCAAGCCGAAAGCATGAATCCCTCCAAGCTCTTCATCCTGCGCCCCGTCGCCACGACCCTGCTGATGGCGGCGATAATGCTCGGCGGGATGTTCGCCTATAGATTCCTGCCGCTTTCGGCCCTGCCCGAGGTCGATTATCCCACGATCCAGGTGCAGACCTTCTATCCCGGCGCGAGCCCCGAGGTCATGACCTCCGCGGTGACGGCGCCGCTCGAGCGGCAATTCGGGCAGATGCCTGGGCTCAACCAGATGACCTCGGCGAGCTCCGGCGGCGCCTCGATCATCACGCTGCAGTTCGATCTCAATCTCAGCCTCGACATCGCCGAGCAGGAAGTGCAGGCGGCGATCAACGCCGGCGGCAATCTTCTGCCGCAGGACCTGCCGGTGCCGCCGATCTACGCCAAGGTCAATCCGGCCGACGCGCCGATCATGACGCTCGCCGTCACCTCGAGGTCGATGCCGCTGATCGAGGTCGAGGATTATGTCGAGACCAGGCTCGCGCAAAAGCTTTCGCAACAACCCGGCGTAGGGCTCGTGAGCATCAGCGGCGGACAACGCCCAGCGATCCGCGTTCAGTTCAACCCGACGGCGCTCGCCAAATACGGGCTCAACATCGACGACCTGCGCACGATCATCGGCAACACCAACACCAACACGCCGAAGGGCGGTTTCGACGGCCCGAAGCAGTCCTCGACGATCAACGCCAACGACCAGATCAACGATCCGGCGCTGTTTCGCGACGTGATCGTCGCTTATCGCAACGGCAATCCGGTTCGCATCTCGGACGTCGCGAAAGTCCTGCGCGGCCCCGAGAACGACAAGATCGCCTCCTGGGCCAACGCGACGCCGGCGATCATCCTCAATATCCAGCGGCAGCCTGGCGCCAACGTCATCCAGGTCGTCGAGAACATCCAGAAGCTCCTGCCGAAGCTGCGGGCCTCGCTGCCGGCGGCCCTCGAAGTGAGCGTGCTCAGCGACCGCACGACGACGATCCGCACCTCGGTCGAGGACGTAGAGCTCGAGCTTGGGCTCGCTGTCGTGCTCGTCGTCCTTGTCATCTTCGTGTTCCTGCGCAATTTGCCGGCGACGGTGATCCCGAGCCTGTCGGCGCCGCTGTCTCTCGTCGGCACGCTGATCGTCATGTATCTCCTGCATTTCAGCCTGGACAATCTTTCGCTCATGGCGCTCACGATCTCGACGGGCTTCGTCGTCGATGACGCCATCGTCATGATCGAGAACATCGCGCGCTACATCGAGGACGGCATGGCGCCCTTGCAGGCGGCGCTGCGCGGATCGGCGCAGATCGGCTTCACGATCATCTCGCTCACGGTCTCTCTGATCGCAGTGCTGATCCCACTGCTGTTCATGAGCGACGTAGTGGGACGCCTCTTTCACGAATTCGCCATCACGCTGGCCGTGACCATCGTCATCTCCGCCTTTGTCGCGCTGACGCTCGTGCCGATGCTCTGCGCCAAGCTCTTGCGCCACAGGACGATCGCGCAACGCAGCCGCTTCGACGTGGCCTCCGAGCGTTGCGTCAACTGGATGATCCGCCTCTATGCGCGCGCGCTCGACGTCGTGCTCGAGCATCAGCCGCTGACGCTGCTCACGGCAATCGCCACCCTCGCGCTCACCTGCCTGCTTTACGTCGCGATACCCAAAGGCTTCTTTCCGCTGCAGGACACGGGCGCGATTCAGGCCATCTCCGAAGCGCCGCAAGAGATTTCCTTCGCCGGCATGGTCGCGAAGCAGCGAGCGCTCGGCGAAGCGATCCTGCGTGATCCCGATGTGGAAAGCATCAGCTCCTCGGTCGGCGTCGGCGTGGAGAACACGACCGTCAACAGCGGTCGCTTCTACATCTCGCTGAAGCCCTTCGGCGAGCGCACGTCGAGCGTGTCGCAGGTGATCGGAAGGCTTCAGTCCCTGGCCGCGCGGGTCCCCGGCATACAGCTCTATCTTCAGCCGGTGCAGGATCTGACGATCGACTCCACGGTGAGCCGCGCCGCCTATCACTTCGTCCTCGAGAACGCCAACAGCGCCCTCCTGCAGCAATGGACGCAAAAGCTGGTCGAGCGGCTGCGCGAAGCGCCTGAGCTGGCGAATGTGGCGAGCGACCTGCAGAGCCGCGGCAAGGCGTTCGATCTCGTCATCGACCGCGCGACGGCGGCGCGGTTCGGAATCACGATGGCCGCCGTCGACAACGTGCTCTACGACGCTTTTGGCCAGCGCATCGTCTCGACGATCTACACGCAGTCCAATCAATACCGCATCATCCTGGAGCTCGACCCAAAAT
>DASPSI010000033.1:0-2940 GCA_035624015.1 Methylocystis sp.
CGCCGGGCCGAACATCTGCACGGCCTGCTTGGCGCCCTTGATCGTGACCTTGTTGAAGAGAATCGTGTTCGGCTTCGCCAGCAGGTTCGGGGCGACGACCGCGAGCAGGGTCGTGAAGCCGTCCTTGTTGTTGACGAGCGCGTTAGCGAAAGCGAGCTCGGCGGCGCTGCCGCGCGGTCCGATGAGGAGGTCGATGTGCGCGACCTCATTGCCTTCGCCGACGAGCGACTCGCCGACAAGCAGCTTGTTGATCAAAGCCATGTGCATTCCCTTTCGATGGACTTCCCCGGCGCCTTGCCGACGCCGGATTGAAACGCGCCGCAGGACCACCCGGCGGCGCGAATTCCTTTCAGATCAGACCAGCGTGCGCGCCAGCGCGAAGGCGTGGCGGAAGTCGAGGCAGAGCGGCTTCTCCGCCGCCGTCATTTGCTTGAACAGGCCCGCCTGCGTCTTGTACTTGATGTCGCCGACAGCCAGCGCGCCGATGCCGAGCGCCCCATGCGGCGAGATCGCCGCGCCCCTGTCGTGCAGGCCACAGCCTTCGACGCCGAGCGGCGGCACGGCGTTCACGTCGGCGGCGATGAGCAGACCCTTCGCGACAGCAAGATCGTCCTGCGAGAGCACCTGCACTCCCGCCCGCGCCGCGCACAGCGCGATCTCAGACTCGCAGAGCAGCGCGCGCACCTGCTCCGGCGTGCTGCCGTCGGCAGGCGTTGTCTTGACGCCGAAGCGATGCTCGATCTCGTCGGTGAGCTTCCTGACGCGCTCGACGCCGCTATAGCCGACCATGGTCACATCGGCGCCCTCGAGCGCCGAGATCACGCCCGCCGAATAGCCGACGACGCCCGTCGCGCCGTAGATCACCACTTTGGCGCCCTTGAGCTCGCGCTGCTTCTTTTCTCTGAGCAGCTTCTCGACCGCGGCGACCATCGCGCCCGCAGTGGTGAAGGAGCCGTAAGGATCGGCGAAGAGCGAAACTTCAAATGGCTTGAGCAAGTGCTTCTTGGCGATGTCGAGCATGTCGAGCGCAAGAACGGCGTCGCGGCCGGCAAAAAAGATGCCGGTGCGCAGCGCGTCCGAAGGCGAGCGCGAGAACATCGCGTCCTGCACCAGGGCTGGCACCTCCTCGATCGTGACGTTGGCGTAGGGGATCGTCACGTCATAGCCGGCGTCCACCGCCATGTTCACGTCGAAAGGGCTCATATGTTTCAGCGTGCTCAACATATGCAGTATCGCTTTGCCGGCCATCTTGGGTCCTCTTTCCTGATCTGTCGGTCGTTCACGCGCCGCGCGCTCCGCCTCGAGGGAAGCGCCATTTTCTTCATCCTCGCCTAGCGCTTGTCCTGGCGCTGCGTCTTCCGCCCCCGCCGCGTCCCGCAATGGAAAGCGAAGGCGGCCGGCCTGGATGTCGCCGTGGCATAGAACAAAGAAAGCCGCCGATGTCCAGCGCTTTTAGCCGCGGCGCGGGAAAAAGCGACCCCGCGGAGATTAGACTCGAAGCAGTCCGAGTCCCTTCAGGCTCGCATGACCGTGGCGGACGACAATTACGTGGTCGCGCGCTTGAATGTCGAACGGTTGCGTCGAGGCGATGAGCTGCTTCGTCATGTCGATGTTGACGCCAGAGCAAGCGCCCTGCCAGCTGCGACGCGTCTCGAGGGAAGTTCGCGTTCCCACCTGCCCAGATGCTCGAAAGTCGGAGATAACGCCCCGTAGCGAATGCGTTCGCGCGCGCCTTCATTCGACCTTCGCCATCGTCCGTCGCTTACGGCGGCGTCTTGACGGACGCCCTTTGGCGAAGCCCGCCTTCTCCCACTTCCTGTGAGTTAAGGGAAAAATCACCCATTCCGCGGGCTCTCGCGGTCCTTCTCATCGATCGGCGCCTTTGGGCCGAGACGGGGGGCGAGACTGCGGATGTAGGAGACGAGGTCTTCGATCTCCTTGCGCGACAGGCTCATGTCCGGCATGCGCGGGTGCGGATCGGTCAGAAACGCCTTGAGCTTCTCGTCGTCGAGCCGCTGCGCCACGTCGGCGAAGGGCGGGGCGTCGACCTTGGCGCTCGTTTGATCGCTCGACACCACATGGCAATCCTTGCACCAGCGCTTGGCGATGACCGCGCCATGCTCCACGTCGCCGCGAGCGAGGGCCGGAGGCGCAAGGAGCAGGAGAGCGAGGGAAAGCGAGAGATTGCGCGCGGCGGTCATGCATTTTGCTCCATTCGTCGTCGTCGCTCCTTAGCAGAAGTCCGACGCCCGAGGTAAGCATTTTGCTCGAGATTGCAGCCAGGTTCACGCTTTTTCCCCGAGACGCGAGGCTCGGTCTTGCGTTGACCGAAATTTCCGCTATAAGCCGGCGCTTCGCGACGCTCTGGCCGGGGGCTGAACGGAAGCTTTGCGGCGACGGGCCGCTAAAGAGGGGCGCATCCCCGTCTTCCCGTGTTCCCGCCTTCAATTCTCCCTCGCCGGGCCCTTGGACAAGGGCTCGAAGGGCTCCGCGCCGGGGCGGGACGCGCAGACGAAAGGCCAAGGGAAACATGCCGCTCTACGAGCATATCTACCTCGCCCGGCAGGACATTTCGCAGCAACAGGCGGAAGCGCTCACCGGGCAGTTCAAGAACATCATCGCCTCGCGCGGCGGGACTGTGTCGAAGGTCGAGTATTGGGGCGTAAAGACGCTCGCCTATCGGATCAAGAAGAACCGCAAGGCGCATTTCACGCTGCTCAACATCGACGCGCCGCCGGCGGCCATCGCCGAGCTCGAGCGCCAGGAAAGCATCAATGAGGACGTGCTGCGCACCCTGACCGTGCGCGTCGAGGCGCTCGAGGAAGGCCCGTCTGCGCAGCTGCGCAAGCGCGACGAAGAGGGCGCGGAGCGTGGCGAGCGCGGCGAGCGGGGCGAGCGTGGGGGTGAGCGCGGCGAGCGCCGGCCGCCGCGCGGCGACCG
>DASPSI010000042.1:0-12563 GCA_035624015.1 Methylocystis sp.
GTGGTGCTGCCCAACGCCTCCCCCGAAAACGCGTTCCGGAAGGCGGAGGAAATACGAGGCAAGATCGAATCGATCGTCGTTCGCTATCTCGATCGCAATTTGCCAAGGATCTCGGTGTCGATCGGCGTAGCTGCGTTTCCAGACTCGGGAGATCACCCCGAGGCGGTCATCAGAGCAGCGGACGAAGCGCTTTACGCCGCCAAAGCAAATGGACGAAACTGCGTTGAGGCGGCGCGCTCCCTCGACCTCGCGTCGGCGAATTCGGGCGGCGACCCCTTGAGTTTGCAACAAGTCTTGAGGGCTAATTTCGGCGCCGCTGAACAGGCTCTCAAGTCGCAGGCGGCCGCTTCGTAGCAGCGCGCCATGTCATTGACCGGCTGCCTGGCAACGCACGGAACAGCCAGGATGTGGGCGCCGGGGATGTTCCTGCGCTGGTCTCACGACAATAGCCTGGGACGCCTTCGCATAGCGCTCATCGGAGCAAGCCTTTGGTCCGAACCACGCTCACGAACTCACATTCCTCTCCGAACACATGCCGAAACAATACTGATGGCCTGTGAGGGCCACCGGTATCATTTGTGAAATCCAGCGTTCTTGAATTAGCCGGATGCGTCTGCGACAAAGAAAAACGCGAGCATTTCGACGAGTCTCCATGTTTGCGTTTTGCGTATCGCCTCGCAGACGCGCGGAGTGCATGGGGCGGTCGCGAATTCGATAGTGGCGGCTATACGATTTACGCGCGGCCGAAACGGCCTCGCTCAGCCGTACGTCGGAGACCCTGCGCCGGCGCGAAGTTTGTCAGATCATGTCGGCCTTGGAGAGGCGGCCGCGTGCCGGGGGGCAGGCCTTCGCGAGCGTACTACGTGTGCGTGAATTCCCCGCGCCGCTTTTCGACAGTCTGTGCGCTGTTTCGGCTACTTGGGCCACCTGCAAGTGCAGCGCGAAGCTGTCTGGCTTCGAAAGATTTTCTGCTTCCACCAAGTCCGCTTCGCCGTGAAGGAACCGAACGCCTATTGCAGTGCCGCCGCGCCGCCAACGAACTTCCGTCGCCCAAACTTCGCCGATCGCTGGCAGGAACAGCAGCATCTTGCGCGCCGTGATGGCTGACTCCGTAATCAATTTCGCGCCATGTGGTGTGATATCCCTCACTCTGCAACAGATCGCGGGGCGACCGTCCACATAGGCGCGAGCGTCTAGCAAGCAGTCCTTTCTCTCTATTTTGCGGCGGCTTAAAGTCGATGACATGCGTAACCCTCCCTAAAAGCCACCTTTGGCTTAACCGTAGACTGGTCCAGCCATCCAAGGTACGGGGGCGAATGAAAACTCCCTTGGAAATGGATTTTTGCCTCATTTGCTTTAAGAGATTCTCTAATAATGACGCGCTTTTCGCAGCAGGCTTCGAATGTTTGGTTGCTAACTCGTCATCCTGCCGCTTTCGTCTTCACCGCCCATGCCCGGCTCTGGCGCGAAGGAGGGAGGGGGCCGAATAGCCCCGCAGCGGAAACGGGGCGCTACAGCCTGCGTCCCTCCATGTCGATGCGGTGCATGAGGTAGCACAGGCAATCGCTTCGTATCGCCCTCGGGTCCTGCGTCAGCATGGCGGGAATCGCGGCGCGGCGAAGCCTGATGTCGCCCCCCGCATAGTCGAAATAGTCTTCCGGCGCATGACCGCCGTCGCCGGGAAAAATCTCAAGCCGCGCCCCCCTCGGGCCGAGCCGGCCGAAGCTTTCGCCGGCCTCGAGCTCGCTGAAGTTCAGGCGGTCGAGCTCGGCGCGAAACTTGAAGTCGGCCTCCGATCCGTCGAAGGAGAAGCTCGCGCCCGGCGGCGTCTTGACGATCGCGAAGCTGCGCAGCAGCTCGACGTCCTGCGCCGCCGGCGCCAGCTCGGGCAAATGCGCGATCGACAGCGCCGCCTCGAGGAGCTCGGCGGCGTGCTTCGCGCCGCTCTTGCCCGTCTCGCCGCCCGCGCGTCCGCACTCCACCGTGATCGCCGGACATAGCGCCGCGAAGGCGTTCGTCAGCGTGCCGACCGGGCGTTGCGAATGCACGACAAGGCGCGAGAACAGCAGCGCGAGCGCGATCGATTGCGGCTCGAGCCGCGCGATGCAGCTGTAATGCGGATTGAAGCCGGTATTGTTATGGATGTCGACGCTCGCGAAGACGTTTTGGCGCGCGACCTGGTCATAGACCCATCGCGCCATGCTCGTGTGCGGCGACGGCGCCTTTTCCGTTCCCGGCCAGATGCGGTTGAAATCGGGCTGCTCCGGCGTCATGCGCAGGTTCTGCGCGGCGGCCTCGACATTGCCGATGAAGAGCAGCAGCGAGCGCGGCAGGCCGCGCGCGGCGTGTCGGCGCAGGACCTCCTGCACGGCGGCGAGGCCGCTGTCCTCGTTGCCGTGGAGCAGCGTCGAGACGAAGAGCGGACGGGGATCGCGGCCGTGGAGCTCGAACAGCGTCGGCCCGGGCAGCGCCTCGAACAGTCGCGCCGCGGGGCAGTCGAGAAAGCCGTCCGGAACGTGGTCGAGAACGGCGCAGGCTTCATCGCTCACCTTGTCTTCACAGCTCCCATTGATGTGCGGGCTCGCCGCAACGTTGCCTCTCGCAATAGGCGGCCATCAAGCGATGAACGTCGCCTTTCGCCGCGGCGAGCGCCTCGCGCTGCCAGGCGGCGCCGGTCCGCTTGGTCCGCACGCGCGCTTCGATGAGGTCGAGGCGCCAGTCGTCCGTCGTCTCAAGGCCAAACGCGGCAAGGCCCTCGCGCGCCGCCGGCAGCAGACGGTTCAGCAGCAAGGCGTCCGCCTTCACGCGCCCTTCGCCCGGCCAAGAGAGCTCGGCGCCAAGTCCGTGCCGGGCCGCAGCATAGAAATTTTCGGCCGCCTGCGCGAAGGGCAGCCCGCCCGAGCCGTCGCCGCCGGCGTTCGCGAGATGGCCGATAAGGCCCAGATAGAGCGCGGCGTTGGCGATCATATCGACGATGGTCGGCCCCGCCGGCAGGATGCGATGCTCGATGCGCAGATGCGGGGCGCCCCCGTCGTTAAAGCCGATGAGCAGCCGGTTCCAGCGCCAGATCGTGCCGTTGTGGAGACGCAAATGGCGCAGGCGCTCAGGCGGATCTTCGTAGGCGACCGGCAGGAGCACGGGATGGTCGCGCAGATTCTGCTCGAAATGCTCGAGGCAGGACTCCTCGAGATAGCCGCGCCCGAGCCCCACCCGGCCCGAGCCCTCGAAATTGATCGCCTGCTCGAACAGCGGAATTCGAGTCTCTTCCCAGAGGCCTTTGCCGAACAGGAACGGCGCGTTGCCGCAGGCGGACAAAAGCGGCGCCGCCATGGCGACGCTGGCGTTGTAATAGCGAAGGGCTGCATCGGCGGGCGTCTGTAAATGGATCTGGAAGGAGGTCGTCGCCGCTTCGAGCATGAGGTCGAAACGCTCGCAGACGAGACGATCCTCGCCGCTGATGTCGATACGCACGGGCGCGCCGCGCCGCCGGCGCTGCAATTCCTCGTTCAGCGAGTAATAGCGGTTGAGCGGCGTTATGTTCTCGAGCGTCAAGTCCTCGTCGCGGATCGTCGGCAGAGTGCCGATCATAACTATGTTGGCGTCGAGCCCGTGCGCGACGGCGTTGCACTCTGCCCACATTTTGGAGAGCACTGCTTCGGCGCGATCAAGCGCGCCCGCCTCGAGGCCCAGCGGCTCGCAGTTGAACTCGACGTTGAAGCGCGACAGCTCGGCCACCGCGAGCGGATTGTCGAGCGCCTTGAGAAGGGGCTGGTTGACGGGCGAGGGAAAATAATTGTGGTCGAGAATCCACGCCTCGAGCTCGAAGCCGAGCCGATAGTCGTCCTCGGCGAAGGCTTGCTTCGCAAACATCTCGCGCGCGATCTCGGTCTCCAGCGCGAGGCGGCGAGAGAACTCGTCAAAATCCGCGGAGCAGAAATCCTGCCTCCCGATTTCGTCTCCCATATCGCTCCTGCAGCCGGCTTGCTGTTTTTCGCGTTTTTGTGGTGAGAAGCCTACCACAAAGGCGCGAAGAACATGAAGGCGCGGCTGCCCGCTCACGCCTCGCGGTAGAACATCAGCAGCAGCCCTGCGGCGGCGAAGGCCGCGGGCCAGATTATGCTCGCGACGCGCGATGGCGCCCCGTCGAGCCGCAGCTCTAGCCAGCGCGCCCAGCCCGCCGTGACGCCGACGAGCGCCAGCGGCATGTGGGTGACCTCGATGAGCAGCTCTTCCTTAGGATTGGCGAGCCCGTGCGAATGGGTGAGCAGGAACGCCGCCGCTGCGGCCGTCGTGAGCGGGAACACATAGGGCGCGAAGCCGGCCTTGAGCCGACCGGTCCGCACACCCCACTCGAACAGCCCAAAAACGAGGATCAAGACCATGAGCAGGCGATGCTGCGCAATCTCGGGATCGCGCAGGCTCTCGAAAAAGCCGAGATGGCCTAGCGGCCAGACCTCTTCGTCCCCGCGCAGGAAGATGAAACCCGCAAGCACCAGAAAAATCAGCGGCCAGTGCCGCGCCACCGGCGCAAGCCGCCGACTGCGCTCGCCGAACGCCAGAAGCCCCATGATCAGCACGAACACGCCTGCCCAATGGTGGTTATACTCGGACCAGGCGATGTCCTCGGCGTTGCGCGGCGTGGGCGGCGCCTCGCCGGCCGCGAAGGCCCGCGGCGCCTGCGGGTCGGCGGCTGCGGCCATGGAGGTCGACAGGCTGGCGTGATCCGGGCTTTCCAAGCGGATCGGCAGGCGCGGGGCCACGCGGTCGACGATCTCCACAAGGGTCGCGCGATCGTTCGGCAGGTCGCGCGCCGGCGGCAGCGAGGTCAGCGACGCCGCGCAGAATATGACCGTCAAGCCGAGGCCGATCTCGACCTCGGCGAAACGGCGCAGCCGCGAGACGGACGCTTCCGGATCGCGCCTGAGCCGCCGCCCCGTCAGGTAATTCATGCCGCCGAGCAGCAGCAGCGCCAGGAGCAAGGCGACCTTGGCCGCGAGCATGACGCCATAGGACGTGCCGTAAAGCGCGGGCCAGTCGCCGATATAGTCAAAAGCCATGGGCAGGCCGCCGGCGAGCAGCAAGGCGACGGCGAACATCGAGACGTGCGAGAAGCGCGAGACAATCTCCCGGCGCGCCTCGACGGGCGCCTTTCGCAGCGCCAGCAGCAGATAGGGAATGCCCCCGATCCACGCGCCGACGCCGATGAGATGCACGAATTCGGCGACATAGAGCGCGAAAACGTTCTCCAGACGGCTGGCGGCGTGGGTTGCGCCGACCTCGATCGCGACCGTCGCCAGGACCAGCGCGGCGGGGAGGCGTAGCGAGCCTCGCGCGGCGCGCAGGGCGAAGGCGGCGAAGCCAGCGAGCGCTGCTGCGGCGAGATCGATCCTGACCGCGTCGGCGCTCAAGGCCTCGCCGAGCGGCAGGTTCAACGTGCCCCGGAGCATCGCCATCAGCGCCAGCGCCGCGAGCGCCGGGCCGACGCAGAACATGGCCGCGCTCGCGAGCAGCAGCCGCCGGCCCCCCTGTCCGGCGGCCAAAGGCCAGGACGCCCAGTAGAACACAATCCCGCCGAGCGTCAGCGTCTGCGCGGTGAGGATGAGCCCGCGCAGCACGACGCTCAAGAAGCCGTATATCTCGACGAAGAACTTCACGGCTTAGCGCTTCACCTCAAAGGGGATCACCCCCCGCGTGATGTGCCCGTCGACGCTAAGCGTTTGCCAGAGCAGCTCGTAGGACCCGTTTTCGAGGTTCAACGCCGTGGCGCGCAGCGCGTCGGTCTCGCCCCCCTCCAGCGGCAAAATGACGCTAGGGCTGTTGGCGCTTTTTGGGATGAGCAGCAGCAGGCGCGAGCGCCCCGCGTCGATCCGGCTGTTGAAGCGAATGTCGATGTTCAGGCTCGGCGTCGTCACAACCTCCTGCGCTTTCGGCTCGGAGGCGACGACGATCGCATGCGCGAGGGCCGGATTCGCTGCGAGCGCCAGCAGGGGCGCGAGCATCGCAAGAGCGCGAGTTGATGTTCTCATGGCTTTGAACGAGAAGTGTTGACTGCCGCCCCGCCACGCCTGCGGACAGGACGCTGCTTGGTTTAGACTACGCTGATTTGGCGAAATTATGCGGGATGCGGCGCGAAGAAGCCAAAAATGTGGACAACGGAGGCCGGCGCCGGCCGCCATTGTCCTATTGCGAAAGCCGCGCCCAAACTTTAAGCCTTGGGCAAAGGCATTGAGCAAGCCGCCGCCGCGCCCCCTCGCGCCGGATCAAGAAGAGCGGCCCAAACGGGGAAACGAGATAAAGGAAATGGCGAACAACAAGGTCACCACGCTCGAGCAGGCGATCGCGCTCATCCGGGACAACGACGTCGTAACCACGACGGGCTTCGTGCAGAGCTGCATCCCCGAGGCGCTGCACATGGGCCTGGAGCAGCGCTATGTGGAGACCGGCCATCCCAAGAACCTGACCCTGATCATGACCGCGGGCGCCGGCGACAGCAAGGGGCTCGGCACGGGCCGCCTGTCTCACGAGGGTCTGCTGGGCCGCGTCATCGCCGGCAATTTCGGGCGCATGCCCAAGGTCGCGCAGGCCGCCCAGGAGAACAAGATCCTCGGCTACAACCTGCCGCAGGGCGTGATCTCCCAGCTCTACCGCGCCTGCGCCGCCGGGCAGCCGGGGCTGTTCTCCAAGGTCGGGCTCTACACCTATGTCGATCCGCGCTTCGGCGGCGGCAAGGTCAACGAGGTCACTACTGAAGACATTGTGAAATATCACAGTATCATGGGCGAGGAGTGGCTGTTCTATATCGCGACCAAAATCGACGTGGCCTTCATCCGCGGCACGTCGGCCGACCCTTCTGGCAACATCAGCATGGAGAAAGAGACGCTCGTCCTCGACAATCTCGCCCAGGCGATGGCGGCGCGCAACAATGGCGGGATTGTCATCGCCCAGGTCGAGCGCGTCGTCGAGCAGGGCTCGATCAAGCCCAAGGACGTCGAGGTGCCGGGCATCCTCGTCGATTGCGTCGTCGTCTCGCCCACGCCCGAGCTGCACCGCATGAATTACGGCGTGATGTACAATCCGGCGCTTGCGGGCGAGATCCGCGTGCCGGTCGAGGGCATGGCCAAGATGCCGCTCGACGAGCGCAAGGTTATCGCGCGGCGCGCCGCCTTCGAGCTGCCGCCGAACGGCGTCGTGAACCTCGGCGTCGGCGCGCCGGAGGGCATCTCCGCGGTCGCGAACGAAGAGAAGTTCACGCCTTACATCACTCTGACGACGGAAGCCGGCGCGATTGGCGGCGTGCTCGCCAGCGGATCGAGCTTCGGCGGCGCGACCAATGCCGACAGCATCATCCAGCAGAACCAGCAGTTCGACTTTTACGACGGCGGCGGACTGGACATGACCTGTCTCGGCATGGCCGAATGCGACGTGCAGGGGAATGTCAACACCAGCAAGTTCGGCGGGCGGCTCAACGGCTGCGGCGGCTTCATCAACATCAGCCAGAACGCGCGCTCGGTGGTTTTCGCCGGCACCTTCACGGTCGGCGGCCTCGAGGTCGCGATCGAGGACGGCCAGGTCAAGATCATCAGGGAAGGGCGCAACAAGAAGTTTTTGAACTTCGTCGAGCAGATCACCTTCTCCGGCAAGTTCGCGCAGAAGCGCAAGCAGCCGGTGATCTATGTGACCGAGCGCTGCGTGTTCCGCTTGGGCCAGCGCGGCATGGAGCTGATCGAGGTCGCCCCTGGAATCGACGTCGAGAAGGACATATTGGCGCATATGGCCTTCAAGCCGATCATCGAAGAGCCGGAGCTCATGGACAGGCGCATCTTCATCGACGAGCCCATGGGGCTCTTGGCGGAGCTTCTGAATCTGAACATGCATGAGCGCGTGCAGTACGATCCGGAGCGTAACATTCTGTTCGTGAATCTGGAGGGTTGGCACGCGCGCACGAAGAAGGACGTGGACGAGCTGCGCAAGACCCTGGTCGAGGCCTGCCAGAAGGTGGGGAAGCGCGTGAACTCCGTCGTCAACCACGACGGCGCGAAGATCGCGGAAGCGCTTTATGACGACTATGCGGACATGATCGCCTTCATGATGGAGCATTATTACGCGACGACGGCGCGCTACGCGACGAGCGCCTTTGCGCGGCTCAAGATGAAGGAAGCGATGCAGAAGCGCGGCCTCTCGCCGCATGTTTTCGAGCGCAAGGAGGCGGCGCAGGCGTTTCTGGAGGTCGTGGGGAGCGAGACGGCGGAGACGTGAAGCGATGGCCGTGGGATGTTGAGGTGAAACCTGTTCCTCCAAGCGCGGGACCGGTTGGCAATCTTACGAAGCCGATCTATCGGATTTGGAAGGTATGCGAAATCTGGAGGGCGTGAAGCGCTCCAAAAGGCGGCGCTTCCGATGGTCCCGGGCCCTGAGCTTGAAGCGACAGCAGGCGAGACTCTCGGCGCAGTAGACGACCCTGCGTCCTGGACTGTTCCAACGTGCTCCGTGCTGGAGCGCTTCCGCGCCGTCGAACAGCGGAAACAGCACGGAGCCTTTACGAAAGAGACTCATCTTGCGCCTCGCGGTCGACCGCATGAGCGGCCCCGAAGGCTGACATCCTTAGAGTTAAAAGTTAATTAAAGGACAACGATCAGTAGTTAACGTGAAAATTAAGCGGGCAATCCAAAGGCGATCGCTTCGTGTATTTGTTCCACTTGCTTTAAGCCCAATTCGGGCTCGTTCAAGAATACCGGGGCACGATTTGCCAGCCTGTCGTGAGGCGTGAATAGAAATTCCTTGGCGGTCTCCGGATTCTCAAAAGCGGAGAGAGCTGGATAAAACAGGCGAGGGATCCGCTCCAGCCTGCGGCTTCGTTCGGCGCCAGCGTGACGCCTTAAGAAAAGATTGCGGTAAATCGACAGCCGCTCGCGGCCCTGAAACAATTCCTTGACGCGCGCGACCACCGCAGCCCGCAACCCCGACTCGATGACCGCATCGAGATCGGCGTAGTCGCGCATCTCGCGTCCAAGCGTTTTCTTGCCGCCAAGGACCGAAGCTATATCCTTTGGCAAACGTTCAAGCGACACCCCTCCTCGTCCAGGGAGTCATAACGCGCCACTCTGCGCCAAACAATAACATTCCTAGCATCGCAGCGGCCAATTATAAGCTCGAGCTTTCCGCCCGCAGCAGCTCAGCGGCCCGGACGGCGAAATAGGTCAGGACGCCCGCGGCGCCGGCGCGCTTGAAGGCGAGCAGGCTCTCCATCATCGCGCGGTCGCCGTCCAACCAGCCGTTGCTCGTCGCCGCCATGAGCATCGCATATTCGCCGGAGACCTGATACGCGAAGGTCGGCGCGCGGAAGGTCATGGCCACGCGATGGACGATGTCGAGATAGGGCATTCCCGGCTTCACCATGACCATGTCGGCGCCCTGCTCCAGATCGAGCGCGACCTCGCGCAGCGCCTCGTCGGCGTTCGCGGGGTCCATCTGATAGGTGCGCTTGTCGCCGCGCAAGGTCTTGCTGGTGCCGATCGCGTCCCGGAACGGGCCATAGAAGGCCGAGGCGTATTTCGCTGCATAGCTCATGATCTGCACTTGCTCGAATCCTTCGCGGTCAAGCGCGGCGCGAATGGCCCCGACGCGCCCGTCCATCATGTCGGAGGGCGCGATCACATCGGCGCCGGCGCGCGCCTGGTTGAGAGCCTGCCCGACGAGCGCCGCCACGGTCTCGTCGTTGACGATCTCGTCGCCACGCAAGAGGCCGTCATGGCCGTGGCTGGTGTATGGGTCGAGCGCCACGTCGGCGATGACGCCAATATCCGGAACGCCGGTCTTGATCGCGCGGCAGGCGCGGCAGACGAGATTGCCGGGGTCTTGCGCATTGGAGCCTTCTGGGTCGCGTAAATGTGGATCGATGTTTGGAAACAGCGCCACCGCGGGGATGGCGAGCGTCGAGGCTTGCGCCACAGCCTCGACCGCAAGGTCGACGGAAAGACGAAACACGCCCGGCATGGAGGCGACCGGCTCCTTGCGACCCTCGCCTTCGATCAGAAAAATCGGCCAGATCAGATCCGAGGCGTCGAGCTTGGTCTCGCGTACGAGCCGGCGCGCCCAGTCGGTGCGGCGGTTACGGCGCGGACGGCGGATCAGATCGAGACGGCGGCATTTGGCGTCGGTCATGACTCGGGCTCCGGGCGGCGGCGCGATGCGCGCTTGCCCGACTTCTATATCATCCGGCGCGCCGCGATGGCGCGCGTGTTGCGAAAAGCGCGCGTGGACGGCTATGATTGACGAGATTCGGGATCACGGTCGCCCTTGCGCGACGACGCGCGAGCGGACCAGGGCATGACCGAGCTTCGCAAGCCGCTTGCCGGCAGAAGGCTTAAGCGCGAATCCTTCGCCCGCGGTCGCCGCGCGCTCACCGCGCTGGCGCTGCTCGGTCTGTGGTCGGGGCCTGCAAGCGCCGAGCCGCCGCACGCGCCGCCAGGCGAAGACAGGGCGACCGTCGGCGCAGCGCATCCGACGGCGAAAAAGACGCAAACGAAAAATCCGACGCCGCCGTCAAATGCGGCGCCGCCTCATGCGCAGCCAGAAAAGAAACCGCTTCCCAAAGCCGCGCCTGTTGTCCGTACGCCGCCGCATCCCGCGCAGCGCGTCGTCATCCCGCCGCCCGACCTTTCCATGCCGCCGCCCGAGCTGCCCGCTGCGCCGCGGGAAAAAATGCGCGCCTGCGCCGACGAATGGACGCAGTTCAAGGCTGCGCATTCGGATCCGCTGCCGATGTGGCGCGACTTCGCCGTCAAATGTCTGACGCGGTGAGCGCGCCGCGACGCAAATGAAGTCGGCGCCTCCAAGCCTTTCCGGCTCGGGCGCCGACGCGGACGACGCGTCGGATGCGCGCTTATTGCCCCTCGGCGGTGGAGGGAACTGGAGCAGCCGGAGCCGCCGCGATCTTACGGGGCGCACGCTTCTTGGCCGGCGCCTTGCGCGCGGTCTTCTTGGCGGCGCCCTTCCTGGCAGCGGCCTTCTTCGTCGCAGCGCGCTTCTTGACCGCGACCTTTTTCGTCGCGCCGCGCTTCTTTGTGGCGACCTTGCGGGCTGTGGTCTTGCGGGCGGCCTTCTTCGTCGCGACCTTCTTGCGCGCCTTCTTCGCGGCGCCGCGCTTCGTCGCCGACTTCTTGGCGGCGCCTTTGCGGGCGCCTTTCTTCGCGGCCGCCTTCTTGGCCGGTTTGCGTTTCGTGGTAGCTCTCGCCATTTCTTGTCCCCTTGAATCCCGTCGTCGAAGTTCGTGTCGTCGACAACAAGCATTGCTAGCGTAGCGCGGTTAATCGTTGTTGCAAGAGCATCAGTGCGCGCAAGCGCGCGCAAACCTGTTCGAATCGCGTCGCGCAACGTCTTCATCGCGTCTCGTGCGCGCCTCGACGACGGGAATTCGAACGCTCGCGCGGACGAGAAATCATCTCGGAAGGAGTCCCTTGGAGCCGCGCACAAGCGCTCCAACGCACGCGAAAGAGAGGCCGAACGCCATCGATCCACGATGTCTCGCGCGCGCGCGTTCGGGTGCGTCGCGCTATGCAATTTATTGTTCTTGTTTGATTAAGTGAATCGCGCGCCGAGCCGCGGCGTAAGGCGCGGAGCGCGCGCGACAGATGCGAGATGCGTCGTCTTGGCGCTCTCCCATCCGCGCAGCGGAACGTCCGAGCGAACTCAGGAGCTCGCGAATGCGCAGCGAAGCGATCACGGTCTCGACCCGCGCGAGACCCCCAAAAAAAAATTTGTCGATGACGCGTCGATTCGTCGAAATACGGCGCCAAAAAGGGCGCGCGCGGACAAAAATCGCGCAGCGCCCCCAAAAGTGATTCGTTTTTGACCTGCGATTCAGATGCCGAGCTTGCTCTTCAGCAGCTCGTTCACGGCCTGCGGGTTGGCCTTGCCGCCGGTCTGCTTCATGACCTGGCCGACGAACCAGCCGAGCATGGTCGGCTTCTCCTTCGCCTGCGCCGCCTTGTCCGGATTGGCCGCGATCACCTCGTCGACGGCGGCTTCAATGGCCCCGGTGTCGGTGAGCTGCTTCATGCCGTGTTTTGCGGCGGCCGCTCTCGGGTCCTCACGCGTCCGCCTAACAATATCCAATAAGTCCTTGCCCATCTTTCCGGAAATTTCACCCGACGAGATCATTTGGACAATAGCGCTGTTGGCCTGTGGCGTGGCGGGCGAGTTCTGGATTTCAATTCCTTCTTTATTGTTGCGTCCGAACTCCTCATTGATTAGCCAGTTGGCTAACGCTTTCGGCTCCCCCCCACTCCCAACCATCGCCTCGAAATAATCGGCGCTCGCACGCTCCATGACGAGCACGCCGGCGTCATAGGGCGTCAGTCCATAGTCGGCGATGAAGCGCGCGCGCTTGTCGTCCGGCAGCTCGGGCAGGTCTTTCGCAAGCGCGTCGACATAGGCCTGATCGAACTCGAGCGGCAGCAGATCGGGGTCGGGGAAATAGCGATAGTCGTGCGCCTCCTCCTTGGAGCGCATCGAGCGCGTCTCGCCCGCGTCCGGATCGAACAGACGCGTCTCCTGCTCGATCG
>DASPSI010000063.1:0-10425 GCA_035624015.1 Methylocystis sp.
CGCTGCTTGAAGCGCTCGCGCAGCCGGATGCCCGCGACTTCGATTTTGAACCGCCGCGTACGGAGGAGTTCGCCCGCATCCTGGAGCTATCGACATGTTTTTGATCGACACGAACGTCATCTGCGAGCTGCGTCGGCCGCGCTCGTGCATGACTTAACGCTCGTGACGCGCGACGCCTCGGTTTTCGAGGCGGCCGGCGTGCGCGTCTTCAACCCCTGGGATTGAAGGGCGCTGGCTCCTTCATCCAAATTCTTCCCTCGTGCAGGGCCGAGGCGACGAGCGCCCCCGCGGCGCCAAGACGGGCGAGCGCCGCGAGATCGCGAGCGTCTCGCACGCCGCCGGCGGCGAAAATTTCTCGTCCGGCCGCCTTGGCGAGGATCGCTTCAAGAACATCGAGGTCTGGCCCCGCATTGGCGCCGACCCGCGCGAGCGTCATAGCGATGACCCGGCGCGGCCAAAGCGCGGGCGTCGAAAGCAGCTCCGGCGGCCCAATGTAATCTGCGCCGCGAAAATCGAGCGACAGGATCGTCTCCGACTCTCGCGAAAAATCGGGCGCCGGCGCCTCCGCCGCGAGTGACTCGCTGCCGACGACCGTGCGCCAGCGCGCGCGCTGAGACGCCTTGGCGCCGCTGTCGAGCCAGAATTCGATCTGCGGAAATCTTGCGCACAGCGCTTCAGCTGCGCGAAGATTGTCGCCGCGTCCCAAAATCGCGTCGAGATCGGCCACATAGATCGTCGGGAACGGATGCACGGCGAGAAGCCCCGCGGCGACGTCCTCCGGCGCAGGGGATGGCGCGAGCGGCGAGACGAGGGGGCGATAGTCGTCCCTGCGCCCACCCGCCGCGCGCACGACGACGCCGCCCATCAGATCGAGAACGGGGATGATCTTCACGCGTTCGCCAGCCTGTTTTTTCCCGCCCCTGCGGGGATCTCGGTCCCGCTTGGCGACTTTTCGTCGACGTCATCCATCAGGCCCGGCCCTCTCGCCTTCGCTAAGGAATTATGCTACCAAACGCCTCGCCGCTACGGGGCTCGCGGCTCGCCTTGCATAGCGGCGTTCGTCGAGGTATTGCGGCGTCTCGCCGCAGCCGGAAATCCGGTGCTGCCGAAATAGACGGGAGTGACGACCCGATAATTTTGCTAGGGAGGGTCGACCTTGTGGCCCGTCCGCAAGAAGGTCGTTATACGCAGTAGACAGCGCCGCGGTTTCCCGCCGGGGGCGCCATAGGAACGAGGATCGAAGCAAATGAGCGATGTCGCCGAGCGCGTAAAGAAGATTGTTGTCGAGCACCTCGGCGTCGAGCCGGAGAAGGTCGTCGACAAGGCCAATTTCATTGACGATCTGGGCGCCGATTCGCTCGACATCGTCGAGCTGGTGATGGCCTTCGAGGAAGAGTTCGGCATCGAGATTCCTGACGACGCCGCCGAGACGATCCTGACCGTCGGCGACGCCGTGAAGTTCCTGGAGACGGCCAAGGCCGCTTGACGCGACCCATGGGCGGGACGCTTCCGAGGCCTGGCCGGGCAGCGTTTTCCCCAATTCTCAAAGAGCGCCGACGGTCAGAGCCGCAACGTCGGCGCTCCCAAATAGTTCGGAATCTATGGAGGCACGTGAAAGTGAGCCATGCGTAGGGTGGTGGTCACTGGTCTCGGCCTCGTTTCGCCGCTGGGGTGCGGCGTCGAGGTCAATTGGCGGCGGCTGACCGCCGGCGAATGTGGATTCAAGCGGATCGAGAATTTCGAGGTCTCCGATCTGCCTTGCCAAATCGCGGGGCAAGTCCCTCGTGTGGGCGAGGGCGGCTTCAACGCGGACGACTGGTTCGACCCGAAGGAGCAGCGCAAGGTCGACGACTTCATCATCTTCGCCGCCGCGGCGGCCACGCAGGCGCTCGCCGACGCGGGCTGGAAGGCCGACACGCCCGAAAAGCAGGAGGCGACCGGTGTCCTGATCGGCTCTGGCATCGGCGGCTTGGGGGGCATCTACGAGACGTCGCTGATCCTCAAGGAGAAGGGCCCGCGCCGCGTGTCGCCGTTCTTTATCTCGGGGCGCATCATCAATCTCGCCGCCGGCTACGTCTCGATCATGCATGGCCTCAGGGGCCCCAATCACGCGGTCGTCACGGCCTGCGCGACCGGCACGCACGCCATCGCCGACGCCGCGCGGCTGATCGCTCTGGGCGAAGCCGAGGTCATGGTCGCGGGCGGCGCCGAATCGCCCGTGAACCGCATCGGCGTTGCGGGCTTTTGCGCCTGCCGCGCGCTTTCGACCGGCTTCAATGATCGGCCCGAGGCCGGGTCGCGTCCCTACGACCGCGACCGCGACGGCTTCGTCATGGGCGAAGGCGCGGGCTGCGTCGTGCTCGAGACGCTGGAGCACGCCAAGGCGCGCGGCGCCAAGATTCTCGCGGAGATCGTCGGCTGGGGCATGTCCGGCGACGCCCATCACATCACCGCGCCCGCGCCGGACGGCGACGGCGCTTATCGCTGCATGCAGGCGGCGCTCAAGCGCGCCGGTGTTTCGGTCGACGAGATCGACTATGTCAACGCCCATGGCACCTCGACGCCGCTCGGCGACGAGATCGAGCTTAACGCCGTCGAGCGGCTGCTCGGCAATAGCGAGCCGAAGCTCTCGATGTCGTCGACGAAATCGGCGATCGGCCATCTGCTCGGCGCCGCCGGCGCGGTCGAGGCGATTTACACGGTTCTCGCCCTGCGCGACCAGATCGCGCCGCCGACGCGCAATCTCGACAATCCCTCGGTGGAGACGGCGATCGACCTCGTTCCGCATGCGGCGCGGCGCCGCAAGATCGACTTGGCCCTGTCCAATTCTTTCGGCTTCGGCGGGACGAATGCGTCGCTGGTCCTGCGTCGTTCCCAGTGAGGCTTCTCCTGCCCTATTCTTTCTCAATTTCTAGGATGAAAGAGCTGGGGCGAAAAAGCGTTTGGCGGCGCGGGGCGTGGAGTTCGGCGTGAAACCGTGACGAAACAGCGCGAGGAGAAGATGAGCGAGGGCTGGAAGGGCGCGTCGCAGGACGCCGGAAAATCCGCGAACCCGCCCGAGCCGGCGCCGGCCAGGAAGGGCTTCTCCTTGTTCCGGCGCGGCTCGACCGGAGGCGGGGGCGAGGCGACGCCGCCGAAAAAAAAGAAGAGACGGCGGGAGGGTCTGCTGTCGATGATGAGCGCGGCGATGAGCTTCCTGCTCGTCGCGCTGGTCGGCGGCGTCTTCGCGATGATCTCGGCGCATCATCTCATGAACGAGCCCGGCCCGCTCAAGGCGGACAAGACGGTGATCCTGCCGTCGGGCGCCGACACCGCGGAAATTTTGGCGCAGCTTGAGAGCGAAGGCGTCATCGAAAATCCGCTGATGGTCAATATCGCCATGTGGATCGAGGGCAAGCGCAACCTCAAGGCGGGCGAATATCTCTTCAAGCAGAACGTCAGCGCCAACGAGGTCATCGACGAGCTCGTCAACGGCCGGCAGGTGCTGCACGCGATCACGATCCCGGAAGGGCTGACCACCGATCAGATCGTGCAGCGGCTGCTCGATTCCGAGTTCCTCGCAGGCGACGTGCGCGAGCCGCCGAAGGAGGGCGTGCTGCTGCCCGAGACCTACAAGGTCGTACGCGGCTTTCCGCGCTCAAAGCTCATCGCCAAGATGCAGGAGGACCAGCGCAAGCTGCTCGACCAGATATGGGCGCGGCGCGCCAAGGATCTGCCGATCCGCACGCCTTACGAGCTTGTGACGCTCGCCTCCATCGTCGAGAAGGAGACCGGCAAGGCCGACGAGCGCCCGCATGTCGCGTCGGTCATCGTGAACCGGCTGCGCAAGGGGATGCGGCTGCAATCCGACCCGACGATCATCTACGGCCTCGTCGGGGGCAAGGCGACGCTCGGCCACGGCATCACGCGCGCCGAACTCGATAAATATTCGCCCTACAACACCTATCTCATCGACGGCCTGCCGCCGGGACCGATCGCCAATCCAGGCCGCGCCTCGCTGGAGGCGGCGGCCAATCCGCTGCAAACCTCAGATCTCTACTTCGTCGCCGACGGAACCGGGGGGCATGTGTTCTCGTCGACGCTCGATCAGCACAATCGAAATGTCCAGCAATGGCGCCAGCACGAGCGCGAGATCAAGGACAAGGCGGGAACGCCGGACGCGACGCCGCCGGGCCTTGCGCCTCCCGCTGCGCCCCCGCCCGTGCGCGACCAGCGCGGCGGCCTGAGCGACGTCATCCGCTTCGTCTCGATCGACAAGCGGCATGAGGATTATCCGGTGGGCGGCGCCATCGGCGCCGACGACGGCGCGACGCATCGCTTGGGCAGGTTCGGACCCTGGGCGGGCCTCTTGGAAGTGGGCGCGTTCGACGATCCGACGCTCCCGGCCGACCGGCGCTACGACCCGCTGCGTCCGGCGCGCGCCTATTTCACCTTTGCGGAGGCGCAGCCGAGAAGGGCCGCGACGAGCTTGGACGCGGCCGTCGTCCTGAACACGCAGTCTGCGGACGAAAGCGAGACGGCGGACGCCGAGACGGCGGCGGGCGACGTGGCTTTCTATCCCGTCTCCGATGCGCGGCGAGCCGAGATCCGGGCGCGCGAAGCGAAGCTTGGCCTGACGCAAGCCTCGGATCGTTTGCCCGACGGCGTCGTCGGCGCGCCCGATTCACTAGCCGCGCCTGCAGCTTATGCGTCGAACGAGGCCGCGCCTGCGGCCGGACGCCGGCGCGTGATCGACGCCTCGGAAGGCTCCGCCATTGATCCGCTGCGGGACAAATTCTGGGATTTGACCACGCCCAAAACCGTGCCGGCGAATTTGAGCCTGCGGTAAAGCGAGCTTTCCGCCGTCGCGGGCCTCGCGCCGATAACGGCGCCCGTCATTGCTCGCCGATTCTCTTCACCGCGCCGAAACCGGCTGCCGTCATCGCGAGATGCGCCTTGTTCTGCAGCCCGGCGTCGTCGCCCGAGGCGAGCAGCGCGGCGTGCTCGGCGATCGTGTCGCAGAGCGCCTCGACCCAGGGCTCCTCCGATTTGGCGAAATCGCTCAGCACATAGCTGTGAACTTTCGCCTTGTCGCCGGGATGGCCGATGCCGAGCCGCACACGCTTATAGGCGCCGCCCATATGCGCGGTGATCGAGCGCAGCCCGTTATGCCCGGCGTCGCCGCCGCCGACCTTGATGCGCAACTTCGCAGGAGCCAGATCGAGCTCGTCGTGGAAGACGATGATGTCGCCAAGCGCCACTTTGTGGAAACGGGCGGCCTCGCTCACCGAGCGCCCGGAGTCGTTCATATAGGTCTGCGGCTCCAGCGCCAGCGTCTTGACGCCGGCGATCGTCCCCTCGCAGAGAAGGCCGTGGAATTTCGCGCGCAGGGCCGAGAAGCCATGCCGGCGCGCGATGGCCTCAATGGCGCGAAAGCCGATGTTGTGACGGTTCTTGGCGTAGTCGCGGCCCGGATTGCCAAGACCAACGAGAAGCAGCATGGGCTTTTTCGTCAGCCGCCTGGCCTGTCGTCATTGCGAGCGAAGCGAAGCAATCCAGGAGTCGAGGGCGAAACCGAAATTGTTCACCGGCTTAAGCGACGGAACCGGCCATAGCTGATGCGGCTTCTGGATTGCTTCGCTTCGCTCGCAATGACGACGACCGGCATTGCGGAATGGTTCACAATAAGTCCCGCGGACTCGCCGCGGGACCAGATTTTTTAGTTTTACTTCTTCGCGGCCTTGCCCTTGGCGGGCGCGGCCGGCGCGGCCGCGGCGGCCGGCGCGGCCTCTTCCTGGACGAGCGGCGGCGTGATGCTCGCGACCGTGAAGTTTTTGTCGGGATTCGTCGGCTTGCAGCCCGGCGGCAGCGGAATCTGGCCGATGTGCAGCGAGTCGTTAAAATCGAAGCCCGTCAGATCCCCGGTGATGGCGTCGGGGATATTGTCGGCGGGCACCCACATCTCGACCGAGTGGTAGACCACATTGAGCGAGCCGCCGCGCTTCAGCCCAGGGGCCGCCTCATGGTTGATGAAGTGCACCGGCACCTCGATCCTGAGCCTGGAGCCCGGCTTCAGGCGCAGGAAGTCCACATGCAGCGGGGTGTCCTTGACCACGTCGAGCTGGTAGTCGCGCGGAATGGCGCGCTCAGTCTTGCCGTCGATGTCGAGTTCGAAGATCGTCGTCAGGAAGTGTCCGGCGAAGATGAGCTTCGAGACTTCTCGGCTGTTGAGGGACAGAGGGGTGGGCGCTTCGCCGCCGCCATAGATCACGGCGGGCGTGCGGCCTTCACGGCGCGTTGCGCGGGCGGCCCCCTTGCCTGTCCCGCCGCGAACCGTGGCCGCGAGCTTCTTGGTCTCGGCCATGTTTCGTTTCTCCAAAAGAAAAAGCGCGCCTTTCGCCTCCAGGGGTGTCGGAAACACGGCGCGCGCGCACTCTATAGGACAGGGCTGCGACCCTGGCAAGCTTGCTTGGCCTAAAGCGACAGCCTAGGAAACGCCACAAGGGACGGTTAAGCGATTCTCAAAACCATGAGCGACGAGCCGGAGCGCCGCCGCTCCGATTTAGGCGGCCCGCGGGCCAAGCCCGCGAAGGAAGCGCAAGACGACAGGGCCGCGGCGCGCGCCGCGGCGTTGCGCGAGAACTTACGCCGGCGCAAGGCCGCGGCCAAGAAGGGCGCGTCCACGCCGCGGGACGGGGGCACATGGACAGAATAAAAATCCGCGGCGGCTCTGAGCTGAAAGGCGTCATTTCGATCTCTGGCGCCAAGAACGCCGCTTTGCCGTTGATGATCGCGTCTCTGCTCACGCGCGAGACGCTGACGCTCGAGAACTTGCCGCTGCTCGCCGACGTGACACAGCTCGAACGTATCTTGAGCAATCACGGCGTCGACTACATGATCGCCGGCAAGCGTGCGGGCTCGACCGGCGACGAAGGCCGCACCGTTCATTTTACGGCCCGCGAGATCGTCGACACGACCGCGCCTTATGAGCTCGTCTCGCGGATGCGCGCGAGCTTCTGGGTGCTCGCGCCGCTGCTCGCGCGGATGGGCGAGGCGCGCGTATCGCTGCCCGGCGGCTGCGCCATCGGCACGCGTCCCGTCGATCTGCTGCTCATGGCTCTGGAGAAGCTCGGGGCCGCAATCTCGATCGAGAACGGCTACGTTGTCGCCAAGGCGCCGCGCGGATTGCAGGGCGCCGAGATCATGTTTCCCAAGGTGACGGTCGGCGGCACGCATGTGGCGCTGATGGCCTCTTCGCTCGCGCAGGGAACGACGGTGATCCGCAACGCGGCGCGCGAGCCGGAGATCGTCGATCTCGCGACTTGCCTCAACAAGATGGGGGCGAAGATATCGGGCGCCGGCCAGCCGGTCATCGAGATCGAAGGCGTCGGCTCGCTCGCCGGCGCGCGCCATACGGTGATGCCGGACCGGATCGAGGCCGGCACCTATGCGATGGCGGTCGCGATGACCGGCGGCGACGTGCTGCTTGCGGGCACCGGCGCGGAATCGCTTCAGGCGGCGCTCGACGCCTTGGTCGTGGCAGGGGCCGAGGTGCGCGAGACGAATGAGGGCGTGAGGGTTCTGCGCAACGGCTCGGGCATCGGCCCGGTCGACGTGACGACGGCGCCTTTCCCGGAATTTCCTACCGATCTGCAGGCGCAGTTCATGGCGCTGATGACGCGCGCGAAGGGCGAGTCGCGCATCACCGAGACGATCTTCGAGAACCGTTTCATGCATGTGCAGGAGCTCGCGCGGCTTGGCGCCAAGATCAGGCTCGAGGGCGACAGCGCGATCGTCTCGGGCGTCGATCACCTGGAGGGCGCGCAGGTCATGGCGACGGATTTGCGGGCGTCCGTGTCGCTGGTGATCGCCGCGCTCGCGGCGCGCGGCGAGACGACGATCAATCGGGTTTATCATCTCGACCGCGGCTTCGAGCGGTTGGAGACCAAGCTGCGCGGCTGCGGGGCGGACGTCGAGCGGGTGAGCGGGCAGGGGTAGGGGGCGCAACCTGTCCCCTCTCCCCGCAAGCGGGGCTACCGCATGCACACTTCTCGAATTCATCCACCACGTCATGGCCGGCACAAGGCCGGCCATGACGGCCCGATGAGATGTGTGACTCCCTTAGGCTTGCGGGGAGAGGGTGAAGGGGCGGCGGGCGTTGCGAGCAACTAGGCCAGCCGCGCCAAATCCAAACCGCTCTCCGCCAGCAAAGCGTCTAAAGCGGGCGACAGCAGGAAGGCCAGCTCCTGTTCCCGCGTCGTCGTCACGGGATCGATCGCGGCAAGCTCCGCATCCGCATGCCCCGGATGGCACATTACGAGATGCGCCGGGCCCGGCGCGCGCAGGTAGCTCGCAAATCGCGCCGCGTGATCCCTGCCCGCGTCGAAATCGGAAAAGCCCGCAAAGCCGTCGTTCGTCGCAAAGCCCGCGCGCCGCGCCGCCGCGCCGAATCCGAACGACAACCCGCTCACGACCAACGCCTTCGCCGCCTCCTGCCGCCGCGCCAGAATGCGTCCCGCGCTGTCTCCGGAGTCGCGCAGCCAGCACTTGCCGGCCAGCCCCCGCGCCGTCAGCGCTTCGAGCAGCGCGCCGCGCACGCCGGGGAGCGTCTGCACGTGCTGGTGGCCGTCGACGAAGTCCGGCGCGCGCGCAATGGCCGCTTCGAAGGCGTCGAGCTGGCGGTCGAGCTCGGCGCGGATTTCATCAAGCGGCAGACGTCGAAACAGCGCGGCGCGGACGACGGAGGGAAGCGACGGGAAGACTCCGCCTGGGGCAAAGCGCGGCATCGCGCCGAGCGGTCTGCCTAGCGTCAGGTTGAAGTGCAGGCCGACATCGGCCTCAAAGCCCGGAAGCGCGCCCGCAAGCTCACACCATCGCGGCATGTTGGTCAGGGCCGAGACGGCGCTAATCCGCCGCGCGCGCAAAAGCTCCAAAATGCCGTCGCAGACGCCGCGCGACAGGCCGTAATCGTCGGCGCAGAGCGCGAAGCGCCTCGTCACAGGTCGAGCACGAGCCGCCGCGGGTCCTCGAGCTGCTCCTTCACGCGCACGAGGAAGGTCACGGCCTCCTTGCCGTCGACGATGCGGTGATCGTAAGAGAGCGCGAGATACATCATCGGACGGATCTCGATCCTGCCGGCGACGACGACGGGCCGCTCCTCAATCTTGTGCATGCCCAATATGCCCGACTGCGGCGCGTTGAGGATCGGCGTCGACATCAGCGAGCCGTAAATCCCCCCGTTCGAGATCGTGAACGTGCCGCCCGCAAGGTCCTCCATGTCGAGCTTGCCGTCGCGCGCTTTGGCGCCGAGCGCGGCGATGGCCTTCTCGATTCCAGCGATGCTGAGGCGGTCGGCGTCGCGCACCACCGGCACGACGAGGCCCCTGTCAGTGCCGACCGCGACGCCGATATGCGCGAAGCGCTTGTAAACGACGTCCTCGCCGTCGATCTCGGCGTTGACCGCCGGAATCTCCTCGAGCGCGCGGCAGCAGGCCTTCACGAAGAAGCCCATGAAGCCGAGCTTGATGGCGTGCTTCTTCTCGAACGTCTCCTTATAGGCGTTGCGCAGCTCCATGACCGCGCTCATGTCCACCTCGTTGAAGGTCGTGAGCATGGCGGCGGCGTTCTGCGCCTCCTTCAGGCGGCGCGCGATGGTCTGGCGCAGGCGCGACATGCGCACGCGCTCCTCGCGCCGCTCGCCCTGAGGCGCGGGGCGCGGCGGCTCCTGCCGCGGCGCAGGCGGGGGCTCCCTGCGCGCGTCGATGGGAGCGGGGGAGGGGGCTTCCCGAAGGGCCGGCGCTGCGACGTCGCCTTTCAGCACCTGTCCGCGCACGCCCGAGCCGGAAACGCCCGAAAGATCGATGCCCTTGTCCGCAGCGATCTTGGCGGCGGCGGGCGAGGGCGGCATGGCGGGGGCCGAGGGCGAGGGCGCGGCGGCGGGCGCGGACTTTGCGGCCTCGGTTTTGGCGGCGGGCGCGGCGGCGCCATCCTTGATCTGGCCGATCAGCGCGCCAACCGTGACCGTCTCGCCGGCCTTGGCCAAGATATCGGAGAGCACGCCCGACGCCGGCGCATTCACCTCGAGCGTGACCTTGTCCGTCTCGAGCTCGGCGAGCGCCTCGTCGGCCTGCACCGCGTCGCCGGCCTCTTTGAACCATTTGCCGATCGTCGCTTCCGTGACTGATTCGCCGAGCGTCGGCACGCGAATTTCAATCATTTTGCCTCGTCCTTATAGGCGCGTCGCCGCGGGCGCTGCTTCGCGACTTCTATTTAGCATATCGCGCCGCAACATACAGGCGGTCCGTCCCGCGCAGCCTCAACAGGCGATCCATCATGGAGACGGCGTCGTCTTCGTCCCCGCGTCGACGCGGGCCCAAACCGTCGTCGCCGAGCTTGGCGCGCCGGAGTTGTCAGAAATCTTCTTCTTGGCGGCAGGCCGAATCAGCC
>DASPSI010000065.1:0-43227 GCA_035624015.1 Methylocystis sp.
TATGACGGCGGCGCCTATCGCACGATGCTGCGCAACGACGCCTATTACTTCTCGCGCGTCGGCCTCTTCGTCGAACGCGCCGACAACACGGCGCGCCTGCTCGACGTAAAATATCACGTGCTGCTGCCCGACAAGGAGGTCGTCGGCGGCTCGCTCGACTACTTCCAATGGACGACGATCTTGCGCTCGGTGTCCGCGCACACCGCCTATCACTGGGTCTATCGCCAGAGCCTCAAGCCCTGGCTCGTCGCCGATCTGCTGATCCTGCGTCCGGAGATGCCGCGCTCCCTGATTTCATGCTATGAGAGCGCCGTGCGCAATCTCGATCGGCTGGCGAAGTCGCATGGGCGCCAGGGGCCGGCGCAGCGCCACGCGCGCGCCGTGCACGGCCGCCTGGAGAGCCTCTCGACGGAAGCCCTGTTCCAGAGCGGTCTGCACGAGTTCGTGGAGGCGTTCATTGAGGACAACAACAAGCTCGGGACGCTCGTCTCCGAGCAATATCTGTTTTAAGGCGGAGCGGACATGCGGCTGCGCATTCGACATCGATCGATCTACCGCTACGAGACGCCCCCGCGCGGCGCCATCGTGAAGCTGCGTTTGACCCCGCGCGCCTGCGCCAGCCAGTCGATCGAGAGCTGGCGCATCGAGATCTGCCGCGACTGCCGGCTTGAACAGAGCGAGGACGCCTTCGGCAACATCGTGCATTGCTTCTCGGTCGACGGGCCCCTGGACAGGCTGACGACGGTCGTCGAAGGCGAGGTCGAGACCTTCGAGACCTCGGGCGTGCTGCGCGGCGCGGTCGAGCGCCTTCCGCCGGCGCTGTTCCTTCGCGAGACGCCGCTCACCGCGCCCTCCGAGCGCGTTCGCGCCTTTGCGCAGGAAGTCGCCGCGCCGCGCGGCGATGCGCTGTCGCGGCTGCACGAGCTGCTCGCTTCGATTTTCGCGGTCATGACCTTCGATGCGGACTCGATCCGCGCCGCGACGAGCGCCGCCGAGGCCTTCGAAGAGAAGCGCGGCGGCGCCCAAGACTCCGCGCATCTCTTCATCGCCTGCGCGCGCGCGCTCGAAATTCCCGCGCGCTACGTCAGCGGCTACCTGTGGCGCGTCGACGCCATCACGGAACAGACGGCCGGTCACGCCTGGGCAGAGGCCTTTGTCGAGGGTCTTGGGTGGGTCGGCTTCGATCCATCGCATGGCGTCTCGCCTGACGAAGCCTATGTGCGGGTGGCGGCGGCGCTCGACTGTCTTGGCGCTGCGCCGATTCGCGGCGCGCATTTCGGCGGCGGCGGCGAGGCCCTGGACGTGAGCGTGAACGTGAGCTCGCCGGCGGCGCAAGCGCAATCCCAGTCGCAGGCGTGAGCCTAAAGGATCAGCCGCGCAGCCAGGCTTTGAGCGCGCGCTTGCGCGCCGGCGCGAGCGCGAGCAGGGCGAGCAGCGCGGCCGAAATGTTCAGACCGGACGCGATATAGAAGACGGCTTGCCAACCGGCTTCTTTGGCGATCAGGCTAGAGAGCGGCACGAGCAGCGCCGCCGCGCCCTTCGCCGTGTAGAGCAGTCCCGCGTTGGCGGCGGCGTATCTTGTGCCGAACGTGTCCGCGCAGGTCGCTGGGAACAGGCTGTAGATCTCCCCCCAGGCAAAGAAGACGAGACCTGTCAGCAGCACGAACATGCCGGGCGTGTGGCCGTATTGTCCAAGCGCCAGGATCGCGAGGCCCTCGAGGCCAAAGGCTATGAACATCGTCCTCTCGCGGCCGATCGCATCCGACACCCAGCCGAAGAATGGCCGCGTCACGCCGTTCAGCACGCGATCGATCGAAAGCGCGAAGGTCAGCGCCGGCAGCGTGAGGCCCAGCACGCTGACCGGCGCGTCGCCGACGCCGAAATCGTCTGCGATGGGCCCGAGCTGCGCCGTCGCCATGAGTCCGCCCGCAGCGATCATGACAAACATCGCATACATGAGCCAGAACAAAGGCTTCTTCGCCATCTCGACCGGCGTGAGCTGGCGGTGGCGGTGATCCTCCGCGATCTCTGGAATCTCCTCGTCGTCCTCCTTATGCGGCGAGTCGAGGCCCAAGGCGCAGAGGCAGACGACGAAGCCCTGCAGAAGGCCGAAATAGAAGAAGGCCTCCTGATAGCCGTTGCTCTTGATGAGCATCGTGATCGGCACGACGGTGAGCGCCGATCCCATGCCGAAGCCGGCCGCCGTGACGCCCGCCGCAAGACCGCGGTGGTCGGGAAACCACTTGAGGGCATTGCCGAGGCACGTCGCATAGACGGCGCCCGCGCCGACGCCGCCGATCGCTTGCGCGGCATAGAGCATCGGCAGGCTGGAGACCATGGAGTTCATGACCCAGGCCGCGCCCGCGAGCGCGCCGCCGAAGAGAAGCAGCGGCTTAGGGCCGAAAAGGTCCTCGATATAGCCTTCGAACGGCACGAGCCAGGTCTCGGCGACAACGAACACGGTGAAAGCGATCTGGATCGCGCTCAGCTCCCAGCCGAACCGCTGTTGCAGAGGATTGACGAACAGCGTCCAGCCATATTGGAGATTGGCGACCATGGTCATGCACAGTACGCCGAGCCCGAGCTGCAGCCAGCGATGCGGGCGGTCATGGGGAGCCGCAAGGGCTTTCTGCCGGTGTTGCGCCAGTTGCGTCATCTGCCTGCTCTCCCGCCGGTAGCGGCGCACAGTGGAGGCCAGGCTCAATTTCGGCAACTGAAATTTATGCTGCGCTGCCAAAGGCGCCGTCTCGGCCTCCCCCTCTGGACACGCTTGCGCCGATGCGGCATGAGCCCGGCGGGACACAGGAAGGACCCTGAATGAGGATTTGCGTCATCGGCGCTGGGGCGATCGGCGGATTGCTGGCGGCCAAGCTCGCTCACGCCGGCGAGGAGGTCAGCGTCATCGCGCGTGGCGCGCATCTTGCGGCCATCGCCGCCGACGGCCTGAGACTCGTTGAAGAAAGCGGGGAGATCGTCGCAAAGCTCAAGGCCTGCGACCGCATCGCCGATGTCGGCGAGCAGGATTTGATCGTGCTCGGCATGAAGGCGCATCAGGTCGCGGCCGTCGCGCCCGATCTCGGCTGCATCATGGGGCCGCGCACCGCCGTGCTCAGCGCGCAGAATGGCGTCCCCTGGTGGTATTTCTTCAAGCACGGGGGCGAGCACGAGGGCCAACGACTGGAGAGCGTCGATCCTGGCGGCGTCATCGCCGACAATATCGAGATCGACCGCGTTTTGGCGAGCGTCGTCTATCCGGCCGCGGAGATCGAGCGGCCCGGGGTCATCCGCCATATTGAGGGCGAGCGCTTCTCGCTCGCCGAGATCGACGGCGCGAAGACGGAGCGCATCGCGCAAGTCTCGGCGGCGCTCACGCGCGCGGGGTTCAAGGCGCCCGTCGTCTCGGATATTCGCGCGGAAATCTGGACCAAGCTTTGGGGCAATCTGAGCTTCAACCCGATCAGCGCGCTCACCCATGCGACTCTGGCGGACATCTGCAAATTCTTGCCGACGCGCGAGCTCGCCGCGAACATGATGCGCGAGGCGCAAGCGGTCGGCGAGGCGCTCGGCGTGCGCTTCCGCATCTCGCTCGATAAGCGCATCGCCGGCGCCGAGGCGGTGGGCGCGCATAAAACCTCGATGCTGCAGGACGTCGAGTCCGGCCGCGCGATCGAGGTCGAAGCGCTGCTCGGCTCGGTGATCGAGCTCGCGCGCCTGGCCGGGATCGCGACGCCGCATCTGTGCGCCGTCTACGCCCTCGTGAAGCTGCTCGGCGAGACGCTCGCGCGCGAAAAAGGCCGGCTCGTCGTCACGCCCGCCTGAAACTCAACAACTCGAGGAGCTTCGATTCCATGCCGCCCTCCCGCACCTTCGAGAGCCTGCTCGCCTCGGCCCCTGGCGACGCCATCGCTTTGATGGCGCCCGGCGCGGCGCCGCTGACTTACGCGGGCCTGCGCGATCTCGCCAGGGAGACGATCGCGGCGCTCAACAGCTTTGGGGTCGGGCGCAGCGACCGGGTGGCCATCGTTCTGCCGAACGGGCCTCAGATGGCCGCGGCCTTTCTCGCGATTGCGCAGGGCGCCTCCGCCGCGCCGCTCAATCCCGCCTATAAGGGCGACGAGTTCGAATTCTACATGGGCGATCTCGGCGCCAGGGCGCTGGTCGTGGAGGCGGGCAGCACGTCTCCCGCGATCGACGCAGCGAAGAAGCTCGGCGTCGCGATCCTCACCCTCACGCCCGATCCGAGCGGCGCCGGCGCCTTCACGCTCTCTGGCTCCGCCGCCGGAGCGGCGGAGAAGCCGGGACCCGCTACGCCCGAAGACGTTGCGCTGATCCTGCACACCTCGGGCACGACCTCGCGGCCTAAGATCGTGCCGCTCACCCAGCACAATGTCGCGACGTCGGCCGACAACATCGCGCGGACGGTGGAGTTTTGCGAGAGCGATCGCGGCCTCAACATCATGCCGCTGTTCCATATTCACGGCCTCATCGCCGGCCTTCTGGCGCCGCTGTCGCGCGGCGGCTCGGTGTTCTGCACGCCGGGTTTCAACGCGCTCAAATTCTTCGCCTGGTTGGAAGAGGCGAGGCCGAGCTGGTACACCGGCGTGCCGACGATGCATCAGGCGATCCTGACGCGCGCGCCGCACAACAGGGAGACGATCGCGCGTCATCCGTTGCGCTTCATCCGCTCCTCGTCCTCCTCGCTGCCGCCGCAAGTGATCGCCGAGCTCGAAGCGACTTTCCACGCTCCCGTGATCGAGGCTTACGGCATGACGGAAGCCTCGCATCAGATGGCGTCGAACCCATTGCGCGGCGTGAGGAAGCCCGGCTCGGTCGGCCTCGCCGCGGGACCGGAGGTCGAGATCATGGACAAGGCCGGCAATATTTTGCCTGCGGGCGAGATCGGCGAGATCGCCATTCGCGGCGACAATGTGACGCCGGGCTATGAGAATAACGCAAAAGCAAACGCCGAGGCCTTCACGAACGGCTGGTTCCGCACGGGTGACCAGGGCGTCAAGGACGGCGACGGCTATATCAGCCTGACCGGGCGCCTCAAGGAGATCATCAACCGCGGCGGCGAGAAGGTCTCGCCGCGCGAGGTCGACGAGGCGCTCATGGATCACCCCGCCGTCCTGCAGGTCGTGACCTTCGCCGTGCCGCACGAGAAGCTCGGCGAGGACGTGGCCGCCGCCGTAGTGCTGCGGGAAGGAACCCGCGCAACCGAGCAGGAGCTGCGCGCCTTTCTGTCGGAACGCCTCGCGCCCTTCAAGACTCCGCGCAAGATCCTCTTTCTGACCGAAATCCCCAAAGGCGCGACCGGCAAGCTGCAGCGTATCGGCCTCGCCCAAAAGCTCGGGCTCGCCTAGCGGGCTACGTCGGACAAATCGACGGGTTTCCAGCGAGCCTGGAGACTCGCGGTCCAAGATGCGAATGGACCGAGAGCCTCCAGGCTCGCATTTCGGCCCCTCAAATTGAGTGACGCAAGCCGCTAGCTCGCGGGCGCCGCCCGGCAAGCGCACGACGCGCGAGGCCGTGCGCCTCGGTCCGACCCGGGCGAGGCTTGAAAAAGCGGCGCCTTTTTCAGGCTTCACCCAGGCGCTTGCCAGATCCGCAATATCGCGCAAAGATTGCAAACGAAGATTCGAGTATTCCGTGGAGTTTGCGATGCGGCTCATTTACCCTGTCCTTCTCGGCTTGATCGGCGGCGGCGCCGCCGCCGAGCCACAAGCTGCGCCTCCGCAATCCAACGACCCGCTGAAATTCCAGATTGTGCGCGAGGCGAAGCCGGGGTGCGAGCCGTCCTGCGCGGAGTGGATCGCCGCCGAAGGAAAGTTCGTCGGCGCTTCGGTTAGGGAGCTGGAGAAGGTTCTGGCGCAAGCGGGCAAGCGACGCCTGCCGATCGTGATCCATTCGCCGGGCGGCGACATCGACGCGGCGCAGGCCATGGGCCGGGTGATGCGCGCGCGCAGGATCGACGTCGCAGTCGGGCGCACGATCCTTAAGCCCGCGCCGCTCGCGCCGCCGCGGCGCGACGACGGCGTCTTGCGCGGAGAAGCGCAAAGCTATGGCGGATGGTGCGCCTCGGCCTGCTCCTTATTCATCGCCGGCGCCTCGCGCCGCTTCATTGCCCCCACCGCCCGCGTCGGCGTTCACGATTTCCATGCTGGCGATCGCAAGCTCATATGGACGCAGCGATTTTACCGCGACAAGATTTGGCGCGTCGGCGACCGCGTCGTGCGGCGCGAGCGGGAATGGCTCGCCGACAAACAGCATACGCAAGTCCTGCACGACGACCCGGAGTATCACGCGCACATCGAGAGCGGCGTCGAAGCCTATTTGCGAAAGATGGGGGTCTCGGAGCCGATCCCCAAGCTGATGGCGGCGACGCCCTACGCCTCGATCCACGTGCTGACGCGGTCAAACCTTATGGAATCTCGGCTGCTCACGAACGAAGGCGGCGTCGAGCTTCTTGTCGCGCTCTATCGGCCGGAGCGCGCCGACGACGCCGTCGCTCTGCCCTCGGGCGGCGCCTCGGGCGCCGTCGCCAAAACGCTGCTTTCGGACCGTAACGCCTGCTTGATGTCTCCGCTGGCGTTGCGGCCGAAATGCCAGGCCTGGCGGGCGGCGCCGCTGCGGCCGCCGTTCGCGCCGCCTTCGGCGGCAAGTCTCGACGCAGATTTCAAGCCTTCTCCGGTCTTAACCCTGCTCGCGCTTCCCGACGCCAGGGGCGTTGATTGCGGCCTCGCCGCCAAATCCGCCTCGCGCGAGGAAACGAGCGCCTATGAGACGGTCGTCGTCGCGGCGATACAGGCGCAGCTGCCGAGACCCCTTTTCCTGGGCGTCGCGCATGTCGCGGTTTTCTTGCTGATCGACTCCGAAGGTCGCCCGCTACAGGCTGTCGCCAGGACGCAAGAACGGTGGTCGAACGTCTCGGCTCAGGAGGCGCAAAGCAGCCTTATGGCGCTGCGCTTTGCGCCACCGCCGACCGGGTGCTTCTATATAAGAAGGACGTTCACAGTCTCAAGGTGAGCTACGCGAATGGAGCTGGACGTTGGGGCGCTGATCGCCCGGCTGGATGTTGCTGGCGGCGGGGGGCCGCTCGCGGGACGACGCTTTGTCGTCAAGGACAATATCGCCGTCGAGGGTCTCGTCTCCGGCAATGGCCATCCGGCCTATGCCGCAAGCCATGCATCGCCCGAGCTCAGCGCCCCCGCCGTCGAGCGACTGCTCGCCGCCGGGGCGAAACTTGTCGGCAAGACGCAGATGGACGAGATGGCCTACAGCCTGCTCGGCGCCAATCCGCATCATGGAACGCCCGTCAACGTCAAGGCGCCGGACCGCCATCCGGGCGGCTCCTCCTCGGGCTCGGCGGTCGCCGTGGCGGCGGGGCTCGCCGACTTCGCGCTCGGCACCGACACAGCGGGGTCCTGCCGCGCGCCGGCGTCGTTTTGCGGCATTTGCGGCTTTCGTCCGTCGCATGGCGCGCTGCCCCAGGACGGGCTCGTGCCGCTCGCGCCGTCATTCGACACGCTCGGTTGGTTCGCGCGCGATCCGGCGACTCTCGTAGTAGTCGGCGACGCGCTCCTGCCAAAGGACCCGTTCGAGGCGCGCTTCGACGAGGGGCTGCTGCTGATAGAAGCCTGCGCCGCCTGCCCCGAAGAGGAGGCGGGCTTGTTTCGCGCCGCGCTCGACGCCCTGCGCGGCGCGGTCCCGTTGCGGGAGACCGCGTTCGGCGAGGCGTTCTGGCATGAGGCGCTGAAGCACTTCCGAAATTTCCAGGCTCTTGAGGCGCATCGCTCGCATGGCGCCTGGATCGCGACGACGAAGCCGCAGTTTAGTCCGGGCGTGGCGGAGCGTTTCGCCTACGCCGCCACGGTCACGGAAGCGCAACGGCAGGCGGCGGCGGCGTTTCGCGCCGAGACGCGCCGGCGCGTCGATGCGGCTTTCGGCGCCTCGTGCTTTTTCCTGCTGCCGACGACGCCCTTCTTCGCGCCGCCACTCGACGAAAGCGCCCCGTCGCTCGACAACAAACGCTATGCGATGATGCGGCTGTTTCTGCTCGCCAGCTTCTTCGGCCTGCCGCAGGTGAGCCTTCCGCTGGCGACGAACGGGCTGCCGCCGTTGGGGCTGTCGCTCATCGGGCCGCGCTGGTCGGATCGCACGCTGCTAGCTTTTGCGCAGAAGATCGCGGCGACGCTTCAGCCGGCGGGCTGAGGCCGCGTCCACGTCTGGGCTGGCGTCTCCCTCGAATAGCCGAGGGCGCGCCCGCCTGAATCCGTTGCAGGTTAGGCATTTCGCTTGGTCTGGATTGACCGCGGCGACGCGAGACTTTAAAAACGAGCTTCGAAACTGCCGCCCTTCGCCGGGCGGCGCTTTCTTTTTGGGCCTCGCGCCGCGCGCGCGGGGCGATGGAGCTTAAATCTTGACCTCGGCGCTTTTCCCGACCTACGCGCGCGCGGACGTGGCCTTCGTCTGTGGCGAAGGCCCTTGGCTGACCGCTGAAAACGGCGAACGCTACCTCGACTTCGGCGCCGGCGTCGCGGTGAACTCTCTCGGCCACGCCCATCCGCATCTGCTTTTGGCTCTGCGGGAGGCGGCGGAGCACCCTTGGCACGTCTCGAATCTCTATCGAATCCCGCAGGCAGAGCGCCTCGCGCAGCGGCTTTGCGACGCCACTTTCGCCGATCTCGTATTTTTGTGCAATTCTGGGGCCGAGGCCGTGGAATGCGCGCTCAAGACCGCGCGCAAACATCACGCGGCGAACGGGCAGCCGGAGCGCTACCACATCATCGCCTTCGAGGGCGCCTTTCACGGACGGACGTTGGCGACGCTCGCCGCCGGCGGCAATCCGAAATATTTGGAGGGCTTTGGCCCGCCCGCGGAAGGCTTCGATCACGCCCTCTTTGGCGACCTCGCGGCGGTCGAGGCCTTGATCGGTCCGCAAACGGCGGCCGTGCTGATCGAGCCCGTGCAGGGCGAAGGCGGCGTGCGCACGCCGCCGCACGGCTTCCTCAAAAGCCTGCGAGAACTCTGCGACAGGCATGGGCTGCTGCTCGTTCTCGACGAGGTGCAATGCGGCGCCGGGCGCACCGGGACTTTCCTCGCCATCGAGCAGGCGGGCGTCTCGCCCGACATCGTGGCGATGGCGAAGGGGCTCGGCGGCGGCTTCCCCATCGGCGCTTGCTTGGCCACGAAAGACGCAGCGAAGGGCATGACCGTCGGTGCGCACGGCTCGACCTTCGGCGGCAATCCGCTCGCGGCGAACGTCGCCAACGCCGTGCTCGACGTCGTGCTGGCGGACGGTTTCCTGGGCCGTGTCGCCAAGCTCGGGCCAAAGCTGCGGCAAAGGCTCGCTGAGCTCGAGGATCGTCATCCCCACGTGATCGCGGAAGTGCGCGGCCAGGGGCTGATGTTCGGCCTCAAGACCAAGGTTCCCAATTTGGAGTTTATGGCGGCGGCGCGCCGGGCCGGCCTGCTGACGGTTGCGGCGGGCGAGAATGTCGTGCGCCTCCTGCCGCCGCTTATCATTGAGGAAGACCATATCGCCGAGGCGTTCAATCGTCTCGACACAGCCTGCGCAAGCTTTAAGAGCGCGCTCGACGCGCCAGCGGGAGCGGCGTCATGACCGCACATGCAAAGCTATCGTCGCCGCGTCATTTTCTCGACGTCTCCGCGCTGCCGGCGGCCGAGCTGCGCGCGATCCTCGATCGCGCCGTTGCGCTGAAGGCGACGCGCGTCAAGGGACGGCCCGCAGAAGACAAGCCGCTCGCCGGCAAGTTTCTGGGCCTCGTGTTCGACCGGCCCTCGACCCGCACGCGAGTCTCCTTCGATGTCGCCATGCGCGAGCTTGGTGGCGAGACGATCATGCTCACGGGCGCCGAGATGCAGCTTGGCCGCGGCGAGACCATCGCCGATACCGCGCGCGTGCTCTCGCGCTTCCTCGACGCGATCATGATCCGCATCCTCGCGCGCGACGATCTTCTGGAGCTGTCCAAATATGCGAGCGTACCGGTCATCAACGGTCTGACGAAGCACTCGCATCCCTGCCAGATCATGGCCGACGTCATGACGTTCGAGGAGCATCGCGGCCCGATCAAAGGGAAGACGCTCGCCTGGAGCGGCGACGCCAACAACGTGCTGACGAGCTGGATCCACGCGGCGCAGCGCTTCGATTTCACGCTGAATGTCGCGACGCCGCGCGAGCTGCCGCCAGGCCAGGAGATCATGGCCTGGGCCAGGACGCACAAGGCTCGCGTCAATCTCACCGACGATCCCTTCGCCGCGGTCGCGGGCGCGGACGGCGTCGTCACCGACTGCTGGGTGTCGATGGGTGACGAGGAGGAGACGGCGCGCCGCAATCTTCTGCTTAAGCCATATCAGGTCAACGAGAAGCTCATGCGGGCAGCCGGCAAGGAGGCAGTGTTCCTCCATTGCCTGCCGGCGCATCGCGGCGAGGAGGTGACGGACGCGGTCATCGACGGCCCACAATCGGTGGTCTTCGACGAGGCCGAGAACCGCCTGCATGCGCAGAAGGGGATTCTCGCCTGGTGCTTCGAGGGACGTGCGCGGTGAAGGAGCGCTTCGTCTCCTTCGAGGCGAAGGACGACCGGATCACGCCTTTCGCCGTCGAGGCCCTGGATCTGCGCGGGCGCGTCGTGCGGCTTGGGCCCGCGGTCGACACGATCCTCTCGCATTACAACTATCCGCCGCCGGTCGCCCGCGTGCTCGGGGAGGGGGTGGCGCTCGCGGCCCTGCTGGGGTCGATGCTGGAGGCGCACGGGCGCTTCCAACTTCAGACGCGCACGGAGGGCGTCGTCGATCTCTTGATCGTCGACTATGATCCGCCGGGGCGGCTGCGCGGCTTCCTGCGCTACGACGCCGACCGCGTGGAGGCTCGCGCCTCGACGGCAACGCTGCTGGGACAGGGCCATATGGCGCTGACGATCGAGAACGTGCAGGAGAGTTCGCGCCACCAGGGGCTCGTGGAGCTGCGGACCGGACTCGCCGACGCCGCCGACGAATATTTCCGCCAGTCGGAGCAGATTCCGTCCTTCGTGAAGCTCGCCGTGGCTGAGGAGGTGACGCCCCACGGCCGCAGATGGCGCGCGGGCGGCCTGCTCGCCCAATATCTGCCCCGCAACGCAGGCGAGGGCTTGGGCGATCCCGCGGAGGAAGCGCCGGACGCCTGGACAGAAGGCGTCGCGCTCGCGCGCACGATCGAGGATCACGAGCTCGTCGATCCGAGCCTGTCGTCGGAGCGGCTGCTCTATCGGCTGTTTCACGAACGCGGGGTGAAGGTTTTCGAAGAGCGCGAGGTCGTGGCGCGCTGCCGCTGCTCGGCCTCGGGGGTCGAGAACATGCTCTTAAGTTTTTCGGCCGATGACCGCGCGCAGATGGTCGGCGACGACGGCTGCATCGGCGTGACTTGTGAGTTTTGTGGGACCCACCGCAGTTTTGATCCGGCAGAGCTGGGGCATGACCGACCGGGGGAGGCTGGGTAGCCTCGGACGGGCGCCTCTTGACCTCCACAGTCTTAATGTCTTGATGAGCCGCTGACCCTAAAACCAATCCCGCGAAAGAGGCAGCCTTATGCGCCGCGCGTTTGTAGTTTTCGCTCTGCTCGCCGCCGCCTGCAACACTGCAGCCGCGCAATATCTCGCCCGCGCCGCCGCGCTGCGGACCGCCCCGGACCCACGCGCGCCGATCATCGCCGTGCTGCCGAAGGGCGCGCGGGTCGCAGTCGCCCCTGCCCGGCAGCCCGGCTGGTCCTCCGTCCTTGTTGGCGAGATATCCGGCTTCGCCCGCAACCGCACGCTGATCCTGGCCGAGGGGCCCGTCGACGCGGAAGCCTACGCCGTCTCGCAATCCTGCGACCTCGGCTACCCTTACTCCGGCAGCGCTCCCTATTTCGGCGGGCTCACCGCCCTGCGAACCTCGGGGCCGCTGTCGCTTCTCCTCGGCGAGCACGTCGCAAGGCCCTGTTAAGCCGCGGAAGTTTTGTTATAGTCCCTTAAAAATCAAGAGCGGGCGGCCGACGCCGCGTCCGCGGCAAGAACAAGGGGGGACCCAATGCGCACGCTTCGAGCGATCTTTATCCTCGCCGCTCTCGCCGCGATCGCCTCATCCCCGCAAAAGGCCTCGGCGCGCGGCGCGCTCGGCTACGATCAAGACCAGTGCGTCATCAAGATCGGGCCAGACTTCCTCTATTTCTCCGGCTATCAGCTCAATCTCAACGCCGAACATCGCAAATTTTGCGAGGACGCGCCGGGCGTCGGCGACACGACCTTCGTTTTCGACTACGGCCAGGAAGAGCTGCGACAGATGAAGGCCGACTTCCGCATCCTGCGGGACAACGGCCCAAGCGGCGGCGATCAGGGCGTCGACGGGCCGAGCCTCGCTTATCTGCCGCCTGCGGTCTACCCCAAGGGCACGTTCAGCTTCGTCTATCGTTTCGACGATCCCGGAAACTACATCGGCGTCGTAACCATGGACGGGCCAGAAGGCGAACATTGGGTCGCGCGCTTCCCCTTCTCCGTCGGCGGCGCAGGCCCCTCGAAGACGCCCTATGTGCTGCTGGCCCTCGCCGCGGCGATGGCGCTCGGCCTGTTCTTTTTCGGCGGCGAAAAAAAGAGGACGGCGCGCTGACAGCCGAACCGGCCGCACGTTACTGACCTCTTAACCCCTTTGTGACTAAATCGCTTCGCGTCCTGCCGTTCCACGGACGCGACGGCCGCCCGCGCGCCGCGCGGCTCAATCTCCCCTTAAGGTCACAGGAGAGAGGTCATGAAACAGGTCTTGGTCGTCGACGACAGCGCCGTCACCCGCAAGGTGGCGCGACGCATATTGGAAAGCTTCCATTTACGCACGAGCGAAGCGGAGCATGGCAAGGAAGCCCTCGAGAAATGCCGGAAGGCGATGCCGGACGCCGTGCTGCTCGATTGGAGCATGCCGGTCATGGACGGCTACGAGTTCCTCTCCGCGCTGCGCAAGATGCCCGGCGGCTCGGAGCCGAAAGTCGTGTTCTGCACTTCGGAGAACGAGGTCGGCCACATTGCGCGCGCCAAGCACGCCGGCGCCGACGAATATATGATGAAGCCGTTCGACGCCGATGTCTTGCGCGCGAAGATGGAGGACATCGGCCTGGTTTGAGGCGTCCGCCGCAGACGTGACGGAAGCGGCGGATCACTCCGCCGCGAGACGCAATTGCTCGCGCGCGCGCGCGCGGAGCGCATCGATCGGCGCAAGACGGCCCTCTTCTTCGTAGTGCCAGAAGGTCCAACCGTTGCAGGCCGGCAGCCCCTGGACGAGCGCGCCGGTCTTGTGGATCGAGCCGACAAATCCGTGCACGGAGATCGCCCCGTCAGCGCGCACCAGCGCGCTATGGCGGCGCGCGGCGTCGGTTAAGGCCGCGCCCGGCGCGATGAGGCCGGCTTCGACCAGGCTTGCAAAGGCGATGCGCGGCTCGCTGCGTTTCGTCGGCGCAGGAGCGAGCGCCGCCATGTCCAGCGGCTCGACCGCCGCGATGCGGGCGCGCGCGCCCTCGATATAGGCTGGATCGCGCTCGATCCCGAGGAAGCTCCGGCGCAGTCGCTTGGCCACCGCGCCGGTCGTGCCGGAGCCAAAAAACGGATCGAGCACGAGATCGCCGGGGTTCGAAGCCGCAAGGATCACCCGAGCGAGCAACGCCTCGGGCTTTTGCGTCGGATGCAGCTTGCGCCCCTCGCCATCCTTGAGGCGTTCGGCGCCAGAGCAGATCGGCAGCAGCCAGTCCGAGCGCGCCTGGCAGTCCTCATTGGCCGCCTTCAGCGGCTCGTAATGAAAGGTGTAGCTCTTGGCGGAAGCGTCGCGCGCCGCCCAGATCATCGTTTCATGCGCATTGGTGAACCGACGCCCCCGGAAGTTCGGCATCGGATTGTTCTTGCGCCAGACGATGTCGTTCAAGATCCAGAAGCCCAGATCCTGCATGATCGCGCCGACGCGGAAGATGTTGTGGTAGGAGCCGATCACGAAAATCGTGGCCTGCGGCTTCATGACGCGTCGCGCAGCGGTGAGCCAGTCGCGGGTGAAGGCGTCGTAGGCCGAAAAATCGGCGAACTTGTCCCAGTCGTCGTCGACGGCGTCGACGAGGCTCTGATCGGGCCTCGTCAACTTATTGGCGAGCTGCAGATTATATGGCGGATCGGCAAAGACGAGATCAACGCTCTCGGGCGCGAGCGCCCGCAGTTCTTTGATGCTGTCACCTGATATTATTGCGTTGCGCAAGCAAGTCGCGCGAGGCGGCTCTGGAATTTTTGACCCAGTACGCGTGACCTTTACCTGGGTTATTTGCCGGGCCGCCCCGACGCGCTCGTTACTCATGAACTCGACACCGATTACGCTACCAACAGGCGCGACTATGCCGAATTGAAGTAAAGAGCGGGTTAGCCCGGCGTTCAGCTCACGTCTCTTTTTCGAACGATTCAGTTAAGAGGAAGTTCATTCTCAACAGTGGTTTACAGTTCGGGAACGATCGTCCCGGCGCGCAGCGGCGCGAAGCTCAGGCGATGGTGGGGGGTCGGCCCGAAGGCCTCGATCGCCGCGAGATGCCGCGCCGTGCCGTAGCCGGCGTTGGCGGCGAAATCATATTCGGGATAGTCCTCGCCGAGCCTGCGCATGAGACGGTCGCGGACAACCTTGGCGACGATCGAGGCGGCGGCGATGGAGAGGGACTTAGCGTCGCCTTTGACGATGGCCTCGCCGGAGCAAGCGAGGTCCGGCAAATCGCGGCCGTCAACCAGCGCATAGGCGGGCCGGAGCGCGAGGCTTAGCGCCGAGCGCGCCATCGCGAGCAGCGAGGCGCGGCGAATGTTCGTCGCGTCGATTTCCGCGGCGGTGACGAAAGAAAAGCTCACCGCCAGGGCGCTCTGCATGATCCTGTCGAATGCGATCTCGCGCGCCGCGGCGCTTAGCGCCTTCGAGTCGTTGACGCCCTCGGGCAACCTTGAGGGATTTAGGATCACGGCCGCCGCGCAGACGGGTCCCGCCAGCGGCCCGCGTCCTGCCTCGTCCAATCCCGCGACAGGCCACAGACCGCGACGCGAGAGACGCCGCTCGGTGGAAAAGTCGGGCGCGGACGCTGCGCCCCGCGCTTCTCCGCCTCGCGCGGTCTTCATGGCCAGACTCCGTTTCGTTGCTCCTGCGCCGCGCTTAAGCCTCGCGGCGCCGCGGGGCTCAAGCAAGGCCGAAGTCTACCACTTTCGATCTCGCGTCAAACAATTCCACCGAATGGCCTTCAAAACGAACCGGCATTTCGCGGAGCGAGCGGCGTCGGGCCCGGCGGCGGGTCTCACGTGCCGCCGCGCATCGCCGAAGGCAGGCGTCAAAACAGCGTCAGCTGCTCGGCGCCACGCTTTGGCGAAGAAAAAAGGTCCGTTCGCAGCTTCGGCCCGTTGCGAAAGCCCAAGCGCGCGGCGGCCGCCTCGAATCTGCGGCCGATCATCCAGGCGTAAGGCCCTTCGCCCGTCATGCGCTTGTCGAAGCTCCCCTCATAGAGCTTGCCGTCGCGGGTTGAGCGCACGAGCGAGAGCACATGGCGCGCCTTGTGTGGAAAATGCTCCACCAGCCACTCGCTGAAGATCTCGCGCAGCTCCAGCGGCAGACGCAGCATGACATAGCCGGCCTCGCGCGCGCCCATCGCCTGGGCGCGCGCGAGAATGGTCTCGATCTCGGCGTCGTTGACCGCGGGGATGATCGGCGCGAGCATGACCGAAACCGGCACGCCGGCGGAGGCGAGGCGGCCGATCGTCTCCAGCCGCTTCATGGGCGACGCCGCCCGCGGCTCCATCTTGCGCGCGAGCGTGGGATCAAGGGTCGTGATCGAGAACGCGACCTTCGCAAGTCCCTTGGCCGCCATCGGGGCGAGAATGTCGAGATCGCGCGCGACGAGCGCGGATTTCGTGACGATCCCGACCGGATGATTCGCGCGGGCGAGAACCTCCAGGATCGAGCGCATGACGCGCATCCGACGTTCCGTTGGCTGGTAAGGATCGGTGTTCGTGCCGATCGCGATCAATTTCGGAACGTATCCCGAAGTTGACAGCTCGCGCTCGAGCGCCTGCGCCGCCCCTTCCTTGACGAAAATCTCGGTCTCGAAGTCGAGCCCCGGCGAGTAGCCGACATAGGCGTGGGTCGGGCGCGCATAGCAGTAGACGCAGCCATGCTCGCAGCCGCGATAAGGATTGATCGAGCGATCGAAAGCGATGTCCGGCGAATCGTTGCGGGTGATGACGCTACGCGGCTTCTCGACATGGATGCGCGTCTTGAACGGGGCCAGCGCCTCGAGCGAGCCCCAGCCGTCGTCGGCGGCCTCGCGCGTGAGGACCTCGTAGCGCCCGCTGACGTTCGTCACCGCGCCGCGGCCGCGGCGGCGGCGAGCGTCGATTTCGTGAGGGCCCGCGGGCGGGTGGGCAAGCGAGATCGCTCCCATCGGCAGCGTCTTGAGCGGGCCGCGGCCGGCGTCGTGAAGGCTCTCCATCTTGCGTCGCTCCTCGTTGGGCTCGGGTCGCGGCAAGGGCCGACCAAGGATCGCCCTGCGGCTCTTGGGGACAGACTGACCGCATGCGCCTCGGCCGGACCCACCACGCATACAAAGGGAACAAACACGAACATACGCGGCACATACACGGAATAAGGAACAAATATGGAACTCCCTCCAGCAAGTCAAGTCCCTCTTGGCGTTGACGACCAGCGCATGACGACGCATTCGGCGAACCTCCGCCAAAGGAGCCCCGCATGGGCGTCAGACGTGTGAAGCCGCTCAGAAATGGCCCTTTCAGAATAAACACGCCATGATCCAGGCGACGGTCGTGCGCGCCCATCGGCGCAACGCCGGCGCGCAAAAAAGACGGCGAAGACCAAGCGATCGTCCGCGGCAAAGGCGGGTTGAGCACGAAAATCCACGCCAGGATCGACGCGCCGGGCAATCCGACCGGCTTTCGTCTCATGCCCGGACAGGCAATTGATCTCGAGGCCGCCGACGCGCTTTTGCCGAGGCTCGCGGCCGACGCGTTGCTCGCCGACAAGGCCTATACGACGCCGAAGACCGGGTGATCGAGCCCTTGCACGCCGCCGCGTCGGATATGCGAGGCGCTGCTCAGGCCGGAGCCTTCTCCAGCTTCGCCCGCCCGCTCTCGCGCAGCCGCACGGATTTCTCGCGTCGCCGATCGACGGAGGAAGGAATGTGCAGGCTCTCGCGATATTTGGCGACGGTGCGCCTCGCGATGTCCACACCGGCGTCGCGGAGCCTGGCGACGATGGCGTCGTCGGAGAGAATCTCCGCGGGGCTCTCCCGCTCGATCATCTGCTTTATTTTGAAACGCACGGCTTCGGCGGAATGGGCGTCGGCGCCATCGGTCGTCGCGATCGAGGTCGAGAAGAAATATTTCAGCTCAAAGATGCCACGCGGCGTCGACATGTATTTGTTCGAGGTCACCCGCGAGACCGTCGATTCGTGCATGCCGATCGCGTCGGCGATCATGCGCAGGTTCAACGGTCGCAGATGCTCGACGCCCCTCGCCAGAAAGGCGTCTTGCAGGCGCACGATCTCAGAGGCGACCTTGAGAATCGTGCGCTGGCGCTGCTCCAGGCTTTTGACAAGCCAGTTGGCGTTCTGCATGCAGGTGGAGATGAAGCTTTTGTCTTCATCCGCTTTGGCTCTCGCCGAAACCTTGGCCGCATAGGTGTGGTTGACGAGCACGCGCGGCAGAACGTCGGAATTGAGCTCGACGTGCCAGGAGCCGTCGCTCGCGGGACGCACGATCACGTCGGTGACGATGGCCTGGATGGGCGCGTCGCCGAAGGCGCGGCCGGGCTTCGGGTCGAGCCGTCGCAGCTCGGCCGCCATGTCGATCGCGTCGTCCTCGTCCACGCCGCAGAGCTTGGCGAGCTGAACGAAATCGCGCTTGGCGACGAGCGGCAGATGGGCGACGAAGATCTGCATCGCCGGATCGAAACGGTCGCGTTCCCTGAGCTGGATAGCGAGACATTCGGCGAGATCGCGGGCCCCGACCCCCGAGGGCTCGAATTTCTGCACGATCGCCAGCACGGCCGCGATCTCGGCGACCGGCGCGCCGAGGCGCTCGGCCAGCGTCTCCAGCGGCTCGCGCAGATAGCCGGTCTCGTCAATAGAATCGATGATCGCCTGGCCGATGAAGCGCTCCCGATCGCCAGCGCAAGCGAGCGCCAGCTGCTCGCCCAGATGGTCGCGCAGGCTGATCGGCGCGGCGAGATAGGCCTCAATGCCGGGGGCTTCGCCATCGTCGCCGCCGCCGCCCGCGCCCGTCCATGAGGTCGCCGAAAGCCCGGCCCCCTCCGGCGCCGGCGCCGCCTCGCGCGGCGCGACCGCCGGCCCGTCCGGCTCGAAGGCGTTGGACATGTTTTCGGCGCCAAAATCCGCGGCGAGCGCCCCACTGTCGGTCGTCAAGGCGCGTTCAGCCCAGTCGGCCTCGCGAGGCTCTCCGGCGGCGTCAGAGATTTCGCCCAAAGCTTCCACGCTTTCGGCCGCGGGCGGCTCTCCGCTCTCGGTCTCTAGGATCGGATTGCGCTCCAGCTCCTCTTGCAGAAAATTGGCGAGCTCCAGGCTGGAGAATTGCAGCAGCTTGATCGCTTGCAGCAGCTGCGGCGTCATCACCAGGGCTTGCCCCTGCCGCATCACCAATCTGGTCGAGATCGCCATGAGTTCAGCCTGCACGCAACCGGTAGCCGCCGCGACCGCAATGCGGCCTGTTTCTTGCTTATACCACACTTGGAGCCGGCTCGCGGGCCAAAGTTTCGGCGCGATGCGCCGGTTGGTTAATCACCCCGCCGTTTTGCGAGGCGCCGTCGCCAGACTTCGCAAGGATGAACGCCGCCGCGGGATGCGGCGGACGATCGGCCTTTCGTCTCATTCACTTCGGATCGACAAGCTCTGCCAGAACAGCGCCCTCGGCGACGAAATCGCCTTCCTTGCAACGCAGATTCACGACCACGCCGTGGCGCGGCGCCGTGAGCGTGAACTCGGTCTTCATGACTTCGAGAACGAAGAGCGGCGCATGTTTCCCAACCTTTGCGCCAGCCTCGGCCAGCACGCGCGAGACGCGGGCCGGCAGCGGCGCGCGCAGCTCATTGTCCGCGCCCGCGCGGTCGCCCGCGCTCGCATGCGGATCGACCTCGCGCAGGATGTAATTGCGGCCCTGCATGATGACGGTAGTTTCGCGGCCGCGGCGGACCACGCCGGCCTCGCGCCTCGCCCCGTCGATCGACAGCCGCAATCGACCGTCCCGCTCGTGCGCCTCGACGAAGGCCGATCGAGACAAGGCTTCCAGGCGGAAGCCTCGAGCCGCCAAAAAGACTCGCGCGCCGACAATGCGCCCGGCGAAAGCAAAGTCGACTCTGACCACGCCAGGCGTGTCTAGCCGCCAGGCGTCGGTCGAGGCCCAAAGCGAAAGCGCGTCATCACTCGCCGCCGCCCGGCGGCGCTGCTCCTCCAGCCACGCGGCGACGCCCGCCGCGAGGACGACGAGTTCATCCGCCGCCTCGCTCTCTTCAGCCTGCCCCAACGCTGAAAGGTTTCGCTCGACGTAGGTCGTATCGTATTCGCCCTTTTCCAAGGCGTCGCTTTCGCTGAGGACGCGCAAGAAATCGAGGTTGGTCGCGACGCCGACGAGCTCGACCTTGCTGAGCGCCTGACGCAGCCGCCGCAACGCGCTCGCGCGGTCCTCGCCCCAGGCCACGAGCTTGGCGAGCAGAGAATCGTAATAGGGCGTTATGCGGTCCCCTTGACGCATGCCCGTGTCGAGACGAATGGCCTCGCTCTCGCGCGGCGTCCTGAAATGCTCGACGACGCCGATCGCAGGGAGAAAATCCCGCGCCGGGTCCTCAGCGCAGATGCGGGCCTCGACAGCAGCGCCGCGCATGACGAGTTCGTCCTGGCGCAGCGGCAGCGGCTCGCCGCAGGCGATGCGGAGCTGCCATTCGACGAGATCCTGGCGCGCGATCATTTCGGTGATCGGATGCTCGACCTGCAGCCGCGTGTTCATCTCCAGAAAATAGAAGCGCTGTTCCTCTACGAGAAACTCGATCGTGCCGGCGCCGACATAGCCGACCGCCTTCGCCGCGGCGACCGCCGCCTCGCGCATGGCGCGCGCGAGCTGCGGCGCAAGATCGGGCGCCGGCGTTTCCTCCATTATCTTCTGATGTCGGCGCTGCATCGAGCAATCGCGCTCGGGAAAGGAGACGCAGGCGCCCTGCGCGTCGGCGAAGATTTGAATCTCGATGTGCCGGGCGCGCTCTAAATATTTTTCGACGAACAGGCGATCGTCGCCGAACGCCGCCTGCGCCTCGCGCGCGGCGCTCTCGACCGCCGCGTCGAATTCGTTCATGTTGCGAACGACTCGCATGCCGCGACCGCCGCCGCCGGCCGACGCCTTGACCACCACCGGCGGCCCCATGCTCTGGGCGGCGTCACGCAGCGCCGCGCGATCCGCCGCCTCTGTGTGCAGGCCCGGCGCGACCGGCATGCCCGCGCGCTCCATGAGCGCCTTGGCCTGCGCTTTCGAGCCCATCGCCCGCATGGCCTTGGCCGGCGGGCCAACGAAGATGAGCCCGGCGTCGAGGCAACGCTCCGCGAAGGAAGGATTTTCTGAAAGAAAGCCGTAGCCGGGATGAACCGCCTGCGTCCCCGAACGACGTGCGACGTCGATGATCTCGTCGATCGCAAGATAGCTGTCGCGCGCGGGCGCCGGGCCGATCCGACAGGCTTCGTCGGCCATTTCGACGTGCAGCGCTTGAGCATCCACGTCGGAATAGACGGCGACCGTCGCAATCCCGAGCCGCCGCGCCGTTCTTATGACGCGGCAGGCGATCTCGCCGCGATTGGCGATGAGCAGCTTGCGCATCATCAGGCGCGGCTCCGCCAATTTGGCGTGCGCTTCTCGATGAAGGCGCTCAGGCCTTCGCGGCCTTCGTCGGAGGCGCGCCGTTCGGCCAGCCGGCGCGCCGTCTCCTGCGTGAGCTCCTCGTCGATCGCCCGCGCCTCGCAAAAGGCGAGCAGCGATTTGACCTCCGCCTGCGCGCGCGGCGCGCAGGAGAGCAAAGCGTCGACGATCTTCTCACGCAGTGCAGGCCCTTCAGCCTCGCTTGCGACTTCATGCACGAGGCCGATGTCTTTCGCCGTCTGCGCCGAAATGACTTCGGCGGTGAGCATGAAACGCCGCGTCGCGCGCGCGCCGATCGCGCGCAGCACGTAGGGGCCGATCGCGGCGGGGATGATGCCGAGCCTCGCTTCGCTCAGACAAAAGCGCGCCCCATCCGTGGCGATGGCGATGTCGCAGCAGGCGGCGAGCCCCACCCCGCCGCCGAAGGCCGCGCCATGAACATAGGCGACGGTCGGCTTGGGAAAGCGATCGAGGGCCAGGAAGAGCGAGGCGAGCGCTTCAGCGTCGGCGAAATTGTCTTCATCAGAAGCCACGCCCATGCGCTTCAACCAGTCGATGTCGCCGCCCGCGGAAAAGTTTTTCCCGTTGCCGCAAATAATGAGCGCGCGCACGTCCGCTGTCTCGCCAAGCTCGCGCAAGACGGCGGTCAGCCGGCTGACGAGCGCGTCGTCGAACGCGTTGTGGCGCTCAGGACGGTTGAGCGTCAGCGTCGCGACGCCCCGCGGATCGATCGACTGCAAGAGATATTTCATCGCGCCTCACATGCGGAATAGGCCGAAACGCGTGTCCTCGATCGGCGCATTGGCGGCGGCGCCGAGACAAAGACCGAGCACGTGGCGCGTGTCGGCGGGTTCGATCACGCCGTCGTCCCAGAGCCTGGCGCTCGAATAAAGCGGATCGCTCTGAAGCTCATACTGCTCGCGAATCGGCGCCTTGAACGCCTCTTCCTGTTCTGCGCTCCACGCCTCGCTGCGAGCGGAGAGCGCTTCGCGGCGCACCCGCGCCAGCACGCCCGCCGCCTGCTCGCCGCCCATCACGCCGATGCGCGCGCTCGGCCACATCCACAAGAATCGCGGCGAATAGGCGCGCCCGCACATCGCGTAATTGCCGGCGCCGAAGCTGCCGCCGACGACGACCGTGAATTTGGGCACGGCGGCGGTTGCGACCGCCGTCACCATCTTGGCGCCGTCCTTGGCGATGCCGCCCGCTTCATATTTGGCGCCGACCATGAAGCCAGTGGTGTTTTGCAGAAACACCAGCGGCAGGCGCCGCTTGGCGGCAAGCTCGATAAAATGTGCGGCCTTGAGGGCGCTTTCCGAAAACAAGATGCCGTTGTTGGCGATGACGCCCACGGGATATCCGCAAATGTGGGCGAAGCCGGTCACGAGCGTTGCGCCATAGAGGGGCTTGAACTCGTCGAATTCGCTCCCATCGACGACGCGCATGATGACTTCCTTGATGTCGAAGGGCTTGCGGATACTCGCCGGCGCGACGCCCAAAAGCTCGCTCGGATCATAGCGCGGCGGCGAAGGCTCTCGCGCGATCAGCGACGGCGGAGGCCTCGCTCCGAGATTTGCGATCGCCGCGCGAGCGAGCGCCAGCGCATGCGCGTCGTTCTCGGCAAGCTGGTCGGCGACGCCCGAGCGACGGCAATGAATTTCGGCGCCGCCGAGTTCCTCCGCAGTGACGCGCTCGCCTGTCGCCGCCTCGACGAGCGGCGGCCCGGCTAGAAAGATCGTGCCTTGGCCGCGCACGATGATCGTCTCGTCGCACATCGCCGGCACATAGGCGCCGCCTGCCGTGCACGAGCCCATGACGACGGCGATCTGCGCCACGCTCGCGGCCGACATCTGCGCCTGATTGTAAAAGATCCGGCCGAAATGGTCGCGATCGGGAAACACCTCGTCCTGAGCCGGAAGATTGGCGCCGCCCGAGTCGACGAGATAGACGCAGGGCAAAAGGTTCTGCGCGGCGATCTCCTGGGCGCGCAGATGCTTCTTGACAGTCAACGGAAAATAGACGCCGCCTTTGACGGTGGCGTCGTTGGCGACCACCATGCATTCCCGCCCGCAGATACGGCCTATTCCAGCGACGACGCCAGCGCAGGGCACGGCGTCGTCATAGAGGCCGTACGCAGCGAAGCGGCCGATCTCGAGAAAGGGCGACAGAGGATCGAGCAGCTGGTCGATACGCTCGCGCGCCGTCATCTTGCCGCGCGCGACATGCTTTGCGCGCGCCGCCTCGCCGCCGCCGGCGCGGATGCGTTCCGCTGTCGCGCGAAGCTTCGCCACGCGCTCTTCCATAGCGCGGCGGTTCTCGGCATAGTCCGCGGAAGCCGTGTCGATCGAGGTTTGGAGAATGGGCATTTATTCATACTGCGTCATTAGAGCGGAATGGTTGCTGCCGTCATTGCGAGCGAAGCGAAGCAATCCAGGGCCACACCAACGAACAAAGAAGCACGGCGTCCGAAAGCATGCACAGCAGCTTTGTGCGTTTCGCTTTTGGCCCTGGATTGCTTCGCTTCGCGATGACGAGTCTCCATTAGTGCCGCCTTTCTCGCCGGTTTACGCCGTCTCCTCGAATATCTCGCGGCCGATCAGCATGCGGCGGATCTCGCTCGTGCCGGCGCCGATCTCATAGAGCTTGGCGTCGCGCAGCAGCCGCCCCGTCGGATAGTCGTTCATATAGCCATTGCCGCCGAGGCACTGAATCGCTTCTAGCGCCATGCGCGTTGCATGTTCGGCGGCAAAGAGGATCGCACCCGCGGCGTCCTTGCGCGAGGCCTTGCCGTTGTCGCAAGCCTTCGCCACCGCATATACATAAGCGCGCGTTGCGCTCATCGTCGTGTACATATCGGCGAGCTTGCCCTGCATGAACTCGAATTCGCCGATCGAGCGCCCGAACTGCTTCCGGTCGTGCACGTAAGGAACGACCACGTCCATGCAGGCGCGCATGATGCCGAGAGGACCGCCGGCGAGCAGCGTGCGCTCATAGTCGAGCCCGCTCATCAGCACATTGACGCCGCGATTCGGCTCGCCGAGCACGTTCTGAGCCGGCACGACGCAGTCTTCGAAGAAAAGCTCGCAGGTGTTCGAGCCGCGCATGCCGAGCTTGTCGAGCTTCTTGCCGCGCTTGACGCCGGGAGAGGCGCCCTCGACAATGAAGGCGGTGATGCCGTGTGCGCCGGCCTTCGGCTTCGTTTTAGCATAGAGGATGATCACGTCGGCGTCGGGTCCGTTCGTGATCCACATCTTGTCGCCGTTGAGCAGGTAGCGATCGCCCTGCAGCTCGGCGCGCATCTGCATATTGACGACATCGGACCCGGCCGAGGGCTCCGACATCGCCAAGGCCCCGACATGCTCGCCGGAGATCAGCTTCGGCAGATAGCGCAGCTTCTGCTCATGCGTCCCGTTGCGGTGCAGCTGGTTGACGCAAAGATTGGAGTGCGCGGCGTAGGAGAGGCCGACCGAGGCCGAGGCGCGGCTGATCTCCTCCATGGCGACGACATGCTCGAGATAGCCGAGGCCGGCGCCCCCGTATTCCTCGGCGATCGTCACGCCGAGAAGCCCGAGCCCGCCCATCTTCTTCCACAGATCGGCAGGAAAAGCGTTTTCCGCGTCGATTTTCGCAGCGCGCGGGGCGATCTCGCGCGTGGAGAACTCCTCGACCTGACGTCGAAGCATCTCGGCGTCGTCGCCAAGGTCGAAATCGAGAACCGGGACCCAGTGACGCATTGGCTTTTACCTTCGGCTGTCTCACGCCGCGGGCGCTGTCGCGAGAGTAGCAAAAAAGTTTAACGACTCCGGATTGGCCAGCGCCTCGCGGTTCTTGACTGGGCGCCCGTGGATCACGTCGCGCACGGCGAGCTCGACGAGCTTGCCCGAGCGCGTATGCGGCAGCTCCGGCGCCGCGAGCACTGCCTCCGGCACGTGGCGCGGCGAGGCTTCTTCCTTCAATCTGTGTTTGATGCGGGCGATCAGCGCGGCGTCGAGCGTAGAGCCCGCACGCAGCTTCACGAACAGCAGAATGCGCTCCGCCCCGTCGAAGTCCTGGCCGACGGCCAGCGCCTCCTCGATCTCCGGCATGCTCTCGACGATGCGATAGATGTCCGCCGTGCCGATGCGCACGCCCTGCGGCTTAAGCGTGGCGTCGGAGCGCCCATGGATCACGAAGCCGCCGCTTTCGGTTTCCGTCGCGAAGTCGCCATGCCACCAAACATTGGGGAAGCGCGCGAAGTATGTTTCGCGGAATTTCGGCCCTGGCTCTTGCGGCGCGCCGGCGGGATCGTTCCAGAAGCCGAGCGGCATGGATGGAAAGGCCTGCGTGCAGACGAGCTCGCCTTGGCGGGCGAACGTCCGGCTCCCCTCCGCGTCCCAGACTTCGACCGCAAGGCCAAGGCCCGGGCCCTGGATTTCGCCCCGATGGACCGGCGCCCAGGGATTGCCGATGACGAAGCAGGAGACAATGTCCGTGCCGCCGCTGATGGAGGCGAGCTGCACGTCTCTTTTCACATCACGGTAAACATAATCGAAGTTTTCGGGCGCGAGCGGCGAGCCGGTCGAGGCGATGAGGCGCAGCGCGGCGAGGTCATGCGTCTCGCGCGGCTTTAGCCCGAGCTTCTCGATCGCCCGCAAGTAGCCGGCCGAGACGCCGAAGAGGCTCGCCCGCTCCTCTTGCGCCAAATCGAACAGAGCCGCTCCGTCCTTGTCCAGCGGGAAGCCGTCGTAGAGCAGGATCGTCGCCTCACTCGCGAGTGCGGAGACGAGCCAGTTCCACATCATCCAGCCGGTCGTCGTCGCATAGAAGGCGCGATCTGCCGGACGCAGGTCGCATTGCAGCTGATGTTCCTTCAAGTGCTGCACCAGCACGCCGCCCGCGCCATGCACGATGCATTTCGGCGCGCCGGTCGTGCCGGAGGAGAACATCACGCAAAGTGGATGATCGAACGGCAGACGCGCAAAGCGCAGCGGCGCACCACGATGCGCTTCGATCGCAGACGACCAGCGGCGCGCCTTCGCGAAGCCTTCAAGCGGATTCCTTATTCCGACGTAGGAGACGACAAGCGTCTCCGCGACGCTCGGCAATGCCGCTGCGATTTGGCGCGCCTGTGGCAGCCGGTTCAGGCTCTCGTTCTTGTAAAAGCAGCCGTCCGAGACGATGAGCGCCTTCGGTTCGATTTGCGCAAAGCGGTCGAGCACGCCGGCGGCGCCGAAGTCGAGCGAGCACGACGCCCAGACCGCGCCGATGCTGGCCGAGGCGAGAAGACCGATTACGGCCTCCGGCCCATTGTGGATATAGGCGGCGACGCGATCGCCGGGAGCGACTCCCAGGCTCAAGAAATAGTCGCCGAGCGCAGCGACGTCGCGGCACAGCTCGGCATAAGTGAGCCGACGGCGGAGGCGGCGCTCGCCGGCGAAGACGATCGCTTCCGCTTCGGCGGCGCGTGGACGCAGCAGGTTCTCCGAGAAATTCAGCTTCGCCTGCGGGAACCAGCTCGCGCCCGGCATGAGGGCGCCGTCGACGAGAACCGTTCCGCCCTTGTCGCCCAGAACGGCGCAAAAATCCCAGAGACGCGACCAGAAGCGGTCGCGGCGCTCCAAGGTCCAGCGGTGGATGCCACGGTAGTCGTAATCGTCGGCGAAGGCCGCGGTTTCGGAGCCGAGGCGCGCAAAAGCGGTCAGACGGGACTGCCGCCGCCTCCGCTCGTCAGGCGCCCAGACCACACCCATCGCCGCCTCTGGGAAAGAACATCAGGCTTCTCTCGGCCGAAAAGGTAGCGCGGCGAGAGGGCGCGGCAAGAGCGGCGCCGGTGAAGCTTGGAGGCTTCCAAGGGGAAACCGACTCGCCGTTAAGCCCTAGCAGCGGCTCTGCGCCGCTCTATTTAAGGTTTTCGCGCTCCGCGATGACGGGAGGGCGAGGTGGTCGAGAAGATTTTGGAGAGCGTCAAGAACCGCTATGCGGGCGCCGCACGCAACGCCGATTGGACCATCGACCAGAACTGGCGATCCTACAGCGACGAGGAGCATGATCGCTGGGATCGCCTGTTCGCGCGGCAGGCGAAGCTGCTGCCCGGCCGCGCCTGCGACGCCTTTCTCGAGGCGCAACACAGGCTTCAGCTCTCGCGCGGCGGCGTGCCCGATTTCGCCGAGCTCAGCCGGCGGCTTTCAGCGATGACCGGCTGGGTCGTCGTCGCCGTCGCCGGGCTGATCCCCGACGACGCCTTCTTCGAGCATCTCGCCAACCGACGCTTTCCCGCCGGCGCCTTCATCCGCCCCGAGGCGGAACTCGACTATCTCGAAGAGCCGGATGTGTTTCACGACGTCTTCGGTCACGTGCCGCTGCTCGCCGATCCCATCTATGCGCGCTACCTCGAAGCTTACGGCAAGGGCGGCGATCGCGCGCTGCGCCGCGGGCAACTGCCCAATCTCGCCCGGCTTTACTGGTACACAGTCGAGTTCGGCCTCATGCGCACGCCGCAGGGCCTGCGCATCTTCGGCGCCGGCATCCTATCGTCGCCGGCGGAAACCGTGTTCTCGCTAGAAGATGCTTCGCCCAATCGCGTCGAGTTCGACCTCGAGCGCGTCATGCGCACCAAATACATCATCGATGATTTCCAGCAGACATATTTCGTCATCGAAAGCTTCGAGCGGCTGCTCAGCGACTGTTATCAGGACTTCGGGCCGCTTTACGACCGGCTGCTCCGGGCGAAGGACATCGAAGCGCATGAGCTGATCGCTGAGGACCGCATCGTGACGCTGGGCGATTTTCACTATTTTCGCGAAAAGGGGAAGGCGCCGCGGGCGGCGTGAATGACAGTGCCGGAGACTGCGAGAGCCCAGTGGAGCTTGCTTACGGCTATGGTATAAGGCGGGTGCAGGACGAATTATGCTAGGCCTGGAACGCATCACACAGAATCCGGCGATCATGGGGGGCGCCCATGCGTTCGCGGGATGCGCGTGACGGTGGGGATGATTGTTGGCCAGATCGCCGCTGGCGTGGGAGTGGAAGAATTGCTCGCCGACTACCCCTATTTGGAGCGCGAGGACATCTCGCAAGCACTGCGTTATGCAGCATGGCGGACGGAGGAGCGGGAAATCGCGCTGTCCGAGGCGTGAAGCTGCTCATTGACATGAATCTCTCGCCGCGCTGGGAAACATTTTTTCGCCAGGCGCAGATCGAGGCGGTCCATTGGACGACGGTCGGCGCGAGGGATGCCAGGGATGAAGAAATCATGGCGTACGCAGCCTCGCAGGTTTCGTGGTGTTGACGCACGAGCTGGACTTCGGCGCTATTCTTGGCGCGACCGGCGGAGGGAAGCCTAGCGTGGCGCAACTTCGAACGGACGATTTGCGTCCAGAAACGATCGGCTCCATAGTCGTCAAAGCCTTGCAGGCAGCAAGGGAGGAAATCGAAGCGGGAGCGCTGGTCACTATCAATCCAAACAAAACGAGAATTCGTATTCTGCCGCTGTTAGACGTTCGCTCCAAGAACATTTGATTGCGTCATCCGAAGAACCGATCCCGTCATGGCGCGCTTCCCATCACCACCTGCTCAATCGCACCAAAAATCGACCTCCCCTCAGCATCGAGCATTTCAATCCGCACCCTGTCGCCGGCCTTGAGAAAGGGCGTGCGCGGCGCCCCCTCGAGCAATGTTTCCACCACCCGCTGCTCGGCGAGGCAGGAGTAGCCGACGCCGCCCTGCGCTACTGGCCTTCCGGGTCCGCCGTCGGCGTCGCGGTTGGAAACCGTCCCCGAGCCGATTATCGTCCCCGCGCAAAGCGCGCGCGTCTTCGCCGCATGGGCGATCAATCGTCCGAAATCGAAAGTCATGTCGACGCCGGCGTTCGGCCTCCCGAGCGGCGCGCCATTGACGAAGGAGAGCAGCGGCAGGCATAGTTTGCCCTCTCGCCAAGCTTCGCCGAACTCGTCGGGCGTGACGGCGACAGGCGAGAAGCTCGACGCCGGCTTCGACTGGAAGAAGCCGAAACCCTTGGCGATCTCGCCCGGAATCAAGCCGCGCAGGCTCACGTCATTCGCCAGCATGACAAGCTTGACGTGATCGCGCGCCTTAATCGCATCGACGCCCATCGGCACATCGTCGGTGATCACAGCGACTTCGGCCTCCAGATCAAGCCCCTGCGCCTCGTCGATCAGCGGAATAGGATCGCGCGGACCGAGAAAACCGTCCGAGCCGCCCTGATACATCAGCGGGTCGGTCCAGAACGACGGCGGCAGATCGGCGCCGCGCGCCTTGCGCACGAGCGCGACGTGGTTGACGAAGCTCGATCCGTCCGCCCATTGATAGGCGCGCGGCAGCGGGGAAGCGCACTCCTCCTCGCGAAACACAAAGCTCTGCGCGCTCCCCGCGTCGAGCCGCGCGGCGAGCTCTTCAAGCCGCGGCGCCGCCTGCGCCCAATCGTCGAGCGCGAATTGCAATGTCGATGCAATCTCCCCTGCCCCCACCGCGTACGAAAGATCGCGGGAAACGACGATGAGCCGGCCTTCGCGCCCATCTTTTAGCGATGCGAGCTTCATGGCCCTTGGCTCTGCGGCGAGCCGTCAAAAAGCTTCGGCAGATCGGACCAGCAGTCGGCGTAATCCTTCTCCAGCGTCGGCAGGCTTGCGGCGTAGAGCGTAAGATGCTGCGTCAAGCGCGTTTCGAACATGAAGGTCAGCGTTTGCGAAAGCCTCTCGGGCTGAAGCTCGCTTTTGGACGCCCGAGCGAAGGCGGTAGCGTCGGGGCCGTGCGGCGACATCATGTTGTGCAGCGACATGCCGCCCGGCGCGAAACCTTGGGGCTTCGCGTCATACTGTCCTTCGATGAGCCCCATGAACTCGCTCATGACGTTGCGATGATACCACGGCGGCCGGAACGTATGCTCGGCGACGAGCCAGCGCTCCGAAAAAATCGCAAAATCGACGTTGCCGACACCAGCTTCGTCGGACGGCGAGGTGAGCACGGTGAAGATGGAAGGGTCGGGATGATCATAGAGGATCGCCCCGACGGGGCAGAAATCGCGCAGACAATATTTGTAGGGTGCATAATTCCCATGCCAGGCCACGACGTCGAGCGGCGAATGGCGAATCTCCGACGTAAAGAATCTGCCGCCCCATTTCGTCGTCAGCGAGGAGGGGGTCTCCCGGTCCTCGAAGCAGGCGATAGGCGTCTTGAAGTCGCGCGCATTGGCGAGGCAATTTGCGCCGATCGCGCCGCGCTGTGGCAGCGCGAAGGGCGCGCCATAGTTCTCGCAGACGAAGCCGCGCGCCGGCCCGTCGGCAAGCTTGGCTTGAAAGGTCACGCCGCGCGGGATCACGCAGATGTCGCCGGGGGCGACGGCGATGCGGCCGAATTCAGTGAAGAGCTCCAGCCCGCCCTGCTGCGGAACGATCAAGAGCTCGCCGTCGGCGTCGCAAAAATACTCGTCGGTCATCGGTTGCGTGACGAAAAACACATGCGCCGCCATGCCGAGACGAAGATCGCCGGAGCCCGCGGTCGTCATGGTGCGCAGACCGGAAACGAAGCTCACGTCGTTCTGGGGGACGGGAACCGGCCCCCAGCGGAATTGGCCGAGGCTCACTTCCGCGCCGTCCGGCGCCGTGCGCCACAAAGGCTGGTCGGTTTTCGCGAAACGGCGCGCATGCAGCACGGAAGGCCTGATGCGATAAAGCCAGGAGCGACGATTAGCGCCGCGCGCCGCCGTGAACGCCGAGCCCGAAAGCTGCTCGGCATAGAGCCCGTAGGCACAGCGCTGCGGCGAGTTCTGGCCGTGCGGCAAAGCGCCCGGCAGAGCCTCGCTCTCGAACTCATTGCCAAAGCCCGGCATGTAGCGCAATTCGTCCGCCATTTGGCCTATTCCGGAGCCTGGCGTAAAACGCCGCGGCGCAGCTGATCTTCCTCGATCGATTCGAACAGCGCCCGGAAGTTCCCCTCCCCGAAGCCCTCGTCGCCCTTCCTCTGGATGAACTCGAAGAAGATCGGCCCGAGCACGGTTTTAGAGAAAATCTGCAGCAGCACATGCGCAGGCTTGCCCGCGCCGCCCGCTTCGCCGTCGATGAGGACGCCGAGCTTGCGCATGCGCTCCAGCGGCTCCAAAACGCCCGGCAGGCGTTTGTCGATCGCCTCGTAATAGGCGTCCGGCGGGCTCGGCATGAACTCGAGTCCTCTCTCGCGCAGCTTCGTCACGGTCTCGTATATGTCGGAGCAGGCGCAGGCGACGTGCTGGATGCCTTCACCCTTGTAGGCGTAAAGAAACTCCTCGATCTGACTTTTGTCGTCGGCGCTCTCGTTGATGGGGATGCGGATCTTGCCACAAGGGCTCGTCATGGCCCGCGAATGCAGGCCCGTATATCTGCCCTCGATGTCGAAATAGCGAATCTGATGGAAATTGAAGATATGCTGATACCAATCCGCCACCGTGTCCATATGGCCGCGATTGACGTTGTGGGTGAGGTGATCGATGACAGACAGGCCGACGCCATATGGCCGAGGATTGCGCTCGCCGAGCCAGCGGAAATCTATGTCCCAGATCGAGCCATTCTCCCCATAACGATCGACGAAATAGATCAGCGCGCCGCCGACTGCTTCGATCGCCGGAATATTGAGCTCCATCGGCCCGATTTTGCTCGGCACGGGTTTCGCGCCCATCTCGATCGCGCGCGAGTAGGCGAAGGCGGCGTCACGCACGCGAAAGCCCATGGCGCAAGCCGACGGCCCGTGGAGCTTGGCGAATTCCGCCGCGAAGCTGTCGGGTTCGGCGTTGAGCACGTAGTTCACGTCGCCCTGGCGATAGAGCAGAACATTCTTCGAGCGATGCCGCGCGACCGCGGTGAAGCCCATGCGCCGCAAGATCTCGCCGAGTTTGTCAGGCTCCGGATGCGCAAATTCGACGAATTCGAACCCGTCTGTGCCCATCGGGTTTTGCACGTCAACCATCTCCGCCTTCGCGCGAGGCTGCGCGCTTCCCATGGCCTCTCCCTCCCCTAATTGTGCTGTAAGGATCGAGCAGAGAGTAAAATTAGGGCGATCGCCAGGGAATTCGAGGCTCTTCGCCGCTAAGGCTCGGATTAGAATCGTGTGCCGGCGCCCTCTCCGATCGCGGAGTCGACTGGTGATCCTATATGACTACTTCCGCTCCTCCGCCGCCTACCGCGTGCGCATCGCGCTGGAGCTCAAAGGACTGAAAGTTGAGCGCCGCCCCGTCCATCTGCTGCGCGTCGAGCACCGCGATCCCGCCTATCTCGCACTTAATCCGCAGGGACTCGTGCCGGCTCTCGAGCTCGACGACGGCGTGGTCCTGACGCAGTCGCTCGCCATTATCTTTTATCTGGAGAAGCTGCAGCCAGCGCCGGCGTTGATTCCGGAGGAGCCAGCCCTAGCGGCGAAGGCCTGGGCCGTCGCCCTGGCGATTGCTTGCGACACGCATCCGCTGAATAATCTCCGCGTCGTGAATTATCTGCGGGAGGTGCTGCGCACGTCCGACGCTGGCCTCGACGAATGGCGGCGCCACTGGATTTTCAAGGGCGGTCTCGAAGCCGTGGAGAACATGATCGAGCCGGCGCCGTTCTGCTTCGGGTCTGCCCCAACGCTGGCCGACATCTGCCTCATTCCGCAGCTATACAACGCGCGCCGGTTCGAGACTCCGCTCGGTCATCTGCCGCGGATTCTCGCGGTGGACGCAGCCTGTGCGGAGCTGCCAGCGTTTCGCGCCGCGCATCCGTCCAACCAAAGCGACTCCGAATGAAGCATCGAAGGGAGGCCGTCATTGCGAGCGAAGCGAAGCAATCCAGAATCCACGCCAGCGCTCGGAGGGATTCGTGCGCGAGGACGCTGACGAAAAACAGCGCGCCCTTGACTCCTGGATTGCTTCGCTTCGCTCGCAATGACGATGCGGACCTTGTGACGCTGCCGAGCTAAGACGCACATGCGGGATCTCCATCACTTCATCGGCGGCAGGCGTGTTGCGGGAACCTCCGGCCGCTTCGCCGACGGCTTCGAGCCGATGACGGGAAAAACGATCTCGCGCGTGCCGCTCGCCTCCAAAGCCGAAGCGCGCGCTGCGGTCGAGGACGCTCGCGCTGCGCAGCCTGCCTGGGCCGCAGTCAATCCGCAACGCCGCGCCCGCGTGCTGATTCGCTTTCTGGACCTCGTCCAGCGCGAGATGGAGCCGCTCGCGCGGCTGCTTGCGCGAGAGCACGGCAAAACAGTCGGAGACGCCAGGGGCGACATCCAGCGCGGCCTCGAGGTCGTCGAATTTGCGATCGGCGCCCCGCATTTTCTCAAAGGCGAGTTCACCGACGGCGCCGGCCCGGGCATCGACATCTACTCGATGCGCCAGCCGCTCGGCGTCGTCGCCGGGATCACGCCCTTCAACTTTCCGGCCATGATCCCGATGTGGAAATTTGCGCCCGCCATCGCCTGTGGCAACGCCTTTGTGCTGAAACCATCGGAACGCGATCCCGGCGTTCCGATGCGCTTAGCCGAGCTCATGATCGAGGCTGGCCTGCCCGCTGGCGTGCTCAATGTTCTCAACGGCGACAGGGAGGCGGTGGACGCGCTGCTCGACGACCCTGACGTCAAAGCCGTCGGCTTCGTCGGCTCAACGCCGGTCGCGGAGCATATCTACGCGCGCGCCGCCACGAACGGCAAACGCGCGCAATGCTTTGGCGGCGCCAAAAATCACATGATCGTCATGCCCGACGCAGACATGGATCAGGCCGTCGACGCGCTGATCGGCGCGGGCTATGGCTCGGCGGGCGAGCGTTGCATGGCGATCTCCGTCGCCGTGCCCGTCGGCGAGAGAACCGCCGACGAGCTCGTCGGGCGCCTCGCGCCTCGCGTCGAAAACCTGAAGATCGGCCCGTCGCTCGACGAAGGCGTCGATTTCGGCCCGCTGGTGACGCGAGCGCATCTCGACAGGGTCAAGGGCTATATCGCGCTCGGGCTGGAGGAGGGCGCGAGGCTCGTCGTCGACGGGCGCGGATTTAGCCTGCAAGGCTATGAGGACGGCTTCTACCTCGGCGGCTGTCTTTTCGACCATGTGACGCGCGACATGCGCATCTATCGCGAGGAAATCTTCGGGCCGGTTCTCTGCATGTTGCGCGCGAAAAATTACACGGAGGCGCTCGCGCTCGCCAATGAGCACGAATATGGCAATGGCGTCGCGATCTTCACGCGCGACGGCGACGCCGCGCGCGACTTTGCGTCAAAAGTCGAGGTCGGCATGGTCGGCGTCAATCTGCCGATCCCGACGCCGCTCGCCTACTATACCTTCGGCGGCTGGAAGCGGTCTGTGTTCGGCGATCTGAACCAGCATGGCCCCGACGCGATGCGCTTCTATACCAGGACGAAGACTGTGACCTCGCGCTGGCCGAGCGGCGTGAAGGAAGGCGCGAGCTTCGTCATCCCGACGATGGAATAGCCATGGCTCGCATCGCTTTCATCGGATTGGGCGCCATGGGCGGCCCGATGGCCGCCAATCTCGTGAGCGCGGGTCATGAGGTGATCGGCTTCGACCTTGCGCCAGCGCTCCGCGCTCAGGCGAAGGAGAATGGCGTTAAGCCCGCCGCTTCCGCCAGGGACGCGGCGACGCAGGCTGGCGTCGTCGTCACCATGCTGCCGGCGGGCGACGCCGTGCTCTCGGTATGGACCGAGCTCCTGCCGCGAGTCTGCGAAGGGACCTTGTTCATCGACTGCTCGACGATCGACATCGCCAGCGCGCGCGAGGCGCACCGCCTGGCGAGCCTCGCCGGACAGGCCTCTGTCGACGCGCCGGTCTCGGGCGGGGTCGGCGGCGCGAAGGCGGCGTCGCTGACCTTCATGTGCGGCGGCGCGGCGCCGGCCGTCGCCGCGGCGCGGCCGACTCTCTCGGGCATGGGCAAAGCGATCATCCACTGCGGCGACGCCGGTCTCGGCCAGGCGGCGAAGATTTGCAACAACATGATGCTCGGCGCGACGATGATCGTGACTTGCGAGGCCTTCGTGCTGGCGGAGAAGCTCGGGCTCTCGGCTCAGGCGCTGTTCAATGTCGCCTCGGTGTCGTCGGGGCAATCCTGGTCGCTCACGAGCTATTGCCCCGCGCCCGGCCTGGTGCCCTCCTCGCCGGCAAACAACGATTACAAGCCCGGCTTCATGGCGTCGCTGATGCTCAAAGATCTGAAGCTCGCGCAGGAGGCGGCCGCGGCTGCGGGTGTCGCGACGCCGCTCGGCGCGCTCGCCGCGCAGCTTTATGCGCTTTATACCGACGCAGGCGCTGGCGCGATGGATTTTTCTGGAATCATCAATATGATCCGCGGCAAGGCGGATGGCCGTGAATAGCTCGACCTCGGAGAGTGCAGGCACGTCATTGCGAGCGACTGCACGGACCGCCCGGGCGATGCAAGGAAATTTTTCGGGGGATGCGAAGAGCGCGTCGTGCGCGGTCGCGTGTACGGCCTTCGTGGCGCAACGCTTCAGATGGCCGCTGGCCCTTCTCTATTCGGCCGGTCGGCGTCAAGCGCACTTAAGCGGCGGCGATCTTGGATTTTCGATGTCACCCGCGGGCCTTCGCTTCTCTTCGGGATCAGCCGCTTGGCTCTCCCAGCATGGGATCAGTAGAGTGAGGCTGAGCAATCCGATGAGCGACCTTATCACGGCGTGGCGATCGGCGCATGGGTCAGCGCGACCCCACCTCATCCATCGTCTCGCGAGGGGAATTCTTCCGCGGCCCGGCGGAACTCGAACAGCCTTTGTTCGACGTTGCGTTTTGGTGAGTCGGTCAAGCCGCGAGCGGCGCGTTCTCCCGTGTCCAACGGAATTCGGCGCCATCGTCCACATCCGGCGCATGATCACCGCGAGGCGGCGGGCGAGCGCGACAATCGCCTAATTCAGACCGCGCCATTTGGCGACGCCGATCACCCAGGCTTTGAGCCAGGACCATTTCGTGACTCCTGTCGGCAAGACCTGCGCAGCCTCGTAACGTTCGCATCATATCACCGCCGCAAAGCGAGATCTGGCGAACGCGAATGCTCCGACGCTTCCTGGATTTTGGGGTATTTGACGCCGCAGGATCAAGTGATCTATCGTTCAGGATGGCGGACGTATCATTGTCAATGCACAAGCGTGCTGTCTATGGCGGTCGAACGACGCACATTCGGCGCACGAAAGGGAGGCGCCCCAACAATACTTCACGCTGCGCGCCGACGCTGATGGGACGAGCGGCGCAGTCGTTCCTGGAAAATCCTACGACGACCGCGCCGCCCCAATGCCTCATTTCTTGATCATCCCCTTCGCCGAGCCATAATGCTTGGCGCCTTGCATGAACATGGCGCGGTTGAGGCCGAGGCTCGCGAGGTCCTTGTCGGTGAGCTGGCTGACCGAGGTCTTGTGCTTGCTCTTCAGAAACGCGAGGCCGGCCTTTTGCGTCCTCGTCCCCCATCTTCCGTCCGCGGAACCAGCGTTAAAGCCCGCCTTGTCGAGCGCGGTCTGGACTTTCATGATCTGCGCTCGGCTGAGCTTCTTAGGCGAGAACTTGCCGATGACGAGGTTCTGGATTTTCGCGGCCTTCGCTTTCGCGGAGGTCGCGGCGTCGGCGCCGCTCGCGCTCTGCGCGGCAAGAGCGGGGCTGGCGACGAGGGCGAGGGATGCGATCAGAGCGAATGCGGGGATCCTCATCGTTTCCTCCTCGAAGAGTTCGACGCGAACCGCGCAGGGGCGCGACGCGCCATCCTTGACACCGAGTGACTCCCAAGAAAAGAAGGAGTTGCGGCGCAGCTTCCGGCGCAGCGCGCTTTTTCTTGAGAGGGTCCCCGCCCCGAAAGCTCGACCCTGTCCATTCGAACGAGACCCAAGGAGTCCTGTTCTTTCTCGCCAAAAGCGCCGCGGCGGCCTTGCGTCAGAACCAGGTTGCGCGACGGGCCGAGCCGCTCTAAGACAGGCGCCGATTGGGGTGTCGCCAAGTGGTAAGGCAGCGGATTTTGATTCCGCCATTCGGAGGTTCGAATCCTCCCTCCCCAGCCAAGTTTGTTGGGAATCAACGCCGTAAAAGCCGATCGGACCGCGTTGACCCTGGCTTGCCCGGCCCCGGTCCACACGTGTGGTCCACTTGGGGCTTTTGGCTTGACGAAATGCCGAATCCGGAAAACCTTCGAAGGAGAGGCACTGTCTTGGTGTTTCGCCGGCGGGTCCCGGCCGACATCAGGGCGCGGGTCGGCCGCTCGGAAATCATCCGAACACTGCGGACCGGGTCGCTGGTGAAGGCGCGCCAAGGTTCGCGTTGGCTTTGGACCGAGACGGAAAGGCTGTTCGTGATGTTGCGGGAGAATCCCAGCGTTACGCGGGATCACGTGGAAAAGATGCTGTCGCTGCTCGATGCCGACTGCCGCTGGACGGACGAAGTGACGCTTGCGCGCAACGGCGGATTTTTCGACCACCATGGCGCGGTGCCGCGAAACGCCGATGAGATTGTCCTCGAAACAATCGCCAACGACTATCGTACGGCCCTCGCTCGCAACGACGTTTCCGAGGTCCGCGACAGCGTTCAACGTTACGCGGCGCGGCTTGGACTGGACGTGACGCCGGACAGTCTCGACGAGAGGATTCTTGGCCGAGCGATCTTGAAGGCCTACGCGAACTCTTGCGAGATGTCGGCGGCAAGGGCGAAGGAGATGCGGCAGATTTTGGAGCCGGAGGACTTCGCTGCGCCCTTCGACTGCGTATCAAGCCTCCCATCGGAGCATGTTGTTCGCGACGAGCAGTTTTCGACGCGAAGCGTAGCGACCGTGCTGGAGAGTGAGGCTGCCGGCGACGAGGCTACAGCGACGAACGAGGAACAGAACGATAGCGATCAGCCGAGCGCGCGGCAGCCTCTCGAGCTGCTCTGGACGGGTTTCACGAAGGATCAGACGCAGAAGAAAAAATGGGGCAGGAGCTACGCTCGCCAGTCGTTCGGCACAATGCGATTGTGGCGCCAGATAATTGGCGAAAGGCGTCCCTTGCGCATTGGCGCCGCTGATGCCGAGGCATTCTCGAGGTTGCTTTTGTCGCTGCCCGGCGACTACTCGAAGTCTAAAGCCTGGCGAGACATGGGCCTGCGCGAGATTGCGGAAGCCAGCAAGAGCATGGGCCTGAAGCCGATAAGCCTTACGACGTGCAACCGGCATTTCTCCGTCATGACGGCATTTTTCGATTGGGCGGTCCGCAACGAACTGATCGAGAAGACCGATAATCCCTTTATGGGCCTGTGGATCGAGCCGGACGAAGACCTCGATCCGATGGAAGGCGGCAGCGCCAAGCGGAAGATGTGGGAAATCGAGCAGTTGCGCGCTTTGTTCTGTTCGCCCTTGTTTCTGGGCTGTCAGTCGGAGGCGCGACGACATAAGCCCGGGAATCACGTCATTCGTGATCCACTTTATTGGGTGATTTTGTTGGCGGCATTCTCCGGCGTGCGCCGCGAGGAAGCCTGCCAGTTGCGGGTGCGACACATTCAAAAAGAGACTGACCCCGACACGGGCGAGGACATTTGGTACATCGACTTGAAAGCGCCCGGATTGCAGCTAAAAGGCAAGGAATCTCGCCGTTGGGTTCCGTTGCACGACGATTTTCGAGCGCTTGGCTTTCTTGAAGGCCGCGTCCAAGACCGCCCGCCCGACGAACTTCTGTTTTCCGAACTGCGGGCGTCCGCGGCCGATGGCGCCTATGGCGATAAGCTTGGCCAAAAATTCACCCGCTATCGCCAACTCATTGGCCTATACGAGGCGCTTCTCGACATCCACAGCTTCCGGCATACCGTCTCCACGCTCTTGATCCGAGCAGGAGTTCCGCAAGCTCACGCCGAAGAGCTGATCGGGCATAAAAGCGATGCACGCAGGACAACCTTCGCGATCTACGATAAGGGCGCGACGATCGCGATTATGAAGCAGGCGATCGACAAGCTTGTCTTGCCAATCGACGTGCCGCGCTTGGTCGCGGCTGCGACGGCTAGCGCATAAAATCAACGCGTGGTGCTTGCAGCGTAAAACGCTCGGCATCGTTTCTGGTCCGGATATTGTCGCGAACTTTCATGCCTCCGACGGCGGGTTCGGGCCGGCAAGCCGCGCCTTCGACGGCGCCATCATTTGGTCCGCGTCCCTGGCGGGTTACGACGCCGCGAGGTGAGAGGTCGTCCCGGCTGCGAGAAAGCCTGGTGCCGTGCTCGGAGCCGTCAAGGACAAGCCCTGCCGGGCGCGCTTGCGCGCGTCCTTGACCGCTCCTGCGCGCGACGCCGGTTCCGCTGCGCAGGCCGGGACGAGGAAACGGCCGTCCAGCCGAACAAGGAAACAGGCTGGCACGACCAAGATCAACGCAGCCTGCACCTCGGAGCAGCCTTCCAGGGGCTCGAGCCCGCTCCGAGCACAAACCCGAAGCCGACCGTTCACGCGTTACAAAACACGGCGGCTTGACGCGCTACGGACAACGCCTGCATTAACGAGCACATTGACTACAAGAGTCCACTAAATGACCACAAATGCCCACCGAATGCCCGCAGAAATTGACCTATCACACCATACGCACTGAGGTGCTGAGGAGCGAGTCTCGCCGCTTTTCTCGATCGCGCTCCCTGTACAGGCCAAGCTTTGTCCGCGAGGCGAACCGAGCCATTTCGAGGCAAACTGAGGCAGTTTCGCAATGTTACGCATTGCTGCGGAATGCCTCGTTTTAATTCATTTTGAATCGGCCACACCTGTGCACCCGCGGTGTCAGCTCTCCCGACTAGCTGATGCTGGCCGCCGCCTCGGTCGACCAAGCCGGTGCCGTCGGCCCCGGTCTGACCCCTGTGTATTGGCCGGGATAGCCTATTCGCGTCTTCACCCACGCCCAAGAGAAAAGAAGCCGCCGAACCCCAGCCATCTCGGCATCTCGGCGGCTTCCTCAGAGCCCTGAAATGTCGTGCCGTAGGAGAGCGGCAGCGACCCCAAACGGGCATTTCAAGTGAAGGAAAACGCTTCGGCTTGGTCAAGGCTTAAACGTCACCAAAAGCTAGAGCTGAAGTGAAAACAGTTCGGCACTGTGTCTTTGCGGTCACTATGTAAAACTACGTACAAAATTACGCTCTAGCCTTTTTCTTCAATCAAAACTCGGCTTCACCTTCTTGTTGACGCGCTTCCCCGCCCAGAATCAGACCTGCTCGGCCAATGAAAAAGTGGAGGTAGTGGAGGTAGTGGAGGTAGTGGAGGCATTTCCATAACTTCTACATATCATGCTCTAGGCTTGTATGCGATATATAAGATTATGGGATTGGTACATTATTGGAATATCCTCCACTACCTCCACTTTTAGTTCAGGCAAAACAACTAAACCTTGCGTGAGTCTCTAGTTTCCTCCTACCCTGCTACGCAATTCGTTCCCGCACCTGTCGGCGATGGCTGATGACCGGCAATTTTGCCGCCCCAGGCGTGGACTATTGCCCAAGGCGTGTTGACGCCACAACCCTGTTCGCTCCCTCCTTATTAGAGCGGCGTACGGCGGCTCCCTGTCAGGGCTTTCTTCAACCAAATTCAGTTCAATTTCCTTAGAATCAACGTAGGCCAGTCCATCCAAAAAAGAGGCCACTGAATGTGGCAGTGGCCCAAGTCAGGGAGGAGTCGACATAACGAGGATGCCGACAAAGGAAAATTTACACCCGATTCCCCCTGAAGTCTGTGTCCCACTTGCAACAATGAAATTAATTTTCGGCAACCGATGCGCACGCAAAAAAAACCTTCACCGCAAAGCTAGCATGAGCTGAGCATTCATTGCCGAAAAAAGAACCGCCGGAAAACGGCGGCCAGGTCAGGGAAGGGAGGAGCCGATTTAGGAGATCGACAAGGGACAGTTTACGAGTGATTCTGGACAAAATCCTAGCTTCTTTTTTCGATATCCCCAGATATATCCCCAACATACATGTTACTCTATGCCCCCTCCGAGGAATCGGTATTACTTTTTATCGCTCTTTGGAGTTGCCGAACGCAAACCAACGGTTGACGAAGTCCTAAACTTATCTTAATTGGCGTTTGTCTTTACATTTTCAATGAAAGAATATAAGGCATCGCCACCCGCTTGATTGACTCCGGATTCGACTGAAGCGGCCCAAGTGAGGGAGGATGGCGATCCTAGCCCGCTTGCCCCACGCCTCCGTGCGCTGAAATGCCTCTGCGGCTAAATGACCAATTAATTGCGGTCCAATGTTTTGATACAGCCTCGCGCCTGGGAGACCGTGGGGACCATATGCCAGACAGGCTCATTGCGGCTGTTCGGCGTGTCAGTCACGCAAAAGAGCTGGTCGCGCGTCAACGCGCCCGGACTGAGATATTGAAGGCTAACCGTTTGCCTACCGGAGAAGCAGAGGCTTTGCTAAAGACTTACATCAGGACGTTGGCTCTGTTCAAGGAGCAGGAACGCGATTTGCGCGAGGCGCTTCGGACGCAAAAGAATTGAAATTTCAATCGGCTATCCCCTATTATGTAGCGGGCTTACCACAAGAGAAATCAGCTAGTTAGGCGGCAGCGCCGGGATGGAAGTTGTGGGGGCATCCACAACGCTGCCGCCACGCCCCGGCCTAAAATGAAGGAGGCGGAGCGGTGGTGCATCGCTCACGGCTATCATCTCACAATTTAATGAAATCTTCACGACATCGAGGATTGCGGCAGCGCCGGGCGCGGAGTGGAGAGAACCTAACTCGGCGCTGCCGCCGCCCCTGAGGTCGACTTCAGAGGCTATATGAGCGGGAGCTGACACCGCTCAGCTCGACGATCGCAGCTTCTTTTGACGGCAGTGGGGAGGCGCTAGCGGGGCGATAAGGCGGGCCAACAACGGCTCCGAAATGGCGCGAGGACATGTCGCTAGCCGACGATTGCCTCGCGCTGCCCGGAGTAAAGGAGCCGGTTGCCGTCGGCAAGGATTCGAAACGCATCGATGTAAGGCTCGTAGCCACGTGTTGAGAGAATGACGCGTATGCGAGAGACGACTGAATAAAGTTCGTCCGCTTCGAAGTTGGCGGTTCGGATGACGCTGGGTTGCCGACGTTTGCCGCCGCCGGTCATGAACTGCACTTCGAATAGCATGTCCATCCTCCTTCACGACTTTGGATCTGTCGCGCTCATCTCTCCAAGAAAGCATCGCAACCAGTTTAGGCGGAACCAAGGCTCTAGCGGGGCAATACGATGAAACCGGGAAATCCTTAAATTGCAAACATTCTTCTTTCCGGAAGCCTCCGCTTGCCCACAAACACCTCGACCTGCTCCAGGATATAGGCCCGATTGAAATGCTCGACGGGATTGCCGTCAAGGTCAAAACGCACAGCATGGTCGGGCGTGTAATTCACGATGAACCCTGTTGTGCGTCCAAAGAAAGTGACCTGTGGCGTTCTCTTCGCAAACTCATGGGCTTGAGCCGCGTAGGTCACGGGCGCCTTGGACAGGTCGAGGGGGATTTTCAACCAACGCTCAGCCCCGCCAGTCATCCCATAGAGGGTGATAGACGACGGACGCTTCCCCTTGGTCACAAGATAGGCGGAGGGCTTGAATGACTCCCGCCAAGCTGCCTCCCGTCTCGCCTCAGCCTGGCGTTCTGCCTCAAGCATGACTTCTCGGGTAGTGTGAAGGGCGTTCTCAACGGTATCCTTCTCTACCTCTAATGCGGCTGGGAGATTGGTCAGGACCATCCTGGCCGCTGGAGAATTGAGGTCTCCGGCACAGACGCCATCAATCCGGCGAATGCCCTTGGAGATGTTTTTGAACCCACGCCTGAGGGCAAGCTCGCTTCGGCCCAGCCCGAGTTGTTTTTGCCGGTTCTCGATGAGGTCGGAAATTGGAAGTTGATCGCCCATGGCAAGCCTCCTCTAGTGACGGGAGGCTGGCGATCCGTTCAGGTTGCTGTATCGAAACAGCCACATCTCGCTTTTCGCGAAGACCACCTTGCCCGGATTGGCAGGTTGGTGAAGGCGCGCCAGCCCTCGTCTTGATGCGAGGAGCAGTATGGCGGGCGGGGAGCTAAAGAGCAAGGCTTTTGAGAACAGGCTGGATGACAGGGTTCGCCATATTAGCTCAACCATTTGTCAAAGGCCCAAAATGACCCTTATGCGACCTTCGCGACACGGGCCATCCGCGCCCGAATGGGGGCGTGACTATTGCGTCAAGGCTCACACAAGGAGGCTTATCCCGTTGTCCCAGGTTCGTCGATATGTAGTGGCTGCGCCGGGTCGGCGGGGTGAATTTGCTGCTCTTTTCCCGTTTTGCGCGCACCATCGGCTCGCAGTCCTGTCGCTGTTTTCCTACGGCGCGGCGTC
>DASPSI010000070.1:0-8407 GCA_035624015.1 Methylocystis sp.
GCTCGACGATGACATTCCGTTCTAGTCTTCCTGATCTCGGACTCCCGCGTCCAAAAATTTTGCCGGCTCTGGAGAAGCCTCTGCTACAGATGAGCGGTTCGTTCCTTCCGAGGTCGCCGCTATGTCCTTCGACCGCCTGAAACCCGCTTTCGACGCCGACGTCCCGGGCGCGCTATGGGTGCTGCGCTTCGACGAGGAGGGGCGCGCGGAACCCGGCGACGCCGAGGATGTCGCGAGGCTCGGCGCGCCGGGCGAGGCCTTCGTCTGGCTGCATCTCGATCTCTCCGACCTACGCACGCCTGCCCTGGTCGCGAAACTCGACGCGCTGGGAGAGGAAGGCCGCAAGATTCTTTCCAGCCCCATCGACCGGCAGTTCATCGACCATTCCGGCAATCTCGTGCGCGGCGCCTTCATCGATCACGAGCGCGACATTTCTGGGCGGCTGCCGCAGACCGATTATCTGCGCTTCGTCTTCGGCGAGCGGTTCCTTGTGAGCGCCCGCGAGCGCCCGCTCGACGCGGTGGAGTCGACGCGCCTGGCGCTGAGCGCCGGAAGACTCGCCGCGACGCCGCTCGAGCTCTTCGAGACTCTCGTCATGCATCTTTCCGACGAGCTCGGACGCATCATCTTCGAGCTCTCAGCCGCGCTCGACCGCATCGAGGAGCGGATTCTGACCGATGGCCGCGGCCACGGCTTCGACGAACGCACGACGCTCGGCTCCACGCGCCGGGCCGCGCTACGCCTTGCGCGGGAGGTCAACGGCTTGCGCTCGCCGCTGCTGCGGCTCGAGGCCACCGTCGACGAGCAGGAGAACGAGGAGCTCAAGGAGGTCGGCGCGCGCCTCGCGCGGCGCGTCGATATCCTCGCCAACGATCTTGCCGAGGTTCAAGACCGCGGCCGCGTGCTGCAGGACGAGCTCAACGCCCTCGCCGGTCTCGTCACCAACGATCGGCTCTATGTTCTGACCGTCGTCACGACCATTTTGTTGCCGGCGACCTTCGTGACCGGGTTCTTCGGCATGAACACGAAGGACCTGCCATTCACGGAAATTCAAAACGGCACCGCCTACGCCGGCGCGCTTTGCGTCGGCGCGGCGGCGGCGGCGCTGATCATCATGCGCCGCTTGGGCTTGACGCGCCCGCACGGCAAGTAGCGCAGAAAGTAGCGCAGAAATTGCGGGCGAAAGCGAAATGCCTTAAATCTGCGATTTGGGGCCAACCCCCGCATCCGCTTACGATCCGAAATGACCGCCCCTGCCTTAGCTCCCCTCGTCGCCGGCAAGCCGCCCGCGGAGACGCGCGTCGTCGTCGCCATGTCCGGCGGCGTCGATTCCAGCGTCGTCGCCGCGCTGCTCAACGAGCGGGGCTACGAGGTGATCGGCGTCACGCTGCAGCTTTACGACCATGGCGAGGCCACTCATCGCAAGGGCGCGTGCTGCGCCGGCCAGGACATCGTGGACGCGCGCAAGGTCGCCGAGAAGCTCGGCGTGCCGCATTTCGTGCTCGATTACGAAACGCGGTTCCGCGAGCGAGTCATCGACGGCTTCGCGGCGAGCTACGCGAGCGGCGAGACGCCGGTACCCTGCGTCGCCTGCAATCAGTTCATCAAATTCGCGGATCTGTTCGAGACCGCCAAGGATCTCGGCGCCGACGCGCTGGCGACCGGCCATTACATCTCCTCGCGCGACGACAGCCGCGGCGCCCGCGCGCTCTATCGCGCGAAGGACGCAGCGCGCGACCAGAGCTACTTCCTGTTCGCGACGACGCGCGAGCAGCTGCAGATGCTGCGCTTCCCGCTCGGCGACTACGCTAAGAGCGAGGTGCGCGATCTCGCGCGCCGCTTCGGGCTCGATGTCGCCGAAAAGCCTGACAGCCAAGATATCTGCTTCGTGCCCTCCGGTCATTACACCGAGGTGGTCGAGCGCCTGGCGCCGGGCGCGATCGTGCCTGGCGAAATCGTGCATGTCGACGGACGGGTGCTCGGGCGCCATGCAGGCGTCGTGAATTACACGGTCGGCCAGCGCCGCGGGCTCGGTCTCGGCGCCGTGCAGGCGGGCCACGCCAGCGAGCCGCTGTTCGTCGTGCGTCTCGACGCCGCGCGGGCGCAGGTCGTTGTCGGACCGCGCGAGGCGCTGGAGACGCGAGCGGTGTTCCTACGGGACGTGAACTGGATCGGCGAGGGCGCGCTTTCCGATCTGCCGCCGATCGGGCAGGACGTTTTCGCGCGCGTGCGCTCGACGCGCCCGCCGGTCGCGGCGCGGCTCATCGGTCGGGGCGAGACGGAGGCGGCGGTGGTCTTCGCTGCGGGCGAGTTCGGCGTGTCGCCTGGGCAGGCCTGCGTGTTTTACGATGGCGGCGACGGCGAAGCCCGCGTGCTCGGCGGCGGCTTCATCTCGGCGGTCGAGCCGGCGACGGCGCAAATAAAACAGGTGGCGGCAGGCTGAGCGGCGTGGCGCCTCGAAAACTGCATAGCTTGCTGAAGGATTGGGCGCCTTTATGAAAAGTGCCGCCAGGTCACGAAAACGATGTGACCCACGAAATTCAGCCCGAGAAGAACCATCGCGTATCGCATGAGCGACACGATCGCTCGGAATTCGTCCGGATGCATCACGACTTGCCCTTTCATGCGGCGCATGCGGCGCCGAACTTTGCAAACCGCATCATGCCAGAAAGCATTCAATCAGCCTGCCAGTATTTAAAGCTGAGACTGCGGTATTTGGTCGCAGACACAGGCGGCGCCGCCCGGACGGCGCCTCAAAAGACTCCGGCGTCGAGCCCCGCCGCGACTAAGGCCCCGAGCTCGCGGCATGTTTCGACAAACTCCTCGCGCCAATCACCTTTGCAGATCAACGGCTCGTGGATTTGGCGCCACCGCAGGCCGGCGGCGATGGATTGGACTGCGCGCCTCGTCCCGGTCCCGTCGCTGCCGGCCCTGACGTAGAGCGCATAGGGCAATCCCTGCGTGCGGTCTAAGCACGGATAATAGCAGCGGTCGAAAAATTCCTTCAGCGCGCCGCTCATGTACCCAAGGTTTTCGGGAGTGCCGAGAATGACCGCCTGTGTTGCGAGCACATCCTCGGGCGTGGTCTCAAGGGGGCGTTTGGCGAGGACCTCAACGCCCTCGATTTCGGGCGACCGCGCGCCGGCGATGACCGCGTCCCGCAGCCGCTCCGTGTTCGGCGACGGGGCGTGGGCGACGATGAGGAGGCGCTTTTCGGGCATCGAGGTTTATCTCGCAACGGGCGCATCGCCCCTCAATCAGATCGCGCCGGAACCCCTCTTGCGCCCGAAAAGGCGCCCGGAAATCTCCTGGCGCCGCTGCGCCGCCCAGACGCTGAAGCGGTCCAGATAGAGATAGATGACCGGCGTCGTGTAAAGCGTCAGCGCTTGGCTGACGATCAAGCCGCCGACGATCGCGATCCCCAGCGGGCGGCGGACCTCGCCGCCATTGCCGAAGCTCAACGCCAGCGGCATGGCCCCAAGAATGGCCGCCATCGTCGTCATCATGATCGGGCGGAAGCGCAAGAGGCAGGCCTCATAGATCGCATCGTAGGACGAAGCATTTTGCAGGCGTTTCATCTCGATTGCGAAATCGATCATCAGGATCGCGTTCTTCTTGACGATGCCGATGAGCAAGATCACGCCGATGAAGGCGATGATGCTGAACTCCGCGCCAAACAGCAACAGCGCGAGAATGGCGCCGACCCCGGCGGAAGGCAGCGTCGAAAGAATGGTGATCGGGTGGATGTAGCTCTCGTAGAGAATGCCGAGAACGATATAGACGGCGGTGAGCGCCGCCAGAATGAGCAGGGGTTCCGTCTTCAGCGATTCCGTGAAGAGCTGGGCGGTGCCGGTCAGCGAGCCCTTGAGCGTGATCGGCATGCCGATTTCCTTGGTCGCGCGCTCGATGTCGTCGAGCGCCTGGCTGAGCGACGCGCCTTCCGCCAGATTGAAAGAGATCGTCGTCGCGACGAACAGGCCCTGATGGTTGATGGCGAGCGCCGTGTGGCCGGGACTGAAACTTGCAACGCCCGGCAGCGGAACCATGGTCTCCGGATTCGTGCTGACCGACGAACCCGTCGACGCCGTCGCGTTGCCGACGACGGCAAGCGCGTTGTTCGTGGCGTTGCGCGCCGTGGCGGTGACGCTGGCCATAGCGGAAGCGGCGGCGGCGGTGCTAGTTGAAGCGGTTGAAGGCGCAACTGGCGGCGCCGTGCTGACGACGGCCGTGCCGACTGGCGCATTCGTCGTCGAGGTTCCGCTTGCCGGCGCCCCGGCCGTCGAAACATAAATATCGTTGAGCGATTCCGGACGCTGCGTGCTGCGCGGGTCGATTTCCATCACCACATGATATTGGTTTTGCGCCTGGTAGATAACGGAGACCTGCCGCTGACCGAAAGAGTCGTAAAGCGCATTGTCGATCTGCGCGGCGGTGAGGCCGAGACGCGAAGCCGTGTCACGATCGATCGTTACATCGGCCTCGAGCGCCCGCAGCTGCTGATCGGAGTTCACGTCACGCAGCACGCCGCCGCGGTTCAGCGCGTCCACAAGCTTGGGCGTCCACTGATAGAGCTCGGCGCCGGCGCCGAGCAGCGTGTATTGATAGAGCGCGTTGGACTGACGCGCGCCGACGCGGAAGTCCTGAATGGCGCTCAGGAAGACCTCGCCGCCCGAAATCTTTGCCAGAGCCGGTCGCAAACGGGTGATGACGTCGTCGGCGCTCTCGCCGCGCTCGTCCAGCGGTTTCAGATTGACGTAGACGGAGGCCGTGTTGACCGCGGCCGCCTGGCCGCCGCTGCCGACTCCAGTGAAGCCGATGACGTTGTCCACAGCGGGATCCCGCCTGACGATCGCGATCATCTCTACGAGCTTCTTCTGCATAGCTTGAAACGAAACGCTCTGGTCGCCGCGCAGCACGCCCGTGATGCGGCCTGTGTCCTGTTGCGGAAAGAAGCCCTTGGGAATGACCCGGACCAGCTCGACATTGAGCGCGATCGTCGCCAGGAGGATGAAGAGGACCGTCCTGGGATGGCGCAGCGCCACGACCAGACTGCGCTCATAGCCGCTGAGCATCCGGTCGAAAAATGTGCGCCGCCTGGGATGAGAGGGATCTTCTTTCGGTCGTCTGCGCAGCAAAAACGCGCACAGCATAGGCGTCGTCGTAAGTGAGATGACGAGCGAGATCATGATCGCGATCGAGAGCGTCATCGCGAATTCCCGGAAAAAGCGCCCGGGAATGCCGCCCATGAACAGGATCGGCGTGAAGACCGCGACGAGCGACAGGCTCATCGACAACACCGTGAAGCCGACCTCGCGCGCCCCGAGCAGCGCGGCTTCCTTCTGCGGCATGCCCGCCTCGAGATGGCGGGAGACGTTCTCCACAACGACCACCGCGTCGTCGACCACGAAGCCAGTCGCGATGGTTAGCGCCATCAGCGAGAGGATGTCGAGCGTGAAGCCAGCGAGATACATGACGCCGAAGGAGCCGATGACCGACACCGGCACCGCTATGCTCGGCACGATCGTCGCGCGCACGTCGCGCAGGAAGAAAAAGACGACCCCAACGACGAGCAGCACCGCGATGACAAGCGTGGTCTCGGTGTCGGCGAGAGAGGCGCGAATCGTCAGCGACTTGTCGCCAGCGATGATCACGTTGATGTCGCCGGGCATCGCCGCTTCGAGCGTTGGCAGCTCGGCTTTGAGCCGATCCACGGTGTCGATGATGTTCGCGCCGGGCTGCGTGAAGGGGATGACCGCCACCGCAGGGTTGTCATCATAGAAGCCGGCGTTGCGGACATCCTCGACCGAGTCCGTAACCGTGGCCACATCGGACAGGCGAACCGCATTGCCATTGCGATAGGCGACGACGAGCGGCGCATAGTCTTCCGCCTTGGTCGCCTGGTCGTTGTCGTAGATTTGGAAATGCTTGCTGTGCTCTTCGATCGCGCCCTTGGGGCTGTTGGCATTGGCGGAGGCGAGCGCCGCGCGGACGTCTTCGAGGCCGACGCCGAATTTATTCAGCGCCTGGAAATCAAGATCGACGCGCACGGCGGGCAGCGTCGCGCCGCCGATGATGACCTGGCCGACGCCCTCGAGCTGCGACAGCCTTTGCTGGAGCACATTGCTCGCAGCGTCGTAAAGCTGGCCGCGCGTCAAAGTCTTGGAGGTCAGCGCCAGGATCATGATCGGCGCATCGGCGGGATTGACCTTGCGATAGGTGGGATTGGTGCGCAGGCTCGTCGGCAGGTCGGCGCGCGCCGCGTTGATCCCCGCCTGCACGTCCCGCGCCGCGCCGTCGATGTCGCGATCGAGGCCGAACTGCAAGGTGATGCGGGTGAGGCCCAGGCTGCTCGACGACGTCATCTCGGTCACGTCGGCGATCTGACCGAGATGGCGCTCGAGCGGGCCGGCGACGCTGTTCGCCACCGTGTCGGGGCTTGCGCCCGGCAATTGCGCCAGCACGATCACGGTCGGGATGTCGACCTGCGGCACGGGAGCGACCGGCAGGCTGAAAAAGGCGAGCGCCCCTGCGAGCGCAATGCCGAGGGTCAGCAGCGTCGTCGCGACCGGCCGGGCGATGAAGGGCGCCGAAACATTCATTGCGGCGCCTCATGCGAGGGCTTGCCGCCGAACCTTTGCGCCAGACGGTCGAAGTAGAGATAGATGACTGGCGTCGTGAACAGGGTCAGCACCTGGCTGACGATCAGCCCGCCGACGATCGCGAAGCCCAGCGGCCGGCGTAGCTCCGAGCCGGCGCCGGAGCCGAGCATCAGTGGCACGGCGCCCAGGATCGCCGCCATCGTCGTCATGAGGATCGGGCGAAAACGCAGGAGGCAGGCCTGGAAGATCGCGTCGCGCGGCGGCTTGCCTTCGTTGCGCTCGGCGTCGAGCGCGAAGTCGATCATCATGATCGCGTTCTTCTTGACGATGCCGATGAGCAGAATGATGCCGATGATCGCGATGACGTCGAGCTGGTAGCGGAACAGGATCAGCGTCACGAGCGCGCCGACGCTCGCCGTCGGAAGCGTCGAGAGAATCGTGACCGGGTGGATGTAGCTCTCGTAGAGCACCCCGAGCACGATATACATTGCCGCGATCGAGGCGAGGATAAGCAGCAGCTGGTTCGTGAGCGAGGAGCGAAACGCCTGCAGCACGCCTTGATAGGCGACGATGAAGGTTTTCGGCAGCTGTGCCTCCTTGATCGCCCGATCGACCGCCTCCGCCGCGGCGCCGAGCCTGGCGTCGGGCGCAAGGTTGAAGGAGATCGTGGTCGCCGGAAACTGCGCGAAATGCGTGAGAAGCAAGGGGGCCGTGCGCTGCCGCACGTGCACGATCGCGCCGAGAGGCACTTGCTCGTTGGTCGTCGAGGTAGCGGAGGGCAGATAGATCGCGGAGAGATTGTCGAGACGCTTCTGGACCGAGGGATCGGCCTCCAGAATGACGCGATATTGATTGTTCTGCGTGTAGATCGTCGAGACGATGCGCTGACCGAAGGAGTCGTAAAGCGCGTTGTCGACCGTCGCCGGCGTGACGCCGAAGCGTGCGGCGGTGGCCCGGTCGATTGTGAGATCGACCGCTAGGCCTCCCTGCTGCAGATCGCTCGCGACGTCGGCGAGTTCAGGCGCCTGAGCGAGACGCTGCACGAGCTGCGGAACGAAGGCCTGAAACTCATCGACGCGAGGGTTTTCGAGCACGAATTTGAATTGCGCGCGGGTAACGCTGGCGTCAATCGTGAGGTCCTGCACGGGCTGCATGTAGAGCGTCACGCCGGCGACCCCCGCAACTTCGGTCTTGAGCCGCCTGATGATTTCACTGGCGCTTAGGCTGCGCTGGCTGAATGGCTTCAGAGTCACCAAAAAGCGGCCCGAGTTCAGCGTCGGATTCGTGCCGTCGACGCCGATGAAGGAGCTCAAGCCCTCGACGTCGGGATCCTTCAGGATGGCCTTGGCGAGTTCTCCCTGCAGACGAATCATCTCGCCGAATGAGGCGCTTTGCGGGCCGACCGAGATCGCCTGGATCAGGCCCACGTCTTGAACGGGGAAGAACCCCTTCGGGATGACGACATAGAGCGCCATCGTCAGCGCAAGCGTCGTCAGGGCGACGAAGAGCGTCAGCGGCTGATGGTTCAAGACGACATCGAGCGTGCGGCCATACTGTTCGATGATCCATTTGAAACTGCGATCCGCCGCGAGGTCGAAACGATTGCGCTCGGAATCCGGGCGATGACGGATGAGCCGCGCGCACATCATCGGCACGAGCGTCAGCGACACCGCGGCGGAGATCACGATCGTCACCGCCAGCGTGATCGCAAACTCATGGAACAGGCGGCCGACGACCTCGCGCATGAAAAGGAGCGGGATCAGCACGGCGATCAGCGAGATCGTCAGCGAGATGATCGTGAAGCCGAT
>DASPSI010000090.1:0-4274 GCA_035624015.1 Methylocystis sp.
TGTTGTGACAAGGGATATAGACACTACTCCTCCTCTGGACACAACCTCCCGTGGTTTGGCTGGCGAAGGTCTGTTCATGGCGCAAATGACGCGTTCACCGAACGACTCAAACCCGCCTCGAAAGTTCAACCGGCTCCGGCATCATTGCCAGCCACTTGGGTTTCGCGTGGACAAACCGATGGGGTTGACGCTTGGTCGCAGACCCATACCGGAGTGCGAGCCAGCCACGACTTCCAAGCAGGCGGTGCCCAAAACGCGGCTCGGAGGAACGATAGCTATATCCCTTTTTGTTCGTGGCGCGCCTGCTTGACGCCCTCTTCATCCGACTTCCGAGACGTGCGCCGGCGCACAGCCGCGCCTCGGCCCTTCCGCTAGCTTTCCGTCCGTCAACAAACGGGTGGAGAAGATCATGTCTGACGTCATCACTTCCGCCGCCGATCACGAAGCCGCGCGCCGGAGATTGCGGTTCTCCTTGTTCGTGGTGATCGCGGCCGCCTTCGGCGCGTTCGTTCTGGGTTTTACGATGCCTGTCGGGCCCGTGAAGAAGGCCGCGATCTCCGAGAGTCCCGAGGTTTTTGTGGGACGTTTGGTCGTTCTCGGCAAGTGACGGCGATCTGCGCCGCGACAAGTCTGTCGAGTAGAGATTATTGGCCCGGTTATGCGCCAAATCCCAGGGCATTGTCACAAATCTGAGGCACTCCGGTCGACCGGCTCTCCGCCGACGGCTGATTGCGATCGCTTCAGCGCGAGGCTATGTTGCGCCGCCGCGCGGCCCCCGCGCCATGTCGTCGAGAGCATAAGCCCCATGACCACCGCCCGGGAACAAGCGCTTCTGCAGGCCAAGATCCTCATGCAGGCGCTGCCGCACATGCTGCGCTACGACGACGCCGTCGTCGTCGTGAAATACGGCGGCCACGCCATGGGCGACGATTCGGTCGCGCGCGATTTTTCTCGCGACATGGTGCTGCTCGAGCAGTCCGGCGTGAACCCCGTCGTCGTGCACGGCGGCGGCCCGCAGATCGGAGCCATGCTCAAAAAGCTCGGCATCGAATCGCATTTCTCCGACGGCCTGCGCGTCACCGACCGCTCGACCATGGACGTGGTCGAGATGGTGCTCGCGGGGTCGATCAACAAGCAGATCGTCGGCTTCATCAACGCCGAGGGCGGGCGCGCCATCGGGCTCACCGGCAAGGACGGCCGCATGGTCACGGCGACCAAGCTCGCCCGCCACGCCCCGTCTGGCGGCGACGTCGTCGACCTCGGCTTCGTCGGCGAGCCGGCCAAGGTCGACATCACCGTGCTGGAGCAGGTGCTCGGCCGCGAGCTCATCCCGGTGCTCGCGCCCGTAGCCCAGGGCGCGAACGGCGACACTTACAACATCAACGCCGACACCTTCGCCGGCGCGATCGCCGGCGCGCTCGGCGCCAAGCGCCTGCTGTTCCTGACCGACGTGCCGGGCGTGCTCGACAAGGACAAGAATCTTATCCAAGAGCTCAAGGTCGCCGACATCCCCGGCCTCATCGCTGACGGCACGATCACCGGCGGCATGATCCCGAAGGTCGAGACCTGCATGTATGCGATCGAGCGCGGCGTCGAGGGCGTCGTCATTCTCGACGGCAAGCTGCCGCACGCCGTGCTGATCGAGCTTTTGACCGACCATGGCGCGGGAACGCTGATCACCAGGTGAACGAGGCAGATAGACACCGGATCGCCGCCGCCTTCAGCAAGATCGACGCTTTCGTGTTCGATCTCGACAACACGCTGTATCCGGCGTCGAGCGATCTTTGGCCCAAGATCGACGACCGCATCACGCTGTTCATGTCGCGTCTCTTCGGGCTTGACGGCATTTCGCTCAGAGCGCTGCAGAAGCACTATTACCTGCGCTACGGCACGACGCTGCGCGGGCTCATGGACGAGCATGGCGTCGAAGCCGATCATTATCTCGACTATGTGCATGACATCGACCGCTCGTCGCTCAAGCCCGATCATACGCTCGCGGCGGCGATCGCGGCGCTGCCGGGCAGGAAGCTCATCCTCACCAACGGCTCGCGCGACCATGCCGTAAAAACCGCGCGCCAGCTCGGGATCGACCATCTGTTCGAGGACGTCTTCGACATCATCGCCGCCGATTTCGTCGCCAAGCCTGCCGCCGAGACCTATGCGCGCTTCTTCGAGAAGCACGCGATCGAGCCTGCGCGTTGCGCGCTCTTCGAGGACATCGCGCGCAATCTCGAGGCGCCGCATGCGGCGGGGGCGACGACCGTGCTGGTCGCGCCGCCTCTTGAGGCCGCCGACGCGCGCGAGGCGTGGGAGATCGAAGGCTGCAGCGAGGCCTATATCGATTTCGTCACGGGCGATCTGACGGCGTTTCTGGAGGTTTTGGCGGCGGGCTGAGTCCCCGCCTTGATTTTGCTGCGTCACAAGTTGGGTCGTAACGCAGAAGCTCGTCATTGCGAGCGAAGCGAAGCAATCCAGGAGTCACGGAAGCAAGGGGGAAACGCCGGCCTCTCGAGATGCGAACATCTCGGGGTTGCGCTCGTGCGGCCCCTGGATCGCTTCGCTTCGCTCGCAATGACGCTTCCCGGACTTTTGGGACTCTTGATTAAAGGTTTTAGCCGGCGCCCTTCTGGTAGTCCTTCACGTCGGAAAACACGATCGCCTTGTTTCGCTCGGCATCGTAGTTCAGCGAATAGGCCGAGGGCGCCATGAACACGGGATCGTCGTCGATGTCCAGCGCGATAGCGGAGAGATTCGCCTCGATGAACTTCTTGAGCGCGACCTTGTCCTCGGACGCGATCCAGCGGCACAGCGTGAAGCGCGACATCTCGTAGCGGATCTCGAGGCCGTATTCGGCGGCGAGCCTCGTTTGCAGCACGTCGAGCTGCAACGCGCCGACGACGCCGACGATCGCGCCCGAGCCGTCCTGCGGCAGAAAGAGCTGCACGACGCCTTCCTCGGCAAGCTGGCGCAGGGCTTCGCGCAGCTTTTTCGCCTTCATGGCGTCGCCGAGCGCGATGCGGCGCAAAATTTCCGGGGCGAAGCTCGGCACGCCGCGAAAGAGGATGTCCTCGCCCTCGGTGAGCGTGTCGCCAATGCGCAGGAGCCCGTGATTGGGAATGCCCACGACGTCGCCGGCGAAGGCCTCGTCCGCGATCGAGCGGTCGCGCGCGAAGAAGAACTGCGGCGCGGTAATGCCGATCGTCTTGCCGGTGCGCACGAGCTTGGCCTTCATGCCGCGCGAGAGCCGCCCCGAGCAAACGCGCAGGAAGGCGATGCGGTCCCGATGGTTCGGGTCCATGTTCGCCTGGATCTTGAAGACGAAGCCGGTCATCTTCGCCTCCGCGGCCTCGACGAGGCGCTTGTCGGCCTGCTGCGCGCGCGGCGGCGGCGCATAGGCGGCCAGGGCGTCGATCAGATCCTTGACGCCGAAATTGCGCAGCGCGCTGCCAAAGAACACCGGGGTCAGATGGCCTTCACGAAATGCGGAAAGGTCGAAAGGCTTGGCGCCCTCCTGGGCGAGCTCGGCCTCCTCGCGCCAGGCTCCCGCTTCAAACGGCGGCAGCAGCGCGAGCAACGCCGGATCGTCGAGGCCAGAGACTTGCATAGGCTCGTCGTCCCTGTCGAGCCGTCGTACGGTCTTGGAGGCGAAGCGATAGGTTCCAGCAAAAGTCTTGCCGCGGCTGATGGGCCAGGTGACGGGAGAGGTGTCGAGCGCGAGCGTCTTCTCGATTTCGTCCAGGAGCTCGAAGGGATCGCGGCTTTCGCGGTCGAGCTTGTTGACGAAAGTGACGATGGGGATATCGCGCAGGCGGCAGACCTCGAAAAGCTTGCGCGTGCGCGCCTCGATGCCCTTGGCGGCGTCGATGACCATGACGGCGGCGTCGACGGCGGAAAGCGTGCGGTAGGTGTCTTCGGAGAAGTCCTCGTGGCCGGGCGTGTCGAGCAGGTTGAAGACGCAGCCGCCATATTCGAAGGTCATGACCGAGGTTACGACCGAGATGCCGCGCTCGCGCTCGATGCTCATCCAGTCAGAGCGGGTCTGCGCGGCGTTGCGCTTGGCCCGCACTTGGCCCGCAAGCTGGATCGCGCCGCCGAATAGCAGCAGCTTTTCGGTGAGCGTGGTCTTGCCGGCGTCGGGGTGCGAGATGATGGCGAAGGTGCGCCGCCGGGAGATCGGGTCGGCGAACCTAGCGGAGGGGGCAGGGGCGTTCATTTGTGGGGCTGAGGTCTCGAGCGCAACGGGCAGGCGGTCTTACCCCGCCTTTGACTATATT
>DASPSI010000093.1:0-33938 GCA_035624015.1 Methylocystis sp.
GGAGCCGTTGCCAGAGCAAGCTTACGAGACTCTCGCCGAGCTCGCCGACATGATCGAGGCGACGCAGGCGCGCATCGCCGGGGCCGTCCACACATACCGTCGCGCAGTGTCACTGCTTCCCCAGGGGGGCTTTCCCGTGAGCGTTCATTTCTGTCGATCGCAATCCGAAATCGCCGCCATCTGCGCCGCCCGGCGCTATCAGCTTGGCATTCCGAGCCGCGCCATGGACGAACTGGCGGGCTATGCCAATGGCTAGACGTCGAAGCTCGAAGCCGGCATGAAGCGCTTCGGTCCGATGAGCTTGCAGGCCTTGCTCGGTGCGCTCGGGCTGCAGTGGCTCGTTGTCGATGATGGGCTGCTCATCGTTGCGGACGATGATATGCTACCCACTCGCACGCGCCGGCTACTCGGGACGCGCGAGCGAAACAGCCATAGCGTGGTAGAGAAGCGTATGCAGAACCTTCCCGCCGCGGCGTAGGCTCTCCTGCTCGCAAAACTCCGCTCGCTCCCTCGCAAATTCCCGGCCCTGGCGCCTGCGCTCGTGGATGAAGGCCGGCGCGACCGAGCTGCCCATGCCGTCCACACCGTGCGCGACAGGTGCCTACAGCGCCCCGCGGCTGCGGCTTGGCCCGGCTCCGCCGCCTGTGTAGGGCAGCCGCCATAAACTCATGAGCGGCCTTCCTAACCCATCCTACGAGTCAGGCGCATTTATGCGCGAGCGTTCTATCAAGCGCCGCCAGTGGTTGTGCCGGCGCCATTCCCGGGTCCTCGTGCTTGATCGTGTGGAAAAGAGGCGCTACCCCGCCACCCGAGGGGTAAATTCGACGCGGCGGCCTCCAGCTCGATCTATGGCCGCGCGCTTCTCCCCGCCAAAACATCGGCTGACATAAGTTTTTGTCCCAGCGAAACTTTCCCAGCCTTACATGCCCGATGTTCCACAAAAGTCCCGGGGATATTTTTACTGTCAGTTCTCGGAACATTCATAGAATGCACACATTGCGAAGTCCATCGCCTGTGACGAAAGGGGACTGGACGCGGCGGCCCGCTTCCTGCCGGCGCTCGCGGCGTCGGGCGAGCGGTCTTCCGGCGCAAGCGCGCATCGAGCCACCGTAAAATAGCCGAGTTGAAGTCATCGTGATTGCGCGGGTAAGCGTCTGCCTCGGAGCTCTGAGCTCCATTGTCGCAGCCTAGGCGATGGGGGCAGCGTCGAGGGCTTCCCGCCTCGCTCTCGGCGCTGCTTTACTCGCGGGGAAGATGGGAGGCGCGTCCTGCTGCGTGCAATCTGGATCGATGCGTGAAGCTTCGGTCGCGCTGGGGTCCGGAGGCTTGTTCCAGATCAACTCAGCAGAACGCGAATACAGCTTCGCCGGTTTGGAGAGGTCACGCTATCGGGGCGATTACGTAAGCTGAATCAATTCCTGTGAATAACTATGGGCCGATTCCTGCCGGCGCTATCGGCGTCGCGGATGTTGGGGAGCCTCACGGGCTGTAGTACATTTGTTCGAAGAGCGTCGGGAAATAGTCAACTATTTGGCAACTTTCTTGCGCCGCAAGGCCACCCATAAAATAGGCTTGGAGCATTCTGCTCCGCCTATCGTCGTGCTTTGATGATGGGGGCAGCGTCGGAAGAATGCCCCCCACGCTTCTGGCGCTGCTTTCTCTGTTCCATGCCTTCCCAATCCGGCGGCCCCCCGATAAGCCTCGATTACATGCGCCAGGATCGCACGGGCTTGATCAATCGGCCTCGAAGTTGCGGATTTTCAACAGATCTTGTTCATTTCGACTAAATTACGCGCTTTCCACAATTGCCTCGCCGCTCGCCCGCCGTTTAAAAATGAGCATAGTCGTTAAGTGCTACGGGCGTTTTCGCAAACATGGGAGCGGCCTTCCGTGGGGGCGGTGGCCGCCCCTTTTGTTTGGCCACTTTGGCTTGCGTCTCTGCGCTGGTCCGCGCAGGGCATCCATAGGTTGGCAGTTCTTCTGCCGATCGAGAAGCGCCGCGACCCCGGATGTAAGGGCGCGGCGTTTTTGCGTCTGTGGGCGGCGGCCCGCTGAAAGCCAAGCTTCACGTTGCTTTAACGTCCATCCGCGATCGTGTGCTCCAGCGGCGCTGTCCGCGACTTCGCGGCCCTGTCAAAGGCGCGAGGTTATCCGGCCAATCCCAGACAAGATATGGAGACGAGCAAATGACGCGGTGTTCGATTGTTCTGAGCGGTGTGGCGGTTGCGGTCTTCCTGAGTTTTGGCGTGGCGGCCGGGCGTGCGGAAACGGCGAGCAGCGGCGCGGCTGATCCGAATGTCGTCGGCATGGATCACAGCAAGTTGAACCATGGCGTGCTGGGTCCCGAAACGCCGAAGCGCGCCGCCAGCGAAGCAGCCGCGAGCAGCGGCGCGGTTGATCCGAATGTCGTCGGCATGGATCACAGCAAGTTGAACCATGGCGTGCTCGGTCCTGAGGCACCGCGCGGCGCCGATGACCATGCGCGCGCGGCCAGCCATGCGGCGGCGCCCTCTGTCGTCGCCGAGGATCACGCCAAATCGAATCGCGGCTTGACTGCCGCCTTGAGATATCTGGGCAAGGCGCTCGACAGCGCGCAGATTGGCGACACGGACGGTATTGCGCGGCACGCGGAAGATGCTATCCAGCAAGCTGCGTTATCGGAAAAGGCGACGCCGAGCCAACACAAAACGCAAGGGATCGCGCATTTGACCGCCGCGGTCAGAGAGGGGCGGAAAAACAACCTCGACGCCGCCCAGAAACACGTCGAAGAAGCCCTCCTTCATCTGAAGGAAGCATAGAGTTATCTACAAGCTGACGGCTCCAGGCTTTCCTCGGGCGCTGAAACCGTTAGCGCAGTAGCGCCGCGACCCCGAATGTAAGGGCGCGGCGTTTTTGTGTTTTCAGGTGGACTGCGGGAAACGTCAAACGTCTACTGCCACCCCGGCAAAGCCGGGGGAACTCCCTTACGGTTTAGATCTGCATCCTCGCGAGATGAAAGGCACGACGACGCTTAGCAAAGTGCGGTCAAAGGAAGGGGCTCGGCGCTCGCGCCTTTCGGCGAGGTCGATCCCGTCGACTGGTCGGTCGAGGCCGTGCGAAAGCTGCCCGAAGAGCACGGCTGGCGTACACGCGGCTAATTCAACCCGACAAACGGATTCACCGTCCTCGCCCCCAACCTCTCAAAATCCCGCACATTCCGCGTCGCGACGGTCAAATTGTTCGTCAGCGCCGTCGCCGCGATCATCGCATCCTCGATGAGGTCATCGCTTTGTCCCTGCATGAGCTTGGCCCAGCGGCGGAAGGCGCGCGCGTCCATCGGCAAGACGTTGTAGCTCTCCGCCATGGTTTCGAGCCAGGCTTCGATCTCTTCGGCCTTGGCGGGATCCCGCTTCCGGGTGATCTCGACTCCCGCTTGCAGCTCCCCGATCGTCACCGCGGAGAGAAACAGATCCGCGTCGGCGACGGCCTTGAGCCAAGCGATCACGGCGCCATGCGGCTTCGCCCGCCGCAACTCGGAAACGACATTCGTATCCAGCAGGTACATCGCGCTAATCGAATTCGACCGGCCGGCGGCGGCGCAGCCGCCCGCGCGGCGGAACGGGGATGTCCGCGCGCGGTTCGGGCGCGAGCAGCATTTCCTTGAGGCTCGGCCGCGCGGCGCGTAGCAAGCGATCCCACTCGCCCTTGGGGACGAGAACCGCGGCTTCGACTCCGCGCTTGGTCACCAGCTGGGGCCCCTGCTTCAAGCAAGTGTCCAGCAGTTCGCTGAAGCGGGCCTTTGCATCCTGAACCGACCAGCTCGTCATCGCTGCGCCTCTTCCGTATAAACTAGTCATATAACTAGTTTGAGCAGCGGAAACGGTCAATATGCGCGTTCTCTCTTGCGCTCCAATACATACAGCTACATGTAACTGCAACGCCCCGTCTCAGCATCCGCGACCTGCAGAATATATCAGGCGAGACCATCAGCGCCTTGCCGCGCCCGACGGCGGTGAAATCGGGCGAGCGCACGGTCGAGCTGCTGATCCCGCTCAAGGCCGCCGATCCCGACCGCCTCGCCGCCGTGCTGGCGCGCGCCGAAGAACTTGCGAAAGGGCGCGATCCGCCTGCGGACGGCGCGGCGCTCGCGCCTTTGGGCGCCGTCGCCCCCATCGATTGGTCGGCCGAAGGCGTGCGCGCGCTTCTCAACGGCGCGGCTAAAGCGCCAAGACGCCGACGCCGACGCCGGCCTATCCGCAATGTGCGCCAGCGCACAAACATTTCTGAAGAAACCCTTAAGCTGGCCATGTTGCGTCGAGTCGAGCCGTCGACCTGTGGGGGGAAAGACGGCCCGGCAATTTGCAAGAGACGTTTCAAGACGCATCGCGGCGCCGCTGCTCACCGCCGGTCCGGCGATTTCGGCGGCGCCGCGAGTTTTGAGGTCGTCGCAAAGGACGCCTCCACGCGCTCCGCCGACTTGCCGATCCCGCCATTTTGCGCAAATCTGGCGCATGAGCTGCGGATAACCCCGCAAATCGCACTTGAGAAAGAGCCGATCATGCAGAACGCGCCGGCACAATCCAACTCCCCGCGCTGCCGCGTCGTGCGCGGCTGCGATTCCGTCATCGGCAAGCAGGGCCTGGCCTTCGCGCCGGGGATTTCGGCGCAAAGCGTCGGCGCGAAGGCGATCCACCTCGAGATCCTGACGATCCCGCCCGGCGCACGCGCCAAGGCGCACAAGCACGTCTCGCACGAGACCGCGATCTACATGATCAGCGGCGAGGCGACGACCTATTTCGGCGACCGGCTCGAGCACAGCTTCGTCACGCGCGGCGGCGACTTCGCTTACATCGGCGCAAACGTGCCGCATCTGCCGATCAACACCGGGCGGGAGCCTGCCATAGCCGTCGTCGCGCGCACCGATCCCAATGAGCAGGAGAGCGTCGAGCTGCTCCCCGAGCTCGACGCTCTCATCCCGTGAGCTTCGGCGATCTCCAAAGCCAAGGCGCCGGCTGCGCGATTCCGCGATGAAACCGGACCATTTGGGGGTAGATCGCCCAAGAACCGGGCGTCGGTCTCAGCCGCTGTCGCCAAATTGCGAGCTGTTCGCTGCTCCAAAAGGAACGCGGTTTGGCGTGACCGCGCGCAACCAGTGCGCGATGTAAGCGCGATGAGTTTGACTCCCGTTCCTGGCAGTGGCGTTCGAGGCGTCTCGACCGCGGCGGCAATTCCGCTATGCTCGCTCCCATGAAGCCGCCCCAAATCCCCTCCTCCAATCTTGCACAGCTCGGCGAGCGCTCGCGCGAGATTTTTCGGCTCATCGTCGATTCCTATCTCGCTTCGGGCGAGCCCGTCGGCTCGCGCCAGCTCTCGAAGCTCCTGCCCATGACGCTGTCGCCGGCCTCGGTCCGCAACGTCATGCAGGATTTGGAGGAGATCGGCCTCGTCTATGCGCCGCACATCAGCGCGGGGCGGCTGCCGACCGAGCTCGGCCTGCGCTTCTTCGTCGATTCGCTGTTGCAAATCGGCGACGTGGAACGGAGCGAGCGGGCGCAGATCGAGGCGCAGGTCGAAGCCGCCTCCAAGGGTCGCGGTCTCGAGGGCGTGCTGACCGAAGCGACGACCCTGCTCTCGGGGCTGACCCACGCCGCGGGCGTCGTCGTGGTCGGCAAGGGCGACGCGCGCTTGAAGCAGATTGACTTCGTGCGGCTGGAGCCGGAACGCGCGCTCGCGATCCTCGTCGCCGAGGATGGCGCCGTCGAAAACCGGGTGCTGCCGGTGCCGCGGGACCTGCCGGCCTCGGCGCTGATCGAAGCCGCCAATTACCTCAACGCCCGCATCCGCGGCCTCACGCTCGAGGAGGCGCGCGCAAAAGTCGAGGCCTCGCGCGCCGCGGCGCAGGCCGAGCTCGACGCGCTGACCGCGAAGCTTGTCGAGACGGGCCTCGCCTCCTGGGCCGGGGCTGGGCGCCAGCTCATCGTGCGCGGCCAGGCGCATCTGCTGCAAGACCTCAAGGCGCAAGAGGATCTGGAGCGTATCCGGCTGCTCTTCGCCGATCTCGAGACCAAGACCGAGGTCATCGATCTGTTGGAGCGCGCCGAGGAAGGCGAAGGCGTGCGCATCTTCATCGGCTCGGAGAACAAGCTCTTCTCGCTCTCGGGCTCATCGATGATCGCCGCGCCCCTCCACGACGGCAATCGCCGCATGATCGGCGCGCTGGGAGTCATCGGCCCGACGCGCTTGAACTACGCGCGCATCGTGCCGATGGTCGAATATACCGCGAAGATCGTCACCCGCCTCGTCGGAGGATGAGCAATGACCGCCAACCCGCCGCCAGACGGCGCAAGATATGATGCGATCGTGGTCGGCGCCGGCGTCGCGGGACTGGCCGCCGCGCGTCGTCTGACGGAGGGCGGGCGTCGCGTGCTGACCCTGGAGGCGCGCGATCGGATCGGCGGACGCGTCTTCACCGACCGTTCGGGCGCGACGCCGCTCGATCTCGGCGCCTCGTGGGTGCACGGCCCCCGCAAGAACCCCATCGCCCCCCTGCTGCTCGAGGCCGGCGCCGTCTTCCACGAGACCGACTGGGACGATTGCGTCCTCTATCACGCGGGCAGGAAGATTGACGACGAGACGGACGTGGACGACTTTTTCGACTATGTCGAGAAGCGCAAGAGAAAGCTCGGCGAGGGCGACGAATCGCTTGCCGACGCGCTTGAGCGCTACATCGGCAAGGAGGAAATGTCCGGCTTCGACGAGAGGCTGTTCCGCCAGATCGTCGCCGTCGATGTGGAAACCGAATATGGCGCGCCGCTCGAGAAGCTTTCGCTGCAATATTATTACGAGGGCAAGGATTTTCCCGGCGGCGACATGTTCGTCGCAGGGGGATATGACGCGCTGACTAGGCTCCTCGCGCGCGGTCTCGACATAAGCCTGCGCTCGCCCGTCGACGCTCTGCGCAAGGAGGGTGAAGCCGTCGTGGTCTCTTCCGGCGGGCGCGTTTATTTCGCAGATTTCGCGATCGTGACCGTTCCGCTTGGAGTTCTTCGCGAGAACACGATCGCCTTCTCGCCGCCGCTCTCGAAGCGAAAGAGGGAGGCGCTCGCCGGCCTCGCCATGGGCAATCTGCACAAGACCTTCCTGGAATTTGCCGACATGTTTTGGGACGAGGCGAAGGCGATCGACATCGTGATCGATGGCCCCAAATGGCGAGAGTTCATCAGCCTGTCGAAAGAGGCGGGCCGGCCGATTCTGCTTGCCCTGCATTCGGGCGCGGCCGCGAGCGAGCTTGAGGGCGTGTCGAGCGAGCGAATCGCGAAAGAGGCTTTCGCCGCGCTACGCTCCGCCTATCCGAAGGCGACGCCGCCTCTGCGCGTGACGACGACCTCCTGGGAGCATGACCCATATGCGCGCGGCGGCTATTCCTATGTGCCTGTGGGCGGCGCGCTCGAATATTGCGATGCGCTGGGGGAGCCCGAAGGCCGGATCCTCTTCGCCGGCGAGCATACGAGCAGCGACTATCAGGCGACGGTTCACGGCGCCTATCTCTCGGGGATGCGCGCGGCGCAGCATATCCTCAATCGAGGAGCCCAGGCGTGAGGCGGATGGTGCGGACGGCGGGACTCGAACCCGCACTCCCTGTTACGAGAAGCAGATTTTCTTGCCACTTCGGCTTTCGCCGCCGCTCGTGAATGAGCGTTCGTGGTCTGGACTATCCCTTCGCCATGGCTTTTTAAAAAAAGCTTTAGGCGCCGCCCGTCTAGTCTCTACACCTTCCGCGCAACGGCGGCTTGGCTCGGGATCGGCTTTGGCGCGAGGCCTTTAGCTTTCCCCGACTTTGAGCGGATCCATTCCGCGGATTTCTCCGCGGACGCTCCAATTTTAAAGTCTGCTGCGTCTACCAGTTTCGCCACGTCCGCATAGGACGAGCCCTAGCGCCGCCGCCGCCGCCGCGCAAGAGGCGAAAAAATCCGCGCGCCGCCCGCATCCTGGACTCACGTCGCGACAAAATGCTTCGAGAGCTTGAGCCCCTGCCCCTGGTAATTCGAAAATCCCGCCTCGCCATAAAGCGCGTCTGGCGCCTCGACCATCGGCTCGTAGACGAGGCGGCCGATGAATTGGCCGTCCTCCAGGATGAACGGCACCTCGCGGCTGCGCACCTCGAGCACGGCGCGACTGCCCGGCTCTCCCTGAGCCGTCCCGCCGAAGCCGGGATCGAAGAAGCCGGCGTAATGGACGCGGAACTCGCCGATCGCCGCGTCCATCGGCGCCATCTCGGCGGCGAGATCGGGCGGGATCGCTAAGCGCTCGCGCGAGGCGAGAATGTAAAAGTCCCCGGGATCGAGGATCAGCCTCTTATCGGCGCGCGCCGGCAGCTTGTCCCAGAAGTCCTCTATGGCGTAGGCGCCGACGCGATCGACGTCGATCACGTCGGTGTGCTTTTGCGCGCGGTAGCCTACGATTCCGCCGGCGAGCGGCTGCGAGAGATCGATCCGCAGCACCACGCCGTCGCGGAGATTAAGCGGTCCGTCTACAAGGCTTTCGCGCGCATGGATCGCTTCGAGCTCGGCGTCGGACAGCGCGAAGCTCGTCTGCTGCGGGGCGCCGGGCGCATGACGGCGAAAGCGCAGCTGCGTGAGCCGCGAGCCCTCGCGCGCGCGCACCGAGAAGCTGCGGGGGGAAATTTCGGCATAGAGCGGCCCCTTATAGCCGGGAGGCGCGAGATCGAAGCGCTCGCCGCGATCGGTGATCAGGCGCGTGAAGATGTCGAGGCGGCCGGTGGAGCTCTTCGGATTGGCGGCGCCCGAGAGCTCAGGCGGCAAATCGAGCCGCTCCTGGAGAGGCGCAACGTAGAAGCAGCCGCGCTCGAGCACCGCGCCGTCGTCTCGAAGCGAGATTTCGTCGGAGGTGAGCTGCGCGAGCATGTCGGCGACCCTGCGCTCCTTGCCGGGCAGAAAGCTCGCGCGCACGCGGAACGCCTTCGGTCCGAGCCGCAAATCGAGGCTCGCCGGCTGCACCTGTCCTGGCGCGAAGGGTGCAGCCGCCGCAATGGCGCCGGCTTCGATGAGCGCGCCGATGCCGCGGCTGGAGAGCACGCCGCAGGGCCGCGACATGCCGGGCGCAGAACGCGAGCTCGTGCGATCCATGATCTATCGGTCCTGATCCAGCGGGCGTTTCCGCCTGCGATTGCCTCTTGAAGGACCTCTACCCGCTTTTGCGCCCCGCCGTAAACCACGCCACTCCGGCCGCCTATCTCACGAATTTCAGCGCTGCGAAGAAGAAGCCGCCAAGACCCACGTTGAAGATGAACATCCATCGGATCATGTCGTTCTTGACCGCGGCGATGTCCGATTTCAGCTCGGCTTTCACGACGTCGATCTTGGCGTCGAGACGATCCATGCGGGCTTCAAGACGCCGAACCTCCGCGTCGGTCTTTCCTTCCAACCGCTCGTTCTCCGAACAGATTTTGGCCTCGAGCCGTTCGTGCTCCGAACTGATTTTGGCCTCGAGCCGTTCGGCGGAGGAATCGACTTTCGACTCAAGACGTTCAGCCACAAAATCGATTTTCGACTCCAGCCGCTCGGTCTCCGAATCGACTTTGATCTCGAGCCGCAAGACCTCAGATCCCAGCTTCCCTTCGAGCCGCAGGATCTCCGATCCGAGCTTCCCCTCGAGCCTATCGATGTCCGATCCAAGCTTCCCCTCGACCCGCCCAATCTCCGACTGAAGCTTCGAGACGCCGCCCTCGATCTTGCCGTCCAGCCGGACGATCTCGGCTCTTAAAGAGGATTCGAGCTGCGCGAGGTCCTGCTTCGTCGCCACCGACTGCAGCAGGGCCGCGCCGAGCGCCTCAGTCGAGGCGCGCGCCTGCTCTTCCGTGAAGCCGCCCCGCTTGAGACGGTCGGCATAGGCGAACTGATCGAAGAGAAGCTGAGCGCTCATAAGGAAATCCTATCACAACGCAGTCGATACGCGAGGGGGTCGTCACCCCAGCAGCGACGCCGACAGATCGCGCAGCTTCTTCTCGTCATTGCCAAAATGCACGTGCCATTCGTCAACGCCCGCGTGGCCGCGCAGCCGCAGCTCGGACGACGACAGCACGCACAGCGCGCGGCGCTCCCCGCCCCTGCGCGCGACGCCGACCAACGACACGCCGCGGAATTCTTCAACGACCGAAAAATCTTCTCGCCCGAAAACGGAACAGACGTAGATCCTCCCCGAAGCGCCGCGCCAGGAAAAAAAGTCGTCACGCAGGCTCGACCCGCACAGCGACGCAAGCGCCCGTCCCGGACCCAAATTCCGTCCCACATAGCCCAAGCGCGCTTTCCGCCCACGCGCCTCCTCGGCAAAACTCAAAACGACAGCACCCATCTCGTTCTCCTCCAGCACCCTCAAACACGGAAGGTCCATACAGTGAACATAATAGAACAAAGCTAGATCGCGCGCAAGAGGCCATCGGCAGAGGCCGTCGTCGGAGCTGAGGAAAACTCGGCGACGCTTGCGTTCTGCTCCGTTCTCTGTCCGCGGCTCTTGCGCCGAGCGGCGCCGGAGGCGGGACCTTTAGAAATGGCTGTAGGATTTTTTCCCGTATGTCGCGGGCGCGCCGCGGCTGTCGAGAAAAACCGCGTCGGGCGGGCCGGCGACGATCTCGCCGATTTGCGTGAGCGCGACGCCGGCGTCCCGCGCCTCGGCGCTAAGAGCTGCGCCATCGGCGGCGCAGCAAAGAATCTCATAGTCGTCGCCGCCGGTCACGGCGACCGCCAGCAGCGCCGGATCGAGCGCGACGGCCTCCCGCGCGGCCGCTGAGAGCGGAATACGGTCGAGCGCCGCCCGCGCCCCGACGCTCGAGGCGCGGGCGAGCTTCTCGAGATCGCCGACGAGGCCATCCGACACGTCCATGGCGGCGCTGGCCGCGCGGCGCAACGCCGGAGCTAGGGACAACCGCGGGCGCGGCAGCAGATAGCGATCGAGCAGTTCGTCCCGCGACGCGGGGGACAGCCGCGCCGCCAAGGCGGGGTCGCGCCGCAGCACAAGACCCAGAGCGGCGTCGCCGATGGTTCCGCTGACGAGGATCGCATCGCCGGCGTTCGCGCCGGCGCGGGAGACGAACGCGCCCTGCGGCGCCTCGCCGAGCGCGGCGATCGAGATGGTCATCGGCCCCGGCGTCGCCACCGTGTCGCCCCCGAGCAGCGGGCAGCCGTAGTCTCTCGCGTCTTCCGCGAGACCCGCGGCGAAAGCTGCTAGCCAATCCTCGGTCCAATCGGCCGGCAACGCGAGCGTCAACAGAAAGCCCATGGGCGCTGCGCCCTTGGCGGCGAGATCGGAGAGATTTACCCGCAGCGCTTTCCTGGCGACGCAGCCCGGCGGATCGGCGGGGAAGAAATGCACGCCGGAAACGAGCGCATCGGCCGTCGCGACGATCTTGGCGTTCCCCGCCGGCAGAAGAGCCGCGTCATCGGCGAGGTTCAGCCCCGCCGTCCCGGCGAGCGGCGCGAAGAACTTCGCAATGAGTTCGTCTTCGGTGAGGCGTGAGGGCATCGGCGCGTCGTCCGAGCGAGCATAATCGCTGCGCGCCCGTGAAGCCAAGCGCAATTCCACGGCCCGAAAGCTCGTGGGAAAACCCGCGCCTGCGCGGCGAAATGGCGTCTCACCCCGCGGTCAGCCCCATCCACACCGAAGTGTGCGGATAGATGAGCAGCCCTGCGAGCGCGAGCGCGATTCCGTAAGGGACGCCGCCGGACTTATCGGCGAGGCGGCGCATGAACTCGTAAGAGAGGAGCTGCGGCGGCAGGCGCTCGGAGAAGCGCAGCGCCATGATCGCCACCGTCAGCGCGCCGCCGATGAGCGAGGCGATCACGCCGTATTCGAACAGCGCGCCCCAGCCGAGCCACAGAGCGGTCGCCGCGGCGAGCTTGGCGTCGCCGCCGCCGATCCAGCGGAAGCTGAACATCGTGAAGGTGATGAGCAGCATCGCGACGCCGCAGCTCGCGTTCATGGCGACGAGCTCCCAGGGTTGGCGCAGATAGAGCGCCAGGGCGAAATAGAAAGCGACGAGCAGCAGCGAGACCCGATTCGGGATTGTCATCGTGAAGAGATCAGCCAGAGCGGCGAACACCATCAGCACAGGAAAGAGGATCAGCGCGACGGATGCAAACATCGAAGTCTCTCTTTGGCGGATGCTGGAAGGGCGGCGGCTCTGCGACGTGAGCCGAACGTAAGAGACAAACCTTTCGGGCCCTTTAATCTCATCAAGGGTCGCCGGGAGGCGCGTCGAAGGCGCGTCGCGACGAAGCTTAGAAAATCGGGGAACGCCCCTCGCCGCCTCGATCCTCCGCTCGGCCTATCACATGCTCAAAAACGGGGAGTTTTACGTCGAGCTAGGCCCCAAACACTTCGACCGCCAAAACAAATCCCGAACGGCTCATCGCCTCGTTCGCCGTCTCACAGACCTCGGCTTCCAGGTGGCGATCCAGCCAATCGGGATGTAGTTTCTTTTTAGACACAAAGAGCACGAAGATTCTGCGCCGAAACCTGACGCGGGACGAACTACGTAAAATAAGCAAATTACAACTAAATCTCGGGCGCGCGGCGATTTTGCCAGAACGAAGCCATTTTTGCCGGAATTCCGGGACTCTCGCCCACAAAAGCCCCCTAAAGCTCCCCGGCATGCGCCAAATCTCGCGCAAAATCCCTTGCGTCGCCATCGCCATGAGGGAGGGCGGCGTCGCGAGAGGTCCCCTATCTCTACTGCGGCGTAAGGACGGTGGCGAAAACAAGGTTCCGTCATTGCGAGCAAAGCGAAGCAATGACGCGCCACATTACCTTTGCTGTTGGCTCATGACTCAGCAGGCCTAGGCGCACATGCTAAAAGCGGCTCCCTTTCGGGAGCCGCCTTTGCTCGAGCAGAGATCTCGCCGGAGCGGATTACTGAGACGAGAGGTTGTTCGCGATGTCGCCGAAGGTGAGGTTCAGGCGGCTGCCGACGACCTTGAAGGTGCCGATGGCGGCGATGGCGATCAGCGAGGCGATGAGGCCGTACTCGATCGCGGTGGCGCCCGACTCGTCCTTGACGAAGCGCGCGAAAATGGTCTTCATGGTTGTGCTCCGATGTTTCTGTATCTGACATTGTCCGGTCCGATCAGATTTTTGTCTCGACCGAACGCAAACGAATTTGCCGGCAGAAACTTTCAAAGACATTGATCGCACCGGCGAAAGTTCGAGCCATATCCGAATTCGGCTCCGCCCACGCCGCCCGGGCGGGCGAATCCTTAGCCGGGACAACATCGGGACCCTGCTATAATCATTTGAATTCGTGGATGAATGACAACCGATTCGCGGACCGTCAAGAATAATTAACGACGTTGCCGGAAGCGTTTTTCGGCTAGGAAAAATTGGCTTGCTTGCGCGGCGACCGCGAGAATTTGCTTGCGCAGCCGCCGCGAAGGCCGGCGCCTGCGACGAGGTTCAGCTTTGATTCACCATTCGATGTTTAACTTTGCGTGTGCGTCGAGGTTTCGGCGCGCGGCTTCGCCGCGGCGAGGCCGAAAGGCGCCTCGCACGCAGTCATCGTGGTGATTCAATGAAGTTTCTATCGCCGCCCGTCGCTCTCCCCCGCTCGGCAGTCGTCCGGCTGCTTGGCGGATTGCTGGCCTTTTCGATCGTTTGCGGCGCCGCGTCGGCGCTCGCCGCCGAGGATGGACGCGAGATCGTCGTCGATCTCGACTATGCGCGCGTCGTCAAGATTCCCGCCGGCGCGCACACGCTCGTCATTGGCAATCCGCTGATTGCGGATGTGACCATGCTCAAGAGCAACCAGCTCATGGTCATCACCGGCAAAAGCTTCGGCACCACCAATCTGATCGTCCTCGACACCACGGGAGCGCAGGTCGGCGAATCGCTGATCACGGTGGTGCCGGCCGGCGACAAGCTCGTCGTCATGCGCGGGCCGCACCGGGAGTCCTACTCCTGCCGCCCCGAATGCGCGCCCGCCGCCGATCTCGCGGACGACCATGCGTATTTCAACGAGGTCGTCGGCGCCATGAAGGCGCATGACGACAAGCTGACGATCGGCAAGCGCTGACGCCCAATCAAATTATTTGAAGCAAGGCGACCGCGGCCTAGCCTGTGGTCGCCTCTATGTTTTCCATATCGTCATCGCTCAGGCCGAAGTGATGGCCGATCTCATGGACCAGCACATGGGCGACGACCGCCGACAGCGAATCCTCGCCATCGGCCCAGAAATCCAGAATCGGGCGACGATAGAGCCAGATCATGTTGGGCTCGTCCCCCGTCTGCGCCAGATGCTCGCCCTGGGTCAGACCGCGGCCGCGAAAGAGGCCGAGGAGATCGAACTCGGTCTCGCACTCCATCTCCTCGAGCACGTCGTCCTCGGGGAAGTCGTCGACATGGATGACGAGCCCCTCGCACAGCCGCGTGAATCTCGAAGGCAAGCTGGCGTAAATCTGATGCGCCAACCCGTCGATGTCGGCGAGCGTCGGCGCCCTGAGGGCGCCGAAGTTGCGGAGATCGGTCTCGTTCATCTGCGCTCCCTTAATCTTCGGCCCCGGCCGGCTGGGAGGGGCCCCCAAATCAGCGCCACGTCCGCACGTCGACGAAACGTCCAGCGATCGCCGCCGCCGCCGCCATCGCCGGCGAGACGAGATGCGTCCGGCCCTTGAAACCCTGGCGTCCCTCGAAATTGCGATTCGAGGTCGAGGCGCATCGCTCGCCGGGCGCCAGCCGATCCGGATTCATCGCGAGGCACATCGAGCAGCCTGGCTCGCGCCATTCGAAGCCAGCGGCGAGAAAGATCTTGTCCAGCCCCTCGGCCTCGGCCTGCGCCTTCACGAGGCCGGAGCCCGGCACCACCATCGCGGCGACGCGGGCGGCGACGGTCTTGCCTTTAACCATCTCGGCGGCCGCGCGCAGGTCCTCGATCCGACCGTTGGTGCAAGAGCCGATGAACACGCGGTCGATCTCGATGTCGGCGATCTTCTCGCCGCCCTTGAGCCCCATGTATTCCAGCGCCCGAGCGATCGCCGCGCTTTTGGCGGAGGTCTTGGCGTCCTGCGGCGTCGGCACGACGCCGGTGATCGGAATCACGTCCTCGGGGCTCGTGCCCCAGGTGACGATCGGCGGCAGGCTCGAGGCGTCGAGCGTCACGATGCGGTCGAAATGCGCGCCTTCGTCGCTGCGCAGGCTGTCCCAATAGCGACGCGCGGCGTCGAAGGCGTCGCCCTTGGGCGCCTTCGGCAGGCCGTCGAGATAGCGATAGGTCTTCTCGTCGGGCGCGACGAGGCCAGCCCTCGCCCCCGCCTCGATCGACATGTTGCAGACGGTCATGCGCCCCTCCATGGAAAGGTCGCGGATGGCCTCGCCGGCATATTCGATCACGTGGCCGGTGCCGCCCGCCGTGCCGATCTCGCCGATGATGGCGAGGATGATGTCCTTGGCGGTCGCGCCGGGCGCGAGCCTGCCGTCGACCTGCACCACCATGTTGGCGGCTTTCTTCTGGATCAAAGTCTGCGTCGCCAGGACGTGCTCCACCTCGGAGGTGCCGATCCCGTGCGCCAGCGCGCCGAAGGCGCCGTGCGTGGAGGTGTGGCTGTCCCCGCAGACGATGGTCATGCCGGGCAGCGTGAAGCCCTGTTCTGGGCCGACGATGTGGACGACGCCCTGACGCCGGTCGTGCTCGTCATAATACTCGACCCCAAATTCGCTGGCGTTCACGGCGAGCTGAGCTACCTGCGCGCGGCTCTCGGGATCCTCGATCGGCTGCGAGCGGTCGGTCGTCGGCACATTGTGATCGACCACGGCCAGCGTGCGCTCGGGGCTGCGCAGCCGGCGCCCGCTCGCGCGCAGACCTTCGAAGGCTTGCGGACTGGTGACCTCGTGAATGAGGTGGCGGTCGATATAGAGCAGGCAGGAGCCGTCGTCTTGGGCGTCGACGACGTGGTCGTCGAAGATTTTGTCGTACATCGTGCGCGGCGCGGCTCTACCCTGTGACATCTGAGTCTTTTTCCTTTCGCCGCGCGAGCGCGGCGCTTATTGGCGTTGACCGCCTATTTACGCGCAACCGGCGCGCTCGAAAAGCGCATGCGCGCTTAAAAAAGAAGGGAGGGCTTTCATTGACCGCAGCCTCGCTTGCGCCGCCCGCGACCCTCTCGCACGTCCTCGGGGAGCTCCTCGAAAGCGCGTCGCGCAAGGAGCTGCGCGAGAGGGCGCGACGCATTTCCGAAGGGTTTCGCGCCGGCGCGGATTCGAAGGAAACGATCCGCGACGAGACGGACGCCCTGGCCTATGCGCTCACCCGCCTTCCTGCGACTTACGCGGCGGCGGCCGCCGTGCTGCGGCGGCTTCGCGAGGAAATTCCCGATTTCGCTCCGCAAAGCCTTCTCGACGCAGGCTGCGGACTGGGGAGCGGGGCTGCGGCGGCGCTGGAGACGTGGCCCAACATTGCTTCGGTCGCCCTCGTCGACCGCAGCCCGCCCTTTCTGGCGCTTGCTCGACAGCTCGCGGGGGCGAGCGCCCAGGCGGCGATGGCGAACGGGACTTTTGTCGACGCCGATCTGACCGCCTTGCCCGCAGATCTCGCAAAAGCCGATCTCGTGCTCGCGAGCTACGCGCTGACCGAGATCGCCGACGACGCCATGTCCGGCGTTCTCGATGGCCTGTGGGCTCGATGCAGGGAAGCGCTCGTCGTGGTCGAGCCGGGAACGCCACGCGGCTGGAGCCGGCTCATGCGCCTGCGCGGCCTGCTGATCGCGGCGGGGGCGACGATCGCCCTGCCTTGCCCACATGAGGCGTCCTGCCCGCTCGCGGCCCCCGACTGGTGCCATTTCGCCGCGCGGCTGCCGCGCTCGCGCGACCATAAGGCGCTCAAAAGCGCCGAGGCGCCGTTCGAGGACGAGAAATTCTCCTACCTCGTCGCGCTCAAAGGAACGACGCCGGCGCGCGGCGCGCGCCTGATCGCGCCGCCGCGCCAGTTCAAATGGGGCGCGCGGCTCCGCCTGTGCGCGCGGGATGGCCTGGGGGAGACAAACACGCTGCGGCGGGATAAAGCGAATTTCAAAAGCCTGCGCTCTTGCGTCTGGGGCGACAACATAAGGATCGAGGAACCATGAGCCGACCCCGAGTCGCCCCCTATCTGACCGTCTCGCCCGCCGCGGCGGCGATCGGCTTCTATACCGCGATCTTAGGGGCCAAGCAGCGCGCCCTGATGCCCGCCGTCGACGGACTGCGGATCGCCCATTGCGAGCTCTCAATCAACGGCGGCTCGGTCATGCTGGCCGACGCCTTCCCCGAGCTCGGGCAGACGCGGTCGCCGATGCCGGCCGAGCCCGTCACCATGTCGGTGAGCCTCGAATATGACGCGCCGAGAGAGATCGACGACATTTGCAGCCGCGCTTCTGGCTTGGGCGCCAAGATCGAGACGCAGCCGACCAATTCGTTCTGGGGCACGCGATTCGCTGTTTTTCGCGATCCCTTCGGCCACCGCTGGATCTTGAACGCGCCGCTCGAAAATAAGAAGTGAGCGCTGCAGCGCAGCTGCTTTCGAACGTCGATCGCGCCTCAGATCGCAACGGTCGCCGCGCGCCGCGATACAGGCGAGGAACCAACCTCGCCGCTCCGCCCCAAAACGGGCGGAGACCTGGGATGAGGCGCGCAAATCTCGCGCCCTCCCTTAGCTCACTCCCCTAGCGGCAGCTCGCCGCCCACCGGCGTCTCATCCTGGCCGCCAGGCTCACCGAGCTGCGGCCGCAGCCTGCGGCGGCGGCGGTTGTGGAACACGCTCGACTCGCGATCCTCGGCCATGATCGGCTCCGAGGCCTCAACGGGCGCCGTCGTGGGCGCAGCGGCAGGACGCGGCGTGGGCGCCGTGATGAAGGCCGGAAGCCCGCCCGGCGATATCGCGTCGGAAGCGGACGACGGCTCGCCCATGGGCTCACGGCGCGGCTGGAACCGCGGACGGTCGCGATCGCGATTGCGGTTGAAGCCGAACTGGCGGCCGCCCTCGGAGCCTTCGCCGCCTTGCTCCCCGCGGTCGACCAAGCTGCGCTCCATCGAACGTTCGCGAAACGGTGGGCGCTGCTGGCGCGCCTGGCGCTCGTGGCGCGGAGGCTGTTCGGGACGGGGCTGATCCGGATAGGCCGGACGCTCCTCGAAGGGCTGCGGCGGCGGCGGCTGTGGCGCAAACAACGGCTGCGCCGCCGGCGCGGAGGCGAACGGCTGCTGCTGCTGCTGATAGGCCGGAGGCGGCAAACGCTCCGACAGCGGCGCGAATCGGTCCGGAACGCCAGCGAAATCGTCGTCGTCGTCCTCGTCGAGTTCAGCCTCGTATGACTGACGTCCGAAGCCGTTCGTCGCCTGAGCCTGCTGCGCCGCAGAGATCAGGCGGAAATAATGCTCGGCGTGCTGGAGCAGGTTCTCGGCCAGAACGATGTCGCCGGAGGATTGGGCGTCGCGCGCCAGCTGGAGGTATTTCTCAGCGACGTGCTGCGCCGTGCCGCGAATCTTCACATCGGGACCGTTCGACTCGAAGGAGCGCGTCAGCGGATTGGGTCCCTTGCGCCCGCTGCGTCCGCGCAAACGTTTATTCTGTCCTGGTCTCATCGACATTCCCCAAATAACCCGGAAGCCGCGCGGGCCGTCTGAAATCCCGCTCGCTTCGATTCGCTGCGACCGCCCGCCAAAAGAGCGAAAATGCGGACGCCTGTTGCCGGCGCTTCGCGCGCATTCACGAAATTCGCCCCTTGACGACGTCCCCTCGGGAAGAACCGCGTTCACCGCTTCCACGCCCGACGGTCCAAAAGGATGCGGCCGGACCTCGACGACTTTTGCAATTCCGACGATTCGCCCGGCGTCTCCGCAGCGGCGAATCAAGGCGCATCAAACGCGTGGTTCCCAACTCTTCTGCGAGGGACGTTCGATCTCGCCGAGCAGGCTCGGCTTCACCGGCTTCGCTGCGCGTGTGGGTGGTCGCAACTCCACATCGCTATTGACCCTGCGCCTCAATCCCCCTTCGATCATGTCGGCGCAGCGGCGGCGAACGCCACTATCTTAAGGTCTATATACAAGAGCGATCCGGCTCCGCCAAGAGCGTCCCTGCTCGGAACGCAAAAAAAGCCTCACCAGACCGCTGCGACCGCACGCTCTCGCCCCCCGAGATCCGGCTCCACGCCGGCGACAGTGAGACCGACGCCACGCATCACCTCCGCAATTTCGGGAGCCTGGCCCACGCCCGCCTCCAGCACCGCGACCCCGCCGCGCCGAAGGAGGCGCGGCAAATCCGGAATCATTCGCCGGTAGCACAGGAGGCCGTCCCGCCCGCCGTCAAGCGCCGTTCTCGGATCGTGCAGAGCCACCTCAGGCGCCAGCGCTGCGATATCACTCGACCTAATATAAGGCGGATTTGAGACGACAAGATCGAAAGACGCGAAGATCGCTTCCGCCCAGCTGCCGCAGAGCGCGGCGCCGCGATCCCCCACGCCGCTCCGGGCAAGATTGGCCCTGGTCGCCTGACAGGCGACAGGAGAAATGTCGACCCCGACGCCGCGCGCCGCCGGCAGCTCGCTGAGGAGCGCGCAAAGAATCGCCCCCGACCCGGAGCCGAGATCGAGTATCGACAGGGGCTCGGCGCGGCGGTCCTTGAGCAGCCTCAGCGCCAGCGCGACGACGGTCTCGGTGTCGGCGCGCGGATCGAGGACTCCGGGGGCGACCTTAAGCTCGAGCGTCCAAAAGCCGCGGGCGCCCAGGATGCGCGAGGCCGGCTCTCGCGCAGCGCGCCTTTTCGCGAAGTCTTCTAGGCGCGCCGCGGCTCCCGTTCCAAGCCGCCGCTCCGGCTCCAGCACGAAGTCGGCGCGGCTCAAGCCCGTCGCAGCGAGCAGCAGCGCCCGCGCTTCGGCCTCCGCTTCCTCGACGCCTTGCGTCCGCAGCGCGGCCTTGAGACGCATCAACGCCGCGAAGACCGTCTCGTCGGGCGCGAAAGCCGGGGCGGCGCTCAAGCCGTCGCGCCCTCAGGCGTCAGACGCGACGTGAGCCTCTTGACGAAGGCCGCCGAGTCGACCGGCTCCTCGCCGTCGGCGATGCGCGCGGCGTCGAGCAGCAGGAAATAGGCGTCCTTGGTCTTTTCGTCCTGGGGCGCGTCGAACAGCGCGGCTATCGCGCCGTGGCGCGGATTGATCTCCAGCACGGGCTTTGCGATCGCCTCGGCCTGTCCGTGGTCGGCGAGCAGCCGCGCGAGGCGCCGGTCGAGGCCGTGCTCCGGCGCGATCAGGCAGACCGCGCTGTCGCGCAACCTTGTCGAGACGCGGACGTCGGCGACATGTTCTTGCAACGCGTCCTTCATTCTTTGGACGAGCGCGGCGGCCTCGGCCCCGTGCTCGTCGGCGGCGGGCGCTTCTTTGCCCTCCAACATCGGCACGAGGCCGATGTCGGCCGCGCCCTGCGTCACCGACTTGAACGGCTTGCCGTCGAAACCGAGGCAGCTCGTGACCCAGAAGGCGTCGACGGCGTCATCGAGCAGCAGCACCTCGACGCCCCGAGCCAAAAACTCCTCGAGATGGGGGCTCAGGCTCAAGCGCTTGCGATCGTCGCCGACGGCGTAGAAGATCGCCGTCTGGTTCTCGCGCAGATCCGCCACATAGTCCTTGAGCGTCCGAGTCTTCTCCCCGGCCTTGGTCGAGGCGAAGCGCGCGATCTTGAAAATGTCGTCGCGGCGCGCGGGATCCTCGTGCAGCCCTTCCTTGATGGTCGCGCCGAAGTTGTCCCAGACCTCGGCGAATTTCGAAGGATCGTTTTCGGCGAGCTTGGTGAGCTCCTGGACGACGCGGGTCGTGACCGCCTGCTTGATCTGGCCGATGATCGGGCTCTGCTGCGCCATCTCGCGCGACATGTTCAGGGGAATGTCGGCGCTGTCGACGACGAGCCGGACGAAGCGCAGCCACGCCGGCAGGAGCTCGATCTCTTTCGAGATCAAAACGCGTCGCACGTAAAGCCTGCTCTTGGCCTTGCGGAGAGGATCAGTCAGATCGAAAGGACGCGACCCGGGAACGAAGGCCAGGACCGTGAATTCCGTGCGGCCTTCCGCGCGCCAATGAAGCGTCAGCGCCGGCTCGTCGAACTGGCCGGAGAGCTGTCGGTAGAAGTCCCTGTATTCCTCGGCGGAGATCTCGGACTTCGGCCGCGTCCAGACGGCTTGACCATCGACGACCCTGCGGGGCGGCTGCTCGGCTTCAGCGACGAGCTCGACCGGGACGGCTATCGCGCCGGAATGATCCTTCAAGACGCGCTCGACCCGCCACTCGTCTAAGAACTCGCTGCTCTCGGAATTCAGATGCAGCGCGACTCGAGCGCCGACCGGCGGGGCGTCCTCGAGCGCAACGGGCGCTATCTCAAAGGTTCCTTTGCCGTCCGAAGTCCAAAGCCAGGCTTGATCGGATCCGGCGCGACGCGTCGTGACCGTGACCTTGTCCGCGACCATGAAGGCCGAATAGAAACCGACGCCGAACTGCCCAATCAGGCTTTCTCCCAAGCCGGCGCGCTTCTCCTGCTCGATGCTTTCGAGAAAGGCGCGCGTACCGGAGCTCGCAATCGAACCGAGCGCCGCGACGAGCTCGTCGCGGCTCATGCCGACGCCGTTGTCCGCGACCGTGAGCAGGCGCTGGTCCTTGTCGATCGAGATCCTGACGAGAGGCGAGCCGGCGAGAGAGGCGAGCGCTTCGTTGGAGAGCGCCTCATAGCGCAGTTTCTCGCAGGCGTCGGCCGAGTTGGACACGAGCTCGCGCAAGAACACGTCGCGCTCGGAATAAACGGAATGGGCCATCAATTGCAGCAGGCGTGCGACATCGGCGGTGAAGCCATGGCTTTCCGCTGTCGCTTTCGCTTCCTTGGTTGCAGAGGCGGCTTCGTCGGTCACTTGTTTCAAACTCCGAATGATCTTGCGGTGGTCGATTCGATCGCCGCTCGGCGACTCGCGCATCGCGAAGTATGGCGCCGATGCGCCCATGCTCCCGGCGTCGTTGATATTGGCGATGGGCCGGAAAGATGCAAGTCGACAAAAATAGAACGGACCGGCGCGGGGGTCCGCATCGATCCGTTCATGCCACGAACGTGCGGGAGCTCATACGGCGCGGCTCACCGGGGGGCTGGGGGGCTGACGAACACCGGATCGTCGCGCCGACCGCTCGTGGCAATGACGTTATATTTAGACCGATAAAATCAAACGCAAGTGGCCCGAGTGCGTCCCGAATATGAATTCTTGGAAAGGTTCCCCGAGAAAGCCAAATAACCGAAGAAAATCTGCAAAACGAAAAGGCCCCGCGTGCGGAGCCTCAAATCTCGGCGCGGCGGCGGCCGCTCAGTTGTTGCGATCTCCGAAGATGCGCAACAGCGAGATGAACATGTTGATGAAGTCGAGGTAGAGCCGCAGCGCGCCGTAGACGCTCTTCTTCTGGGCGAGTTCCCAGCCGTCGCCTTCGAAATAAGAGTCCTTGATGGCTTGCGTGTCCCAAGCAGTGAGGCCCGAGAACACCAGTACGGCGATGATCGAAATCGCAAGCTGCAGGCCCGAGTTCTGCAAGAAGATGTTGACGATGCCGGCGATGACGAGGCCCCAGACGCCCATGATCAGGAAGGATCCGAAGGCCGAGAGCTCGCGCTGCGTCGTGTAGCCGTAAAGGCTCAGGCCGCCGAAGGCTGCCGCCGTGATGAAGAACACCTGCGCGATCGAGCCATGCGTGTAGACGAGGAACAGGATCGAGAGCGACAGGCCGACCAGGGCGGCGTAAGCGAGGAACAGCGTGCGGGCGGTAAAAGCAGAGATTTGCTCGAAGCGCGCGCCGAGGAAGAAGACGAACGCGAGCGGCGCGAAGATGACGACCCAGCGCAGCGGACTCGTGAAGATGAGCTCGCCGAAGGGCGTCAGCGCCACGCGGCCCGTCGCCGAGCGCGTGACGGCGAGCATATAGGCGCCCCACGCAGTGACGCCGGTCACGCCGAGGCCCAAGGTCATGTAATTGTAAACGCCCAGCATGTAGGCGCGCAGGCCTTGATCGATCGCCGCGGACGGCTGTCGAGCGGCGGGCGCGCCATAGGCTCTGTTGCGATCGTAGTAGGACATTTGGACCTCTCGTGATGACCCGTCTGCGGGCCGAAAGCTTGCCGCCAATATGGCGTTTGCGGAGGCGCGAGACAAGTGCGGCGCGGGATGAACGATTTTTATGCTTTCCGCCCGCTCGAAGACGACGACGCGGCGAAAAATCTCACTTTTTACAGCAATTTTTCAGCCTGTTTTCTTATCGGACAAAACCAAGCAGGCAAAGTCGCTCCGCCCAGCGGCGAGGCGCCTTGAGCATTTTTTGGCGGCAGACGATAGATATGTCGAGAATTAGGCAAGAATCGCTGCGCAGCTATCCTCGAAAGACATTTGGGCTGCGCTGCCGCCCGCCCGCGAGGCCGCCGGGTAACGCGATTACACCTGTCGCCGCGGCGTCACAAATCTTTAAAGCATGTCGCCTCTTGCTCTCGGCCCGCATCGGCGCGCGCGACGGCTTTCTCGGCCGCCCCTTGAAGGCGCCTCAGAATGGGGTAACATCGTTCCAAAGCCGAGGCCAAAGACGCTAGCGGCGGCGGCGCGACGCTAGGCCTGTCTTCGCCTCGGAGAGACTAGGAGTTTGCTATGCGCTCACGCCCGCACTCCTCCACCTCCGCCGGAGCAAAGCGCTTCGCCGCGGCCGTTCGCAATAGTGCGAATCATTGGCGTCTGCTGTCGATGGGGCTAATCGCCGCAGCGCTGTCGCTGCTCGCCCCGCATCCGGCTTCCGCCCATGGCGACCTCGGCGCGGCCAAAGCGCGCTGCCTGCTGTTCATCGGCCCGGACATCATGAAGTTCACCGGCTACACGCCCGATGACTCGAAGAACGAGTTCTGCGAGGACATTCCTTCGACCGGCAAGATGATCATGGTGCTCGACGCCGAGCAGGCGGAGCTGCGCGACATGAAGATCGACATCCGCATCGTGCGCGACGTCGGCGGCCCGGCGAAGGAGAACGACAACCTCGAGGCGATCACCGTCGCCCACAAGCCGCCGCGCTATTACCGCACCGGAACCGTCAATTTCGAGCACAGCTTCCCGGAGGCGGGCTATTTCGTCGGCATCGTGACCGTTGACGGCGATCACGGCGAGCACTGGGTGTCGCGCTTCCCCTTCTCGGTCGGCCTGAGCTTCGAGCGAACCCTGCCCGTTTACATCGTGCTGGTGCTGGCCGTGATCGCCTCCTACTTCATTTACATGAACCACCGGCCCGCGCCGCGCCCCGTGAAGGCGGTCACGCCGCCGCGGGACCCGGAGCCGCACGGTCCTCCGCCGACTCCGGCGGAGTGAGGCCGCTCGCGGCGGCCTACCGCCGACCGGCGAGCGTGTCCGCGAAGGCTGCGACCGTCTTGGCGTAGACGGTCGCCTGATTCCAGGCGAGCAGCGCCTGGAAGTTCGGCTCCCCCTCGTCCCAGCCGGCCCCGGCCCGCCAGCCGTTCGACCGCAGGAAGTTGGCCGTGGAGGCGAGCGCGTCGGCGGCGTCGTGGATGAGATCGGCGGCGCCGTCGCCGTCGAAGTCCACGGCGTATTTCAGATAAGAGGTCGGCATGAGCTGGGTCTGGCCGATCTCGCCGGCCCAGTCGCCGCGCATCGCTTGAGCGCGCATGTAGCCGCGCTGAACGATCATGAGCGCGGCAATCAGCTCCTTCTGAAAGGTCTCCGAGCGGCGGCAGTCGTAGGCGAGCGTCGCGACCGAGCTGAAGATCGGGAAATTGCCGTTGCTGGCGCCGAAATTCGTCTCGAGCCCCCAGATCGCGACGATCACCGGGCCGGGGACGCCATAGGCGTTCTCGATGCGCTGCAGCAGCGCCGCGTGCTGGCGCAGCAGCGCCTTGCCTTTCGCAATGCGGGCCGGCGTCAGCAGGCGACTGGAAAAGTCTCCAAAGCTCCTTTTGAAGACGCCCTGGCCGCGGTCGCGCGAGATGACCTTGGAGTCGTATTTCACGCCGCCGAGCGCCGATTGGAGCACCGAACGAGAGACGCCTTGCGCAGCGGCTTCCTCTTTGAATTCGGCAAGCCAGGGCTGAAAGCCGGCCGGCCCGTCGCCGCAGGAGACCGCCCGCGCAGGAGACCAAAGCATGGTCGCGGCCGCTGCGGCGAGCAGAAGCAGCTTGAGGCGATTGGGATCGCGTCGCGAAACAGTCATGGCCATCCTCATCGGGGACGGCTCAACCCCGCGCGCCGCCGCCTTGACCTTATAAGGCGCTTGGGACGGCGCAAAAACCCGGATAGGCGAGCCGAGCGCCCGCCCGATCAGCCGAGCCGCGTGAGCGCGGCCTTGAGCTTTTCGGTCTGCGCCAGCGCCGACTCGAGGCGCTCGCGATGCTCCTCGACGACCTCGTCCTCGGCCTTGGCGAGAAAGCCGGGATTGGCGAGCTTGGCTTCGAGCTTCTTGGCCTCGGCCTCGTTCTTCTCGATCTCCTTGCCAAGCCTCTTCGCCTCGGCGTCGAGATCGATGACGCCTTCGAGCGGAATGGCGGCGAGCGTTCCGCGCACGAGCAGCTGCGCGCTGCTCTTGGGCGCCGTTTCGGCGAAAGACACGCTTGAGAGGCGCGCGAGCTTCTTGAGCGTGTCCTCGGCGCGTTTCGCGCGCTGGGCGACCTTCGCCTCGGCGCCGACGATCACGAGCGGCAGTTCGGCGGTCTGCAGGCCCATCTCGGCGCGCAGCGAGCGGATGTCGGAGACGAGATCGACGATCCAGCCGATCTCGGCCTCGGCCTCGGCGTCTTCGAAGGCTTGGAGCTGCGGCCAGGGCGCGAGCGTCAGCAAGCTCTCTCGTGCAGGCCCTTCGGCGCCTTTGATCGCCCACAGCTCCTCGGTGATGAAGGGCATGAACGGATGCAGCAGCGCGTAGATTTGGTCGAGCACGAAGGCCGTGCAGGCGCGCGTCTCGTTCTTCTCCGCGTCGTCTTCGCCCTGTAGCAGCGGCTTCGAAAGCTCGACGTACCAGTCGCAGAAAATGTTCCAGACGAAGCGGTAGACGCCGTTCGCCGCGTCGTTGAAGCGATAGGACTCGATCGCGGCGCTGACCTCGCGCGCGACGCGCGAGGTTTCGGTCACGATCCAGCGGTTGAGCGTGATCTCGTTTTTGGCGGGGTCGTAGCCCGCCACACGCGCGCAAAGATTCATCTCGGCGAAGCGCGAGGCGTTCCAGAGCTTGGTCGCGAAGTTGCGATAGCCTTCGATACGCCCGACCGAGAGCTTGATGTCGCGCCCCTGCGCCGCCATCGCCGCCATGGTGAAGCGCAGCGCGTCGGCCCCATAGGCGGGAAAGCCCTTCGGATAATCGCGGCGCGTGTCGCGCTCGATCTTGGCGGCGTCTTGCGGGTTCATGAGCCCCTGCAGGCGCTTCGCCACGAGCGGCTCCAGCTCGATGCCGTCGATGAGGTCGAGCGGGTCGACGACGTTGCCCTTCGACTTCGACATCTTCGCGCCCTTCTCGTCGCGGACGAGCGCGTGGATGTAGACGTCGCGGAACGGAACCTCCTGCTTGAAGTGGAGGCCCATCATCATCATGCGGGCGACCCAGAAGAAGATGATGTCGAAGCCGGTGACGAGCACGTCAGTCGGATAGAAGCGTTCGAGTTCCGGCGTATCGTCGGGCCAGCCGAGCGTCGAGAAGGGCCACAGCGCCGAGGAGAACCAGGTGTCGAGGACGTCCTCGTCGCGCCAGACAGGAAAATCTTTTGCGGTCGCAGGCGAGGTCGCCGTAGCTCCCCAGCTTGCATGCCAAAATGCAAGCGCATCCTTTTGCGTCTCGAAAACGCGAACCGGTTTGCCCTTGTAATATTCCGCCATTTGGGCAAGCGCATCGGCTTCGTCGTTCGCGACGAAGACGGCGAGCTCGTCGACGCTGTAGCCAAAGGGCGTCAGCTTCGGCCCATACCAGGCCGGGATGCGATGACCCCACCAAAGCTGGCGCGACACGCACCAGGGCTGGATGTTCACAAGCCAATCGAAATAGGTCTTCTCCCAGTTCTTGGGAACGAAGCTCGTGCGGCCATCGCGCGCAGCTTCGAGCGCCGGCTGCGCCAAGGTTTTCGCGTCGACATACCATTGATCGGTCAGTCGCGGCTCCAGCACCGAATGCGAGCGGTCGCCGTGCGGGACCATATGCGTGTTGGGCTCGACCTTGGCCAGCAGGCCGCGGCTCTCCATCAACTCGACGACGCGCACGCGCGCGACAGTGCGATCGAGCCCGTGCAGCGCTTCGATCGCGGCCTCAAGCTCCGGCGTCGCGACGACGTTCGCCGTGAACTCGTCATTATCGGAAAGCTTTAGGCAGGCGAGCGCATCGAGCACGCTGACGAGCGGCAGCCCGTGACGCTTGCCGACCTCGAAATCGTTGAAGTCGTGCGCGGGCGTGATCTTCACCGCGCCCGTGCCCTTCTCGGGATCGGCGTAGTCGTCGGCTATGACCGGAATGCGGCGTCCGACCAGCGGCAAAATCACCGTGCGCCCGATAAGATGCCTTAGCTTCTCGTTTTCGGGATGAACGGCGACGCCGGTATCGCCAAGCATGGTCTCGGGGCGCGTCGTCGCCACTGTGATAACCGCGCCGTCATCGCCTTCAAGCGGGTAATCGAAATAATAGAGATGGCCGTTGGGGTCCTTTGCGAGCGCCTTGCCCAGCGCCGTGGCGTCGAACGGCGTCTCTCCCCCGCGCTCCCACTTGAACGAGCCGCGGCACTCGACCTGCTGCGCCTCGAGATCGGAGATCGCCGTGTGCAGCACCGGATCCCAATTGACGAGACGCTTGTCCTTGTAGAGCAGCCCCTCGCGATAAAGCTGCACAAAGACCTTGATCACGGCGCGCGAAAGGCCCTCGTCGAGCGTGAAGCGCTCGCGCGACCAGTCGCAGGAGGCGCCGAGACGCTTCAGCTGCTCGACGATGGCGCCGCCCGACTCCGCCTTCCACGCCCAGACGCGCTTGAGGAACTCGTCGCGGCCGAGCTCCGTGCGCGAGGGCTCCTGCCGCTGCGCGAGCTGGCGCTCGACGACCATTTGCGTGGCGATGCCGGCGTGGTCCGTGCCGGGCTGCCAGAGCACGTCCTTGCCCAGCATGCGGGCGTGGCGGGCGAGCACGTCCTGCAGCGTGTTGTTGAGCGCATGGCCCATGTGCAGCGTGCCGGTGACGTTCGGCGGCGGAATGACGATGGAGTAGGGTTTTGCGCCCGCGCGCTCGGGCCGGCCGGCGCGAAAGGAGCCGGCGTCTTCCCACTGCTGGCGGATGCGCCGCTCGATGGCGGCGGGGTCGAAGGTTTTTTCCATCGTCATGGGTGCGGCAGGGTGAAATGTTGGGCGTGAGCGCCCCTTTTCCCGCAAGCGGCAGAAGGAGCCGCCCCGCTTTTTACACAGTTGGTTTTCGAAGTCGAATACCGTCGAGGGGGACATAACGGGCGCTTATCCCCGCTCAAGCCGTCTACTTCCTCACGCTGCTTCCTGCGCCTTCGTGTCCTTCGCGCCTTCGTGGTCAAAAATCACAACCAAGGCGCAAAGAACACGAAGGAAGCACAAGGAATCACCCCAGCGCCTTCAGCGCCCCCCTGCCCGCAAAGAGCGCCGCCGAGCCCAGCTCCTCCTCGATGCGGATGAGCTGGTTGTATTTCGCCGTGCGGTCCGACCGCGCCAGCGAGCCGGTCTTGATCTGGCCGCTGTTCGTCGCCACCGCGATGTCGGCGATCGTCGAATCCTCGGTCTCGCCCGAGCGATGCGAGATCACCGTCGTGTAGCCCGCGCGATGCGCCATCTCTACCGCGGCAAGCGTCTCAGTCAGCGTGCCGATCTGGTTGACCTTCACGAGCAGCGAGTTGCCGATCCCCTTTTTGATGCCGTCGGCGAGCCGCGAGACGTTGGTGACGAAGATGTCGTCGCCGACGAGCTGCACCTTGGCGCCGAGCTTGTCGGTCAGAAGCTTCCAGCCCGCCCAATCGTCCTCGGCCATGCCGTCCTCGATCGAGACGATCGGATAGCTGGCGGCGAGCTTGGCGAGATACTCGACTTGCTCCTCGACCGTGCGCGTGACCCTCTCGCCCTCATAGACATATTTGCCGTCCTTGAAGAACTCGGTCGAAGCGGCGTCCGTGCCGAGGAACACGTCTTCGCCTGGCTTGAAGCCGGCGCTCTCGATGGCCTTCAGGATGAAGTCGAGCGCAGCCTCCGCCGAGGGAAGATTGGGCGCGAAGCCGCCCTCGTCGCCGACCGCCGTGTTGTAGCCCGCCTTCTTGAGCGCGCTTTTCAGCGTGTGAAAAATCTCCGCGCCCCAGCGGATCGCGTCGGCGACCGTCTCGGCGCCGGCGGGCAGGATCATGAACTCTTGGAAGTCGATCGGATTGTCGGCGTGCACGCCGCCATTGACGATGTTCATCATCGGGGTCGGCAGGATGCGCGCGGAAGAGCCGCCGATATAGCGATAGAGCGGCAGGGCGGAGGCGTCGGCGGCGGCCTTGGCGACCGCAAGCGAGACGCCGAGCATGGCGTTGGCGCCGAGCCGCGACTTGTTGGGCGTGCCGTCCAGCTCGATCAGCGTCTCGTCGATCGCGACCTGCTCCTCGGCCTCGAAGCCCGTCAGCGCGCCGGCAATCTCGCCATTGACGTTCTCGATCGCCGCGAGCACGCCCTTGCCGAGATAGCGCGTCTTGTCGCCGTCGCGCTTCTCCACGGCCTCATGAGCGCCGGTCGAGGCGCCCGACGGCACGGCGGCGCGGCCGAAGGAGCCGTCCGCTAGCGTGACGTCGACCTCGACCGTGGGATTTCCGCGCGAATCGAGGATTTCACGAGCGTGGATGTCGATGATCTCGGTCATGCGGGGCCTCTTGGATTGCTGCAGCGCGGAAGATGGCGCCTTGTAGCCTGATTAGCGCGCGCGCGAAAGGGAGGATTTGACGCACGCGCGCGCATTTAGGCGTCGGCAGGCTCCATATGGCCGACCACGCGCAGAATGGCGGGAAACTGCTCGCGCAGCCGCCGCTCGACGGCGTCCACGGCCGCATGCGCCGCCTCGACCTGCAGGCTCGGATCGAGATTGCAGTGATAGGCGACGACGAGGCCGCCACCGACATCGCGCACGCGCACGTCATGGACGTTGCGAACCAGCCCTTGGCGCTCTGCATCGAATTTCAGCGCATGGGCGATCGCACGCAGGGTCTCGGCCCCCGCGTCGCGGCCGACGAGCAGCCGCGGCGCGAATGGCTCGATATGCGTCTCGATCTCCACGTCGCCGCCGAACTCGTCCCTGATTTCGTTCTCGAGCAGGGTCGCAGTGACATGCGCTTCGCGCAGCGCCATGGAGGCGTCGAGCTCGAGATCGAGGCTAATCGAGAGCCGCGAGCCGATCTGCTGCGCGACGATGTTGTGCGCCGAAAGACGTCGGCGCGCGGCGGCGAGCTGCGTGCGCTCGACGACCGTCTCATTGTCGAGCGCTCGCGGGACGGCGGTCAATGTGATGTTGGCGCGCGGAAACTCCGCCTCGATCGCCCGCGCAGCGGCGTCCTTGATGCGCACGGCCTGCTCGACGCTCAGCGCGCGCGAGACGGCAATTGAGGCCTCGCCGATCACGACATGGCCGACCCGGCGCAGTCGCAGCGAATCGAGGCCGATCACGCCCGGAACCCGGCCGATCACCTTATGGAACTGCGGCACGAGCTCCTGCGGCGCGGCGTCGAGCAGCGTGTCGATCGTGCGCCGCCCCAGACGATAGCCCGCCACAGCAATAAATATCGCGACGCCGAAGGCCGCCAGCGCGTCGCCCTGGGCGAAGCCGAAACGCGTCGCGCCGAGTCCGATCAGCACCAGAACGGATGAAATGAGGTCGCTCGCAAAATGCAGCGCGTCGGCGGCTAGCGCGTCGCTGCCCTCCTCGGCTGCGACCTTCGCCAATTGCCGCGCGCGCACGAGATCGACGACGATCGAGACGCCGAGCACCGCGAACACGGGCCAGCGCGCGTCGACGGCTTCTCCCCCCTCCAGCAGGCGGCGGCCCGCCTCCGCGCAAACATAGACTGCGAGCCCGAACAACAGGCCCGTCTCGGCCAATGCGGCGAGCGACTCAAACTTGCCGTGTCCGTAATGATGTTCCTCGTCGGCAGGCTTGTCGCCCACGCGAACGGCGAAATATGTGAGGATAGTGGCGCCCGTGTCGACGCCGGCATGGCCCGCCTCCGAGAGCAGCGCGAGCGAGCCAGACCACACGCCCGCGGCGAGCTTGGCGAGCGCCAGCGAGGCGCTCGCCGCGATGGAAGCGAGGGCGGCGGCCTGCTTGCGCGAAGCGCCGTCAGTCTGCAATACGTCGGCGTCATTCATGGGGATGGGCGCTTTCGGTTGCATCCGGGACCTGAGGCGACGGAAAGGCGCTAGCAAATCTTCACGTTTCGCGCAATCGGCGGAAAAAGACTCGAAGGCTCAGGGAGCGTCGCAATGCAATATCTTCACACCATGGTCCGCGTCGCCGATCTTGAGCGGGCGCTGGACTTTTATTGCGCCAAGCTCGGGCTCGTCGAGATCAAGCGCATGGAGAGCGAGAAGGGCCGCTACACGCTCGTCTATCTCGCCGCGAGCCTCGACATCGAATCCGCCAAGGCGACGGGCGCCCCCATGATCGAGCTCACCTACAACTGGGATCCCGAAGAATACGGCGGCGGCAGAAATTTTGGCCATCTCGCCTTTTCCGTCTACGATATCTACGCCGTCTGCCAGAAACTGCGGGACAGCGGCGTGACGATCAACCGGCCGCCGCGCGACGGCCACATGGCTTTCGTGCGCTCGCCCGAAGGAATTTCGATCGAGCTTTTGCAGCGCGGCGCGCCGCTGCCGCCGCGCGAGCCATGGAAATCCATGCCGAACACCGGCTCTTGGTGACGCGGCGCAGCACAAAAAAGTCGCGCTCGCGGTGGAACCGCGGCGCCCATCCGGCGTTTGCACCATAGGCCATGTGTGAAATTGGCGAGTTGTCGCGCGGCTGTCGATCGTCGTGCGGCGCGTGTTTTTGCGCGCAGCCTTTCGATCCGATCCGCCGGACCAATCCAAACCCCTGACGTGGAGGGCCCGATGTTGATCGCCGACCTCACCCACTCCTGCTCCAACGCTCATGTCGCGCGGGCGGCCGTCGCCTGCGTCGGGGGCGAGTTCGCCGATCGCGTCGCGGCGGCGGCGGAGAAGAAGGGGGTCGATGTTGGCAGATTCGTCGCGGCCGTGGTGCGCAATTTCGCGCGGCGCGCCAATCGCGACGCGCTCCGGGCGCTCGGCCGGTCCGTCGAAAACGCCGATCAACCGCTGCTGCTTGGGCTTGTGCATGTCGTGGCGCCGGCGCTGGAGGACGACGCCCTGTTCTTCGACGACGAGGATCTGTGTCCGACGCCGGGGCCGGCGGCGAGCTGGGTCGCGCAGTATGGCTATGCGGGGCTGCATTAGATCGCGAATGGGCGGGATCTTTGACCGTAGCCGTTCCTGCTTCGCAGTGCGGGCGCGCTCACATGAGCGAGAGCAACTCCGACGTCGTAGAAGCGCTGAGGTTCACGCGAACGAGGTCAGACGGAACACGAAGCCTCGCCTCGCTTGTGAGAAAGGCTTTGCACCCTTGAAGTCTTGCGGTCGCAATGTGAATTGCGTCGGGGAGTTTGGTCGCGGCGTGAACGGCCCGCTGCCGGGCGGCTTCCAGGAGCGAGTTGCGATCAACGGGACAAGTTGTGTATCCGATTTGCGGCGCGAACAGCTCAGAGTATATGTTGGCTAGGGTATAATCGCCTTCGGCCAAAGGCTTGACCAGAATTTCAGCAATAACCAATTCGCTAATGACGGCCTCCACTCCGCCTTCGTCGACCATTTTTAGTACTGACCGCGCAGCCTCCGATCTCTCGCTAGACTCGCTTTCGTAGGCTTCAATGAAAATATTCGAATCAAGATAGATTTTGATAGTCATCTTTCTCTGTGGCCCCACTCTTCACGAAGAGTTCTGACCCATTTGTTAATCTCTTCACTCGTCTTATAGGTGTTGCGGCGAACGCTCTGATGCCGTGCAAACCAGCCGATCGCCTTTTCTGGGTTTAGCGAGGCCTCGTCCGCTTGCTGTTCCGGCTCGATCGTGACGGTGACCCTGTTCACGCCCGCGACTTGTTCGCGCAGGTCGTCGGGAAGTCTCGATACCGGATAGTGCTCCAGCACGATCTTGTTCATTTTTGGCTCCTCAAGAGCTCCTTTCTATCACACCGTCACCTGAAAGTCTTCCGCGGATCGAAGGCGTCGCGCACCGCCTCGCCGACGAAGACCAGAAGCGAGAGCATCAGCGCGATGATGACGAAACCGGTGAGCCCGAGCCAGGGCGCCTGCAAATTCGTCTTGCCCTGCAGCAGCAGCTCGCCCAGCGACGGCGACCCCGGCGGCAGGCCGAAGCCCAGGAAGTCGAGCGAAGTCAGCGTCTGGATCGACGAGTTCAGGATGAAAGGCAGAAAGGTCAGGGTCGCGACCGTCGCATTCGGCAAGAGATGTCGCAAAATGATTCTGAAGTCGGAAAGCCCCAGCGCCCGCGCCGCATTGACATATTCGAAGTTGCGCGCGCGCAGGAATTCCGCGCGCACGACATGCACGAGCGCCACCCACGAGAACAGCAAAAGGATGCCGAGCAGCACGAAGAAGCCGGGCGCGAGGAAAGACGAGACGATGATCAGCAGGTAAAGCTGCGGCAGCGACGACCAGATCTCGATCACGCGCTGGAAGACGAGGTCGACCTTGCCGCCGAAATAGCCCTGAATCGCCCCCGCCGCGACGCCGACGATCGACGAGACCGTCGCCAAGGTCAGCCCGAACAGCACCGAGAGGCGAAAGCCGTAAAGCAGCCGCGCGACGACGTCGCGGCCCTGGTCGTCGGTGCCGA
>DASPSI010000109.1:0-3302 GCA_035624015.1 Methylocystis sp.
TGCCGCTCGATATAGGCCTGCGTCTCGCGCATATAGTCGAGCGTCGACTCCGACGGCACGAAGGCCGCGTGCTGGAGACGGCTGGTCGCGTCGTCGATATAGGCGATCAAAGTGACCTCGGGGCCGCGGTTCTCGAACCAATAGTGCCGCGAGCCGTCGATCTGGACGAGCTCGCCGACGCGCTCACGCCGATGCCGCGGCTGATGCACCGGGGACAGGCGATGCTTGCGGTCCCTCCACGGCCCGTCCTCGATCATCCATTTGCGCAAGGTCTCGCGCGAGACGACGCAGGCGTGGTTCTCCTGCAGCTTCTCCAACGCGAGCGTCGGGCCGAAATCGGCGTAGCGCTCTTTCACGATCGCCATCGTCAGCTCGCGGACCGCGATCGGGAGCTTGTTGTTGCTGGTCCGGCCTCGACGCCTTGACGCCAGGCTCGCGGCGCCGTCCGTCTGGACCGCCTTTCGCAGGCGAAGCACGTGCCGCCGGCTCATGCCGAGCAACTGCGCCGCGTCATCGATCCGCAACCGTCCGGCGTCGATGTCCATTAAAATGCGCAAGCGCGAAAACTCTCTGTCGCTCATCGAAACCACCATGCCGCCCGTCCTCAGTTGACGCCAATGTCGAGGGGAGCGACATCTCAACTTTGCAGGCCGGTGACATTTGTATATTGCAGCGACAGGCCTAATTCGCATAATCGATATTATGGAACCTGGCTGCATTCCCGAGGCATCGCGCCGGAATCGCTTTGCTCGCCGCCTCCGGGGCCGCCTCAGACCGAGGCGCAAGCTTACCACGGTCGCCGCCTGGCGCGGGCGAAGGCTCGGCGCGCGGATAACGAACCCTTAGCCGCCGACGTCGCCGCAGCGCGAGAAGCGCCGCGCTTGATCGCTCATGGACGACCGCTAGGTGGCGGCCTCAAGACCCTTCACCTGTGGAGGAACCTCATGGGCAATCTCCTTCACTATGCGATCGTCTTCCTGGTGATCGCGCTGGTCGCCGCCGTGCTCGGCTTTGGCGGCGTCGCCGGCACGGCGATGGAAGGCGCCCGACTGCTCTTCTGGGCGGCCATTGTGCTGTTCGTGGTTTCAGCCGTGGCCGGCGTCTTGCGGGGGTCATGAAAGACCGGCGCAAGGAGGGTCGCGCGTAAAAACCAGCGAAAGGAGCCTGACATGCTGAACTGGGACCGAGTCGAAGGAAACTGGAGGCAGTTTTCCGGCAAGCTCAAGGAACAGTGGGGCAAGCTGACTGACGACGATCTGGCCAAGGTCGCCGGCAAACGCGAGCAGCTCGAGGGCATGCTCCAGGAACGCTACGGCTACGCCAAGGACCAGGCCAAGAAGAGCATCGACGAGTTCCTGACTCGTCACTAGACGATCGGGCGCGGGACGAGACCCGAAGGGCCGCCCGCCCTTCGGGTCTTTTTTCTGTTCAGAAGCCGATTCTCATGCCGTCGAAGGCCGGTTCGACATTTGGGGGGCACTCGGCGCGCAGCGCCTCATAGTCGAGGTCGACGTGGAGGTCGGTCAGCACCGCGCGGCGCGGCTTGAAGCGGGCGATGACCTCCAACGCCTGCGCGAGCGACAAATGCGAGCCGTGGCGCTGCCGCCGCAGCGCGTCGATGATCCACAAATCGAGCCCGTGAAGGCAGGCCTCGCTCTCCGAAGGAATGGCGTTGAGATCGGGCGTGTAGGCGAAGACTTTGCCCCCAGCCTCGAAGCGGAAGCCCAGAGCGTCCATCTCGCCGTGCTCGAGGCGGAACGGCGTCGCCTGGATCGGACCGCCCGGCCCTTCGAAAATCTCGGCGACGCCGGGACGCAGCCGGTGCTCGATCAACAGCGGCGGATAGAAGCTGCCGGGCGGCGTGACGAAAATATAGTCGAACTTCGCGGTGATCAGGCGCGCCGTCGGCGCGTCCATGTAGGCCGGGATCTTTCGCCCGTTCAGGATCACGAGGCCGCGCAGGTCGTCGATCCCATGGCTGTGGTCGGCGTGCCCGTGCGTGTAGAGCAGAGCGTCGATGCGCTTGACCTCGGCGTCGATGAGCTGCTCATGCAGGTCGGGAGAGGTGTCGACGAGAAGGCTGGTCCTGTCCTCGCCGCTTCGCCGCGACACGAGAATCGAGCAGCGGCGGCGGCGGTTCTTGGGATTGCTGGGATCGCATTTGCCCCAGCCCTGCCCGACTCTCGGAACGCCTCCGGAAGAGCCGCAGCCCAGAATCGTGATCTCGACAGTCACGGCCGCGCCATCTTGGCGAAGAGCCGCAGCGCGTTCTCAGTCGTCGCGCGGGCGAATTCGTCCGCCTCGACGCCCTTGATCTCGGCCAGCACGCGCGCCGTTTCCTTGATATAGGCCGGCTCGTTGCGCTTGCCGCGATAGGGCGTCGGCGCGAGGAAGGGCGCGTCGGTCTCGACGAGGATGCGCTCCAGCGGCAGCGCCTTGGCGGTCTCGCGCAAATCTTCAGCGTTCTTGAAAGTCACGACGCCCGAGAAGGAGATGTAAAGCCCGAGCTCGACCGCGGTCTCCGCCAGCCCCCGCGAGCCCGTGAAGCAGTGGAGCAGGCCGGGGAAAGCCCCCTGCCCCATTTCCTCGCGCAGCATCGCGGCGCAGTCTTCGTCGGCGTCGCGCGTGTGGATCACGAGCGGCAGCTGCGCCACGCGCGCCGCGGCGATGTGGTTGCGGAAGACGCGCGCCGCCGTCACCCGCGGCGCGCGGTCGTAATGATAGTCGAGCCCGGCCTCGCCGAAAGCGACGCATTTGGGATGCTCGGCTAGCGCCGCGAGCTCATCCGGGCTGGCTTCGGGCTCTTCATGCGCGTGATGGGGATGCGTGCCGACCGTGCAATAGACGTCGGCGTAGACTTCCGCGATCCTCGCGACCTCGGCGAATTTGGTCACGTGGGTGGAGATGGTGACGAAGCGGACCACGCCGGCGGCGCGGCCTCTTTCGATGACGGCGGAGCGCTCGGGCGCGAAGTCGGGGAAGTCGAGATGGCAGTGCGTGTCGATGAGCATGGCGGTAGAAATACCGATCGCAGAATTAAATCAAGCCGCAGCGATGCATTCGCTTGGCGCTGGCGGTCCGCCCGCCGAACCTGCGCGCCGCGATGCAAGGCCGGAGGTTCGCGGTCCATTGCGGCGCCCTCGGACTGCTGGCCTCCAGGGCCGCAAATCAAAAGGCTCAGTTGGATTGAAGCGAACCGCCAGGGCGACCTCGAAAGCCGAACAACCCCTTAAAGGGGCGCCTGAGCCGGCGCGAAACGGAGATTTTCGGATTTCCGGGCGGGCGCAGGATCGAACAAGCGC
>DASPSI010000162.1:0-2792 GCA_035624015.1 Methylocystis sp.
GGGGCGGAGGCGGCTTGGGCGGGGGACTGGGCGCCGGCGGCGGCGCCGGCGGTCTCAACAACAATTCCAGCTTCGGCGGCGGCTCGCTGTCGGGGACCGCGAATTCCGCGAGCGGCCAAGCGGGCCAGCAGGGACCGCAATCGATCTCGCTCGGCGAGGACGGCCGCTATCGGGTGGGCTACGACGAGGCCAAGAACGCCATCGTCGTGATGTCCACGCCAGAGGATTTCAGAAAGCTCGTCCAGGTCATCGAGAAGCTCGACGTCCTGCCGAATCAGGTCTTCATCGAGGCGACCATCGCCGAGGTCACGCTCAACGACGAACTGCAGTTCGGCGTGAGCTGGTTCCTTCAGAAGGGGCGCCACTCCGCCGCCTTCAGCCCCACGGGCTTTTCGAACCCCACCGTGCCGGGCAGCACGTCGACCACCGCGGGCTCGACGATAACCAACGGGTCCACCAGCACGGTCACGGGCGGAACGACCACGACGAATCTCGCGCAGCTCGGCGCGAACATCCTCGGCGCCAACGTCAACCCGGCCTTCGCCGGCTTCGCCTACGCGCTGCGCTCCGGCAGCGGCGCGCTGGTCACGCTCAACGCTCTGCAACAGATCACGCATGTCAACGTTCTTTCGACTCCCTCGCTGACCGTTCTGGACAATCGCACGGCGTCGCTGCAGGTCGGGCAGCAGATTCCGGTGACGACGCTCAGCGCCGTCTCGGCGCTCGGCAACGTCAACAACTCGACGCAATATCTCCAGACTGGCGTCATCCTGTCGATCACCCCGCACATCAGCGAAAGCGGGCGGCTCATGCTCGACCTGAAGCAGGAGGTCTCCACAGCCGAAGCGATTCCGGCGGGGTCGCCGGCCGGAACCAATCCAGTGATCGACCAGCGCCTCATCGAGACGCAGGTGGTGACGGCAGACGGCGAGTCGCTCGTGCTCGGCGGTCTCATTCAGGATTCGCGCACAAAGGACGACAGCCAGATTCCGATCGTCGGCGACATTCCGATCATCGGCAACGGCTTCAAGAACAAGGACGACCAGATCGCCAAGACGGAGTTGCTGATTCTTATCACTCCGCATGTGATTCACTCCGCCGCCGACGCGCGCGAGATCGCCAACGAGTTCAAGAAGAAGCTCCTCGACATCTCGACCAAGGCGATCGCCCGCCCGCACACGATCGAGCAGTCGACGCGGCGGACGCTGCTCGACGACACGTCGGTCAGCGACTTCACGCTCGATCAGAGATCACGGTGAAGCGCGTTCAGCAGTCGGGACCGCCGCCGCTCTGCATCGCCTGACGCAGCTCGTCGAGATAGCGCGCCGCGCCCTTCCTGGCTTCCTTCAAAGCGGAACCCGGGCCGCGCCCGTCGTTCAAATCGAAGATCGCCTCGCGCACGCTGCTTTGCCCCGCGGGCAGCAGCACCTCGACATGCGCGAGCACGGCGCCGCGCACGCCGACCTGATTGAAATTTTGGGGAAAGCGCGGATCGTTGCGGTCGAGCGCGTTGGGATAGGGCCGCTGTCCCAAGGCCGCGACCTCCTCGGGCGGACGGCCGGCGAGCGCCGCGAACAGCGCCGGGGGCGCCGCGCGCCGATCGAGGCCCTGACTGCCCGAATGCACCGTGACGAGCGGCGCCAGCCCTGAGAAAAGCTCGGGCGTCACGCCGCTCACCTGGTCGAGCTCCAGCACGCTCTGGAACATGTCGTGCTTTGGTGGGAACGGGCGAGCGTCCGAGCCTTCCCCAGCGCTGAGGAGATCCTGCGGCGGGGAGCGGGAGCGAAAGGCCATGATCGAAGTCGCAATCGTCTCGGCCTGGCGGCGATCGAGGCCGAGGCCCGCAAGCGTCGCTTGCAAGATATTCGGCGTGGCGGCGTTGAGGTCGACCTTGCCGCTCTCGCCTTCGACGGCGATGGCGACGGCGGCTCCCTCCAGCGCGCAAAAGCGCGGCGCGCCGTCATGCGGCGGTTGCTGCGCCAGGTTGGGGCCGGCGCTCTCGCGTTCGGACATGAGCGTCATGAAGGCGGCGTTGAGCGCCGCGGCGGCGAGGAGGTCGGCCTTGGTCGCGCCGGCGAGATTATAGGCGGTCTGGAGCTGCAGTCGCGCCGACGACATGAAGGATACGATGAGCAGCGCGATGACCGCGAGGCCCCAGATGACTGTGACGAGGGCGAAGCCCCGCCGCGCGCGGCCAATGGCGATCTCCTCGCCGCCGCGGCGCGTCATTGCTTGCGCGTCAGCGTCGCTTGTCCGCCCTCTTTGCCCTCGGGACCGAGCGAGCCCACGTCATAGGGGCCGGTCTGCCCCGGCATGCGATAGAGATAATCGTGGCCCCAGGGGTCCCTTGGCACCGCGCCGGTCTTGAGATAGGGCCCGTTCCAGGCGCTCGCCGACGCGGGCCGGCGGACAAGCGCGGCGAGGCCTTCCTCGCTCGTTGGATAGCGGCCGGTGTCAAGATAGTACAGGTCGAGCGCGCTCGCCAGATTCTCCATCTGAATTTGCGCGGTCTTGACCTTGGACTCGGCGAGATAGTTGAGCACGCGCGGGCCGACGAGGCCGACGATCGAGCCGATGATCGCAAGCACCACCAGCATTTCAACGAGGGTGAAGCCGGCGCGCCGATAAAGCTTGCGGCGGCGCAGCCGCGAAGGAGCAATCGTGTTCATCATGCCTCTCAATTGACGCTACTGCAGTGGCGGGGCGAGGTCTTATACGCCGGATTGCGGGCCGATGGAACAAGCGGGGAAGATGTGGCCAAAGGGGCCGGGGGAACTCATTCCACAACTTTT
>DASPSI010000015.1:0-9136 GCA_035624015.1 Methylocystis sp.
GGTGTGGAAGTGATCGAGATGCTCGGCGTCGATGTTCGTCACGATCGCGACGTCGGCGGGAAGCTTGAGGAAGGTGCCGTCGCTCTCGTCGGCCTCGACGACCATCCAATCGCCGCCGCCGAGGCGCGCATTCGTGCCATAAGCGTTGATGATGCCGCCATTGATGACGGTCGGATCGAGGCCGCCGGCGTCGAGCAGCGTCGCGACGAGGGAGGTCGTCGTGGTCTTGCCGTGCGTGCCCGCGATGGCGACGCATTGCTTCAAACGCATAAGCTCGGCGAGCATCTCGGCGCGGCGCACCACAGGAAGGCGGCGCTCGCGCGCGGCGACGAGCTCGGGATTGTCGCGCTTGATCGCGGTCGAGACGACGACGACAGCGGCCTCGCCGAGCGTCTTGGCGTCATGGCCGATCGTGATCTTGGCGCCCTTGTCCATGAGGCGCTTGACATTGGCGTTCTCGGCGGCGTCGCTGCCCTGCACGGTGTAGCCGAGATTGATCAGCACCTCGGCGATGCCCGACATGCCGATGCCGCCGATGCCGACGAAGTGAATGGGGCCAAGCTCGCGCGGCAGTTTCATTCCTGGATCTCCATTGTTGCGCCGTCGGACTCTCGATAAGCGATTCGGAGCGCCCCTAAACCCCTTTGTGCTCTTCGCGCCTTTGTGGTTTGAAGTTCACCACGAAGGCGCGAAGCACACGAAGGCGCCACAAAGGATTACGCATCAGATTCGCGCAGGCGCGACCGCGGCGGGTCTGACGCCCGCCGTCCTCAGCGTCAGCTCCGCCAGCCGCTCCGCCGCGTCGGCGACCCCCGCAGCCTTCGCCTTTTCCGCGCGCGCGCGCAACTGCGGCAGATCGGACAGGAGCTGCGCCAGCCTCCCGCTCAAGAACCTCGGCGTGAAATCCTCTTGGCGCACGACCTCGGCCGCGCCCGTCGCCTTCAGCACGGCGGCGTTGCTGGCCTGATCCTGGTCGAGCGCGTGCGGCAGCGGCACGAGAATCGCCGCCCGCCCAATCGCCGCAAGCTCCGACACCGTGGACGCGCCCGCCCGCGCGATCACGAGCTGCGCCTGCGCCATGCGGTGCGGCAGATCGGAAAAGAACGACGCAAGCTCGGCGGCGACGGCGGCGCCGTCATAGATAGCCTTGACTCGCGCCATGTCCTCGGGCCGCGTCTGCTGCACGATGACGAGCCTACCGCGCAGCTCTTCAGGGAGCGCCGCGACGGCCGCGGGAACGATGTCCGCCATCACGCGCGCGCCCTGCGAGCCGCCGGTGACAAGCAGCCGCAGCCTGCCGTCCTCCGCCGGATAGGGCTCGCCGGCCGCCGCAAGCGCTTTGGGGCGCAGGGGATTGCCGGTCACGGTCAATTTCGCCGCAAGCTCAGCGTCGTCGAGCGGGAAACCGGCTGCGATGGCGTCGACCCGCGAGGCGAGGAAACGATTGGCCCTGCCCATGACGCCGTTCGCCTCGTGCAGCACGGTGGGCGCGCCGAGCAGCGAGGCGGCCAACAGCGGCGGCACGCTCGGGTAGCCGCCGAAGCCCACGACGACCGCCGGCTTCAAGCGGCGGATAAGACGCAACGCCTTCAGCACGCCGAACCCAAGCCGCAGGATCGCCCCGCCCCGCTCAACGATCGAGCCGCTGCGCGGCGTCCCGGCGGGAACGGTGTGCATGGCGCGCGCCGGGAACGTGTCGCCGTAGCGCAGCGCGCGCTCATCCGTCACCAGCTCGACGGCGACGCCGCGCCGCGATAGCGCATTGGCCAGCGCTTCGGCGGGAAAGAGATGGCCGCCGGTGCCCCCGGCGGCGAGCAGCACGAGCGGCCCGCTCACGCCAGCGCCTCCGCGCCCGCCACAGGCGCCTTCACGCCGCTCTCTGGGGCGAGGCGATGCGCGAGCGGCCGTCTGCGCGTCACCGCCAGCAGAAAGCCCATCTCCAGCGCGAGCGAGATCAGCGACGAGCCGCCATAGGAAACGAAAGGCAGAGTCATGCCCTTGGCCGGCATGAGCTGCACGTTCACCATCATGTTGATCGCGGCCTGCAGCCCGAACAGCATGGCGAGGCCTCCCGTGGCGAAGCGGCGGAAGGGATCCTCGTTCCTCGCAGCAAGATACAGGCTGCGGATCACGATGAAGCCGAACAGCGCCGCGAGGGCGACGCAGGTGATCACGCCGAACTCCTCGCCGATCACCGCGAATATGTAGTCGGTGTGCGAGTCCGGGAGGATGCGCTTGATCGTGCCCTCGCCCGGCCCTTTGCCGAGCCAGGAGCCGGAGATGAAGCTGGCGAGCGCCGTCTCGGACTGGAAGTTCGTCGGCACGCCCGCCGTCATCGGCGGCGGGGGCTCCAGAAACGCCTGGATGCGCGCATGAACATGCGGCACGAATTTATAGGCGAGCAGCGTCGACGACACGGCGGCCCCGCTGATGCCCGCGACCCACATCCAATGCAAGCCGGCCATGAAGAACAGGATCGCCCAGACCATGGAGAGCAGCATCGTCTGACCAAAGTCGGGCTGAAGCACGAGCGGCGCGATGGTCAGGGGAAACAGCAGCAGCGCGATGATGTTGCCTGGCACGTCCTTGCGCGCGGCGCCTTCTGCGAAGGCCCAGGCGCAGAGCACGACGAAGGCCGGCTTTAACAGCTCGGACGGTTGCACGCCGAAGATCCATCGCTTGGCGCCCTTCACCTCGACGCCCCAGAACAGGGTCGCGACGACAAGGGCCAGCGAGGCGAGATACAGCAGCAACGCGCCGCGCCGCACATGCCGTGGCGACAGCAGCGACGCGCCCAACATCGCCACGAGCGCCGGCAGCAGGAAGGCCGCCTGCCAGTTGACGTAGTAGAAGGTCGCCTTGTGCAGGCGCTCGGCCTCGGGCGGGCTGCCGGCCATCGAGAACACGAGGCCGGAGACGATCAGCAAGACGATCGCCGCAAGCAGCCATCGATCGATCGTATAGGCCCAATCGGAGAAAGGCGTGCGATGCGCGCGCGACATCATGGCGAAACTCCTTTCGAAGCGGAGAGCGAGGCTTCGCGCTCTTGGGCGAGCTCCTGGGCGAGCGCGCGGAAGGCGTCGCCGCGCTTCTCGAAATTGGCGAACTGGTCGTAAGAGGCGCAGGCGGGCGAGAGCAGCACCACGGGCTCTCCCGCCTCGCTCAGAGCGGCGTCGCGCGCGGCGAATTCGGTCGCGACCGGCAGCGTGCCGCAGTATTCGTAAGGGAGAACCCCTTCGAGAGTCCTGGCGAAGGCTTCGCTCGCCTCGCCGATGAGATAGGCCTTGGCGATGCGCGGGAAGAACTCGCGCAAGGACTCGACGCCGCCCTCTTTCGGCTTGCCCCCGACAATCCAGTAGATGTCCTTGAAGCTCGCGAGCGCCTTGGCCGCGGCGTCGGCGTTGGTCGCCTTGCTGTCGTTGACGAACAGCACGCGGCCGCGGCGCGCGACCTCCTCCATGCGATGCGGCAAGCCGGGAAAACTTTGGAGGCCGCGCGCGATCTCCTCGTCCTCGAGCCCGAGCTCCCAGCAGGCGGCGGCGGCGAAGACGGCGTTCTGCGCGTTGTGCGCCCCCCGCAACGCCCGCGCGCCCGCGAGCGAGGCCATGAACTCCGTTTCCTCGGGGCCACGGCCAGCCTCGCGGAAAAGCAGACGACGGTCCTCGACATAAAAGCCCCAGTCGAGTCCGCGCACAGCCGACACCGGGATCACGCGCTGGCCCTCGCGGGCGTTCTCCATGAGCCTGGCGCCGATCGCATGGCAATAGGCGTCGTCCACGCCGACAAGCGCGATCTCCGCGCCGGCGACTACCCGCTCCTTGACGGCCGCGTAGTTCTCCATCGTCCCATGGCGATCGATGTGGTCCGGCGTCAGATTGAGCAGCACGCCGATCGTCGGCGCGATAGACGGGGCAAGGTCGATCTGAAACGACGAGCATTCGATGACATGAATGCGGCTGTCGTCGGGCGGAGAAAGCTCCAGGATCGGCGTGCCGATGTTGCCGCCGAGCTCGACCTCGCGCCCCGCCTCGCGCAGGATATGCGCGATGAGCGCTGTCGTCGTCGATTTGCCGTTGGTGCCAGTGATGGCGACGAAGGGCGCGCCCGCGGCGCGCGCCGCGCGCTCGCGGCAGAACAGCTCGATGTCGCCGATAATCTCGACGCCGTTCGCCCGCGCGAGCTTTGCCGTCCAATGCGGCTCGGGATGGGTGAGCGGCGCGCCGGGGGTGAGGACCAGCGCGTCGATGACGCTCCAGTCGGCGCCGTTCAAATCTTCGACGTGGATATGAGCCGCGACCGCCTTCTCGCGAGAATCCTCGCCATCGTCCCAGGCCGCGACATCGGCGCCGCCCGCGAGGAGCGCCTTGGCCGTGGCGAGGCCGGAGCCGCCGAGGCCGAACAGCGCGACGCGCTTGCCATTAAACGTTTCGACCGGGGTCATGGTCACCTCAGCTTCAACGTCGCAAGCCCGGTCAGCGCCAGCACGAAGGCGATGATCCAGAAGCGGATGACGATCTGCGGCTCCTTCCAGCCCTTCTTCTCGAAGTGGTGGTGGATCGGCGCCATGAGCAGGATGCGCTCGCCGGTGAGCTTGAAATAGCCCACCTGCAGAATGACCGAGGCGCCTTCCAGCACGAAGAGGCCGCCGATGATGGGCAGCACCAGCTCCTGCTTGATCGACACGGCGACGGCGCCGATAAGGCCGCCCAATGCGAGCGATCCCGTGTCGCCCATGAAGATCTGCGCCGGCGGCGCGTTGAACCACAAGAAGCCGAGCCCCGCGCCGATGATCGCCGAGCAGACGATCGCGAGCTCGCCGACGCCCTGGACGTGGTGGACCTCCAGGTAGTTCGAGAATACCGAATTACCGATGAGATAGGCGAAGATCGCAAAGGCGCCGGCGGCGATCATCGACGGCACGATGGCGAGGCCGTCGAGCCCGTCAGTCAGGTTCACGCAATTGCCCGCCGCGACAATGACGAAGGCGCCGAAAGGCACGAATACGTAGCCGAGCGGAATCGCATAACCCTTGACCATGGGGATCGAAAGTCGGGTCATCTCGTCGCCGCCTGCAAGCGTCAACGCGTAGCAGGCGCCGGAGGCGGCCAAAAATTCCAGAAGGAGGCGCAGCCGGCCCGAGAAGCCGGCGTGAGTCTGCTTCGTGACCTTGAGATAGTCGTCATAAAAGCCGATCGCGCCGAACGACACGGTCACGAACATCACGATCCACACGAAGGGATTCCTCAGATTGCCCCAGAGAAGCGTGCTGACGACGAGGCCGGAGAGGATCATGAGCCCGCCCATCGTCGGCGTGCCCTTCTTGGTCAGCAGATGCGAGGCCGGACCGTCCTCGCGGATCGGCTGACCCTTGCCCTGCTTGAGCCGCAGCGCCGAAATGATGCGGGGGCCGAAGAAGAACACGAAGAACAACGCCGTCGCTGCGCCGCCGGCCGCGCGGAAGGTGATGTAGCGGAAGACGTTGAGCGGCGTGAAGAGATGCGAGTATTCCGCGAGCAGCGTCAGCATGGAGCGTCCTCAGGGATGTTGCGCTTCGGGCGCGGATTTTCTGCGCAGTTCGGCGGCGATCGACGAGAGACGCGAGGCGTTGGAGCCCTTGATCATGACGACGTCGCCGTCTCGCAGCGCGCCGATGAGCGGCTCGGCGAGCTCGGCGGCGGTGGCGCGGTGAGCGCCGTGCATGCGGTCTGGCGCGGCATAGAAAGCGCGAGACATGAGCGGCCCCGCCGTGAACAAGAGATCGACCTCGGCCTGACGCAGGTCTTCCGCGAGCCCGGCGTGCAGCTCGCCGGCGGAGGGTCCAAGCTCCAGCATGTCGCCGAGCACGGCGATGCGGCGCGCGCCGAGGCCCGGCCTCGCATGCGCGAGAAGCGCGAAAGCGGCGCGCATCGACGTGGGATTGGCGTTGTAGCTCTCATCGATCAGGGTAATCTTGCGTCCGTCGATCTTAAGCTCCTCGCGCTTTCCGCGCCCGCGCTCGGGCGAGAACTCGCTCAGCGAGCGTGCGGCTTCGTCGAGATCGAGCTCGAAAAGCTGCGCGAGCAGCAGCACGGCAAGCGCGTTCTGCGCGAGATGAAGCCCCGGCGCGCTGAGACGGAACTCGATCTCCCGCCCGAAAACCTCTGCGCGCACGAGGCAGTGCTCGGCGTAAGGCTCATACGAGACGAGACGCGCCTCGGCGCCCTCGCCCGAGCCGAAGCTGAACACGTGCTCCGCGGCCGAGGCGCGCGCGGCGGCGTAGAGGCGCTCGTAGGTCTCGTCGTCGCGATTGATGATCGCGACGCCGCCGTCGAGAATCCCGGAAAAGATCTCGGCCTTGGCGTCGGCGATTTCCTCCAACGAAGAAAAATATTCAAGATGCGCCGCGGCGACGCGCGTGACGATCGCCACCTGCGGCTTGACGAGATCGACAAGCTTCAAGATCTCGCCCTTGTGGTTCATGCCGATCTCGAAAAGGCCGTAGCGCGTCGCCGCTGGCATGCGCGCGAGCGAGAGCGGCACGCCCCAATGATTGTTATAGGAGGCGTGGGAGACATGCGTCGCGCCGACGCGCGAGAACACGACCCGCGCCATCTCTTTCGTCGAAGTCTTGCCGACGGATCCCGTGATCGCCGCTACATAGGCCGCAGTGCGCGCGCGCGCATAGGCGCCGAGCCGATCCAGCGACGCTTGCACGTCCTTGACGACGAGCAGATGACCCGCCCCCGAGAGCTCGCGCGCGTGGGCCTCGTCCACGACAGCCGCCGCCGCGCCCTTCTCGAACGCCACACGCACGAACTCATGGCCGTCGCGCGCGTCGCCCTTGAGCGCGATGAAGAGATCGCCCGCCTCCAGCGTGCGCGTGTCGATCGAGACGCCGGTCGCGGCCTTCGGCAAGCCGCCGCTTACCCGCGCGTTGAGCGCGCCGACCAGCGCGAGCCCCGACCACAGCGGTTCCCCACTCATATCGCCCCCTCCCTCTTCCGCTGCGCCGCCAAGGCGTCGCGGATGACCGCGTGATCGGAAAAGGGCAAGATCGCCGCTCCGACGATCTGCCCCGATTCGTGGCCCTTCCCCGCGACGATTAGGACATCGTCTGAATTGAGGCAATTTATGGCGGTCTCGATGGCGCGGCGACGGTCGCCGATCTCGCTCACCTTGGCGTAGGCGGCCTTCGCCGCGCCGCCTAGAATTTCCGCGCGGATCTGCGCCGCGTCCTCGCTGCGCGGATTGTCGTCGGTGACGATGACGCGATCGGCCAAGCGCGCCGCGATCTCGCCCATGAGCGGACGCTTGCCCTTGTCGCGATCGCCGCCGCAGCCAAAGACGACGACGAGATCGCCTTGCGTCAACGGGCGCAGCGTCGCGATGACCTTTTCCAGCGCATCGGGCTTGTGCGCGTAATCGACGAAGACCGGCGCGCCGTTCTTTTGTCCAACGAGCTCGAGCCGACCTGGCGCGCCCCTGAGCTTCCCGAGCGCCGCGAAAACGCGCGCGGGCTCGCCGCCGCTCGCGATGGCGAGGCCCGCTGCGACGAGCGCGTTGGAGACCTGAAAGGCGCCGGCGAGCGGCAGCTCCACGTCGTATTCAGCATCGGCGCAGCGCAGATGCAGGCTCGTCGACAGCGCGTGGGGCGCGGCGTCGAGCAGCGTTACGCCGGCGCCCTTCGCGCCAACGCCGAAGGGAACGAGGCCGCTTGCGCGCACGACCGCTTCGACACGGGGCGCGACGTCGCTGTCAGCGTCGAAGACGACCGGGCGCCCCTTGGGCAGGAGCCTCTCGAACAGCCGCATCTTGGCTGCGAAATACGCCTCCATGTCGCGGTGGTGATCGAGATGGTCGCGCGAGAGGTTGGTGAAGCCGGCGACGGCGATATGGACGCCGTCGAGCCGGCGTTGCTCTATGCCGAGCGAGGACGCCTCCATGGCGAGATGCGTCACGCCGCGGCTAGCGAGATCGTCGAGCGCGCGATGCAGCTCCACTGGACCCGGCGTCGTCAGCGCGCCGTAATGCGCGCCGGTCTGGTCGACGAGGCCGACCGTGCCGAGAGAGGCGGCGGCAAAGCCTTCCGCCTCCCAAAGCTGGCGCAGGAAGGCCACGACGGAGGTCTTCCCGCTCGTGCCGGTGACGGCGGCGATGGTCTTGGGCTGGCGCACGAAGAAGCGCGCCGCGGCCAAAGCGAGCGCGGCGCGCACGTCGCCTGTGACGACCAGCGGCAGGCCGCAGTCGGCCTCGCGCTGCGCCACGACGACGACGGCGCCGCGCGCCTTCGCGTCGGCGGCGTAGGAGAGCCCGTCGCCGGCGTGTCCCGGAATGGCGAAGAAGGCGTAGCCCGGTTTGATCTCGCGGCTGTCCGCGCTCAGGCCGGCGACGCCGAGATCGCCAAGCTCGGGCGGCAGATTGAGGCCGAGCAGGTCGCAAAGCCGCATCAATGGCCTCCGCCGCCGGGGGGCGCTGGCGTATTGGCGAGAGCATAACCGAGCTTGGCCAAGATCGGGAAAGGCAGCACCGGCGGCGTCGCACGCGGCACGACGCCGAGCAGCGGCCCGACGCGCTTGATGATCTTGCCAGTCACCTCTCCGGAGTTCCAGGCGGCCGTGGCGAAACCATGGGTTTCGGGCAGGCCCTGCGGCTCGTCCATGATCGTCATGAATAGATATTTCGGCTTGTCGGCCGGCATGACCGCGAAGAAGGTCGTGAACAGCCGGTCCTTGGCGTAATGGCCGTTGATGACCTTCTCCGCCGTGCCCGTCTTGCCGCCGACGAAATAGCCGGGAACGTCCACCTTCGTCGCCGTGCCCTTTTCCGCATTGAGGCGCATGAGATAGCGCATGGCTTCGGACGTCTCCGGCTTGACGACCTGCACAGCGTCCTTCATGGCCTCTTCCTCGCTGCGCTTCAGGAAGGTCGGCGTGATCAGATAGCCGCCGTTCATGAGCGCGCCGACGGCCATCATCGCCTGCAATGGCGCGACCGCGAGGCCGTGGCCGAAGGCGATGGTCATGGTGTTGAGCTCGCCCCAGTTCTTCGGCACGATCGGCTCGGCGCTCTCGGGCAGCTCGGTGCGCAGCCGCGTGAGCTGGCCCATCTTGCGCAAGAACGCCTTGTGCCTCTCGACGCCCTGCCCCAGCGCCATGCG
>DASPSI010000022.1:0-30936 GCA_035624015.1 Methylocystis sp.
CAAGGACGGCTTCACGACCCTGCTCGCGGTCGTCGCCCCGAACCTGCTGGCGAAGCCGAACACGATTCTCTTCAACAAGGTCACGATCAAGGGCGCCAAGCAGGCCGTGCAGATGTTCGGCCCGGCGCAGGCCGGCGTCGCGAAGGCGGTCGCGGATTCGGTCGCCGAGGGCGTGATCCCGGTCGCCGAGGCCGACGATCTGTTCATCTCGGTCGGCGTGTTCATCCACTGGGACGCTTCGGACGATGCGAAGATCCAGGACTACAACTACCAGGCCACGAAGGAGGCCATCGCCCGCGCCGTCAGGGGCGAGCCGAAGGCCGCGGAAGTCGTCGCCAGGCGCAACGACGCCAAGCACCCCTTCGCCGCCCACTAAGCGGCGCCGCAAGGATTCAAGCTTTGGGGGAGCCGGTCGCGGCTCCCTTTTTGCTTTGGGGAAGAACGACCGTGGCGGGCGTGATCGGCTGGGACATCGGCGGCGCGCATCTCAAGGCCGTGCGTGCGCAGGACGGCGTGATCGTCGCCGCCGTTCAACTGCCGTGCGCCCCGCACCTCGGCGTCGCGCAGATCGAAAGCGCCCTGCGCGAAGCGAAGGGGTCGCTTGGCGATGCGGATCGCCACGCCGTGACGATGACCGCGGAGCTGTCCGACGCCTTCCCTGATCGCGCTGCCGGCGTCGCGCAAGTCGCCGCCATCTGCGCGCATGAGCTCGGCGGCGAGCATCTCTCCTTTTACGCCGGCGCGGGGGGTTTCGTGAGCAGGGCGGACGTCGCCCCGAGGGCACGGAGCATCGCCTCCGCCAATTGGCGCGCGAGCGCCGAGCTTGCCGCGCGCCATTGCGAGAACGCGCTGCTCATCGACATGGGGTCGACGACGACCGACATCGTTCCGATTTGCGGCCACGCCGTCGCGGCTCAGGGCGAGGACGACGCCGGCCGCCTCGCCTGCGGCGAGCTTGTCTACACCGGCCTGCTGCGCTCGTCTCCGGCGGCCGGGCTGACGCTGGCGCCGGTCGGGGGCCGTCTCGTTCCGCTCGTAGACGAGCAGTTCGCGACGATGGCCGACGCGCACCGCCTGCTCAACGACATACCCGAGGGCGTCGACACCGGGCCGACCGTGGACGGCCGGGACAAGGGCCTGGAGGCCAGCCGCGCGCGCCTCGCGCGGCTCGTCGGCTGCGACGCCAAGGATCACGCGCCCGAAGCCTGGGACGCGCTCGCGGCGTTCTTCGTGCGGTCGCAGCTGCGCCGCATCGAGGATCGGCTCGCGCTGCTCGTCTCGCGCGCGCCCTCGCTCAGCCGCGCCGAAATCGTGGGGGCAGGCGTCGGACGCGGCGTCGTCGCCGCTCTCGCGAAGCATGAGGGCCGGGCCTATCGCGACTTCGGCGAATTCTTGCCGAGGAGTTCCGCAGCAATATCGGTTTCCGATTGCGCGCCCGCCTGCGCCGTGGCGCTCCTGGCGGGCGAACTCTAATTACTCTGGCCCGCCGATCAAACATAGGCGTAGGCGGCGAGCGCGACGCCAGCGGCGCCGAGGGCGAGACCCGCGCCCCAGGGCCAGCGCCGTCCCTTGATGACGATGGCGATCGTGGTGATGGCGATGGCGACATGCAGCAGCGTCACGGCGATCGTCAGCACATGATGCCGGCGCTCGTGCAGCTCGGCGTCCTGCAATTTGTGCTCGACCTCGCGCTCAAGCCCCTCCGCCTTGGCGCGGATGTCTTCCGACTCCCTCTCGTAACGTTTCACGTCGACGTTAAATTCCCCCGCCTTGTCCGAGGCCTGGCGCGCGGCAAGCTCATAGAGGCCCTTCTTGATGCTCTTCGCCTGAAAGTAAGCCCATTGATCGCTGGTCTGGCTTTGCAGCAGCACGGCCGCGTTTTGGTCGCTCAGAGTGGTCGCGGTCTCGACCGTCTCGAGGCTGCCGACGCTCGCCGCCACGACCGCGAGAATCGCGATCGTCACGGAAACCGTGAGCAGGAACGGCGTCCCCTCATGTGCGGCATGCTCGGCATGTTCGGCGTGCTCGAAATGCTCGGTCGGCAGTTCCTCGGACATAATTCTCTCCATAGCGACGATGAGCAGGCGAGGCCGGCATAGCATGGCCGAGCGCCTCAGCGAAGCCTGCGCTTGCCCGAGGCGAGTTGAGCTCGCGCTCAAATAAGATTTTCCGGTGGCGCTTTGGTCCCCCGGCGCTCTCAGTCATGTTCTTCCTGCCCCTCGCGCGGAACGCCGGCGGCGAGCTTGCCGGCCGCAAGATTCCGGCACGCAAATTGCTGCCGCGAAAAGAAGCAACAATGCGGTTGACTCCAGAAGCGGAGTCTGGCGATGTTACATAAGGAGCTGAAATCAAAGGCTCTTTACAACGTTTCCAAACTAGGTGGCGCGATGATCGTCTGCTCCTGCAATGTCGTCTCCGACCGCGAGGTTCGTGGACTTTTGGGACCAGCGTCGGCCAGGCCAAGCGTCGGGGCAGTGTTCCGAAATCTTGGCTGCTCGGTCCAATGCGGGCGTTGCGCGCGCAGCATCGCCGCCATAGTTGAACAGCATTGCCTTCGCGGCGGCTGCGACGAGGAGGAATGCAGCGGCTGCGGCGAGGAGCAGGCGGGCGGGCTGGCGGCCTGATCGCCGCAATTTTTGAACGAGGCTGACATGCAAGGGGACGCCAAGGTCATCGAATATCTCAACCGCGGGGTCCGCTCGGAGCTGACCGCCATAAATCAATATTGGCTGCATTATCGTATTTTCGACAATTGGGGTTTTCTCGAGCTCGCCAAAAAATGGCGCGAGGAATCCATGGAAGAGATGGATCACGCCGACAAATTCATCAAGCGGATTCTCTTCCTCGAAGGTTTCCCAAACTTGCAGACGCTGGACCCCTTGCGGATCGGCGAGAACGTCGAGGAGATCATCGCCCTCGATCTCGCGACCGAGATGGACGCCCGCAAGCTCTACCTCGAGGCGGCGGCCTATTGCCTCTCGATCAACGATCGCGTCTCGCAAAATTTGTTCGAGGAGGTGATCACGAGCGAAGAGAAGCACATCGACTTTTTGGAGACGCAGCTCGAGCTGATCAGGCAGCTCGGCGTGCAGCTCTATTCGCAGAAGCGCGTGGGCGAGCTGGAGTCGTAGGCCCGCCGGTGAAATTTCAGGCCTTTCCCCGCCTCAACGCCGCCTGCGCCGCGGCGAGCCGCGCGATCGGCGCGCGGAAGGGCGAGCAGGACACGTAATCAACCTCCGCCGCGTCGAAAAATTCAATCGACGCCGGGTCGCCGCCGTGCTCGCCGCAGACGCCGAGCTCGATGTCCGGACGCGCCGCCCGCGCCCGCGCGCAGCCGAGCTTCACCAATTCGCCCACGCCCTCCTGGTCGATCGAAACGAACGGGTCCGCCGGCAGCAGGCCTTTCGTCACATAGGCGCCGAGAAACGAGCCTGCGTCGTCGCGCGAGATGCCGAGCGCCGTCTGCGTGAGGTCGTTGGTGCCGAATGACAAGAACTGCGCCGTCGCTGCAATGTCGCCCGCGCGCAACGCGGCGCGCGGCAGCTCGATCATCGCGCCCAGGCGGTAGCGCGGCTTGATCCCCGTCTCGTCCTCGACCGCGTTGGCGACCTCCACGATCTTCTTCTTCACGAGGTCGAGCTCCAGACGCGAGAACACAAGCGGCGCGAAGATCTCGACATGGACCGGCGCGCCGGTCTCTATGCCGGCGGCGATCGCAGCCTCGAAAATCGCACGCGCCTGCATGGCGACAATCTCGGGGAACAGTATCTCCAGGCGCACGCCGCGAAAGCCAAGCATCGGATTGACCTCGGAAAGCTCCTGCGCGCGTTTCCTCAACTTTTCGGGATCGGCGTTGAAGGCCTTGGCGACGCCCATGAGCTCGGCTTCGTTATGCGGCAGGAACTCGTGCAGCGGCGGATCGAACAGGCGGATCGCCACAGGCAGGCCCGCCATGATCTCGAAGAGCTCGGTGAAATCCTCGCGCTGCATCGGCAGCAGCTTCTCCAGAGCGGCGCTGCGCCCCGCCGCGTCGTCGGCCATGATCATCTCGCGCATCGCCGCGATGCGCGCGCCTTCGAAGAACATGTGCTCGGTGCGGGCGAGGCCGATGCCCTCGGCCCCGAACTTTCGCGCGAGACGCGCGTCGGCGGGCGTCTCGGCGTTGGCGCGCACGCGCAGCCTTCGCGCCGTGTCGGCCCAGCCCATGAGCACGGCGAACTCGCCCGAAAGCTCGGGGCGCTGCATCTTCACCGCTCCGGCCAAGATCTGGCCGGTCGACCCGTCGATCGTGATCGTCTCGCCCTTGCGGAAACGCTTGCCTGCGACGGAGAAGCTCTGGTCGGCGTAGTCGATGCGCAGGCCGGTGGCGGCGGTGACGCAAGGCTTGCCCATGCCGCGCGCGATGACGGCGGCGTGCGAGGTCATCCCGCCGCGCGCCGTGAGCACGCCCTGCGCGGCGTGCATGCCGTGGATGTCCTCGGGGCTCGTCTCGATGCGCGTGAGAATGACCTTGCGGCCTTGCGCCGCGAGCTCCGCCGCTTCCCTGGGGTCGAAGACGATCTCGCCGAAAGCCGCGCCGGGCGAGGCCGGCAGGCCCGCGGCGACGATGTTGCGCTTGGCGGCCGGGTCGATCGTCGGATGCAGCAATTGGTCTAGCGAGGAAGGGTCGATGCGCAGCAGCGCCTCGTCGCGCGTGATCACGTCTTCGTTGGCCAGGTCGACCGCGATCTTGAGCGCCGCGGCGGCGGTCCGCTTGCCCTCGCGCGTCTGCAGCATCCACAAGCGTCCGCGCTCGACGGTGAACTCAATCTCCTGCATGTCGCGATAATGCGCCTCGAGTTTTCGCGCGCAAAACTCGAGCCTGGCGAAGGCCTGCGGCATTGAGGCTTTAAGCGAGGCCGCGCCGCCCACGATCGGCTGTGGCGTGCGCGCTCCGGCGACTACGTCCTCGCCCTGCGCCTGGGCGAGATATTCGCCGTAAAGCTCGCGCGCGCCGGTCGAAGGATTGCGCGTGAACACGACTCCCGTGGCGCAGCTTTCGTCCATGTTGCCGAACACCATCGCCTGCACGACCACGGCCGAGCCGCCGTCCTGCGGGATGTTGTTGAGCTCGCGATAGACGAAGGCGCGATGGTTCATCCACGAGGCGAGCACTGCCCTGATCGCGCCAGAGAGCTGCTCGCGCGGATCTTGCGGAAAGGCGCCCTGGCCTTCTTTTGCGGCGATGTCCTTGAACATCCCCACCACGGCGCGCCAGTCATCGGCGGCAAGATCGGCATCGCGCTCGAAGCCCTTCTCCTCCTTGAACCGATCGAGCGCCTCGTCGAACTCGTGGTGGGCGACGCCGAGCGCGACGCTGGAATAGTCCTGGATGAGGCGCCGGTAACAGTCAAAGGCGAAGCGCGCATTGCGGCACTTCTTCGCTAGGGCTTCGACCGTGCGGTCGTTCAAGCCGACGTTGAGGATGCTGTCCATCATGCCGGGCATGGACTGGCGCGGGCTCGAACGCACCGAGACAAGGAGCGGCCATTCCTCGTCGTCGAAGGCATGGCCGGCAGTTCGCCCCAGCCGCGCCAGCGCCTCGTCGAGCGCGGGCGAGAGGTCCGGCGGCAGGCTGCGCTCATGCGCCCAAAAATAGGCGCAGAGCTCAGCGCCAAGCGTGAAGCCCGGCGGCACGGGCAGGCCCAGCCGCGCCATTTCCGCAAGGCCCGCGCCCTTGCCGCCGAGCGTCTTCTCGGCGGACGGCGCGGTCTCCGCCGTCCCTTGCAAGAAACTATAGGCCCATCTCGTCATCGCTCTCCACGTCCTGCGGCCCATGCGCCGCGGGGCCGCGGCGTCCGTCACTTGAGCTGGTGCAGCCGGCGGCGCAGAAACAGCCCGAAGCTCAGCCAGCTTGCGCCATACATGATCATATCGAGCCCCAAAAATATACCCAGGACGTAGGCCGAGTTTTCGGGCCAGCCGGCGAGGATCAGCACGCCGACGAGGATCGTCGCGGCGCCGGCGGCGCCGATGAGCCATTTCGGCCCCTCGGGGAGCCGCGTCGCGAAATACAGGCGCAGGATCCCCGTCGCGAGCATCGCCGCGCCGAGCATCAGCGTGAGGCCCACCGCGCCGGCGACCGGGTTGGCGATCGCGAAGGAGCCAGCGACGAGATAGAGCAGGCCGAGCAGCACGACGGTGATGCGGTTGCTCCATCGGTGGGCGTTGACGCCGATCGTGATCTCCCCGCCGCCGATGACGATCATGAAGATGGCGATGAGATAGACGGAGGCCAAGGTCGCCAGGCCGACGAGGCCGAGCGAGACGAAGCCGAGAAGGGCGACGGCGAGGCCGAAGGCGACAAACCAGCTCCAGCGGTTGCGCAGATGCGCCAGGGCGCGGCCGATGTCGTGCGGGCTTTGCGAATAATCCATCGTCATGAAGCGCTCCTCCTCTTTCGTCCGCTCCGCTCCCACGCGGGACCACGTTGAATTGCCGCCCTGAAATATATTACCTGTTCGCGGGCCGCATAGCGGGCCGGAAGCGCAGCCGACGAAGGGGTTTGAGAGATGGCGGGGGAAGACGACGACAAGCCGCGCGAGCCGCTGGGCTACGTCCTTGGCCAGCCGCTCGAGGCTTTGTCCGTGGCCGAGCTCGACGAGCGCATGGAGGAGCTGCGGCGGGAGATCGTCCGGCTGGAGGCCGCACGGGGGCAAAAGCTCGCGGCGCAGGCCGCGGCCGCAACTTTCTTCAAAAGTTGAACGTCGATCAAATCTTTCTCGGCCGTCGCGTCACCGCTTCGAAGCGTTCCTCGGCCCGGGGGACGGGGCCGTCGAGTCGCGATTGGATATAGCCGAACACGGCGGACCGCAGAAGAATGCAGCCGAAAAGCCCGCTCAAAGCGCCAAACACAGCAATGAGAAGCAGCAAATATTGGTGCTGGGTCAGCGCCGGAGGCCCGAATTCGAGCCAAGCGACGCCCGAGAACAGTGCGAAAAAGAAGACGATGTAGCCGTTCACCGCTGCTCCGAACGCGCGGCTGCCAAGCAGCAAATGCGAGACCATCCCCATCGCCGCGGAGGCGAGGGCCGCGGCCAAGGCCAGCAAGAAGAGCTTGTTCGAGTCGAGATTCTCGACACTCAGCGCATCCGCGAGACGGTCCAGCAACGCGGAGGCGTCGTCGTGACGTCCGTCGTACGTCTTTGCGCCGTCCCCCCTGCTCGAATCGGTCGCGAGCCAAATCAATATCCGCCGAGAGAGCTCGACGGCGAAGATGGCGAGGATCAGCAGGATAATCCTATTCATGGCGGATTCGTTCCAACTGGCAAAGAGAAAGTGGCGCATAAAGGTTAAGCTTCGACTAATGGGAGGAAACGTTCTAGACATTCTCCTCATATGATGTGGTTCCTTGTTGACAGTATGAGAAGTATCATCTGTTTCACGGTGTCAGCTCCGTGTCGCGCCCTGGGCGACGTCAAAAAGTCCTTCGTCAAGTTGTGGTTGCCGAATGTATTTAATTTTGAAAACATCTATTTATGTGGCGCTTCCGCGGTCGAGAGCAAGGCGGCAAAATATTTCAGCGGGCGATTTGCGTTGAAGGAACTGCGCTAAATTAGGAGACGCCCCCATTTCGGCGACGGGCGCGACGGGCCTTGCGCGCGCCTCAGATCGTCCACCTTTTGTATTTTTCTTGCGGGCCTCGCTCGCGCCAGCAGCTGGCGGGCGCCTTGACAGAACCCCGCCCCCATGCGCTCTTCCGCGCCAACTCCAAAAAGCTCCAGCAAGAAGACGGCCATGCACCGCTACCGCTCGCACAACTGCGGAGAACTCCGCAAAGCCCATGTCGGACAGGAGGCGAGGCTTTCCGGCTGGTGTCACCGCATTCGCGACCATGGCGGCGTGCTGTTCATCGACCTGCGCGACCATTTCGGCCTGACGCAATGCGTGGTCGATCCCGATTCGCCGGCCTTTTCGCAAGCAGAAAAGCTGCGTTCAGAATGGGTGGCGCGGCTTGACGGCGCAGTGCGCAAGCGCCCCGCCGGCACCGAGAATCCCGACATGGCCACGGGCGAGATCGAAGTCTACGTGCGCGAGATCGAAGTGCTCGGCCCCGCCGCCGAGCTGCCGTTGCCGGTTTTCGGGGACGCCGTCTACCCCGAGGAAACCCGCCTCAAATACCGCTTCATCGACTTGCGCCGCGAGAAGCTGCACGCAAACATCATGCTGCGCTCGGCGATCATCGACAGCATCCGCCAGCGCATGAAGGCCGCAAGCTTCTTCGAGTTCCAGACGCCCATCCTCACCGCCTCCTCGCCCGAGGGCGCGCGCGACTTCCTCGTGCCTTCGCGCCTGCATCCCGGCAAATTCTACGCGCTGCCGCAGGCGCCGCAGCAGTTCAAACAGCTGCTGATGGTCGCGGGCTTCGACCGCTATTTCCAGATCGCGCCGTGCTTCCGCGACGAAGACGCCCGCGCCGACCGCTCGCCCGGCGAATTCTATCAGCTCGACGTCGAGATGAGCTTCGTGACCCAGGACGACGTCTTCGCCGCTATCGAGCCGGTGCTGCGCGGGCTGTTCGAGGAGTTCTCGAACGGCAAGCCCGTGACGCAGGCTTTCCCGCGCATTCCGTTCAAGGAGGCGATGCTCAAATACGGCTCCGACAAGCCGGACTTGCGCAACCCGCTCGTCATCGTCGACGTGACGGAGGAATTCGCGCGTGAGGACGTGTCGTTCAAGGCGTTCAAGGGCAAGACCGTGCGCGCGATTCCCGCGCCGGGCGCGGCAGGCCAGCCGCGCAGCTTCTTCGACAAGCTGAACGACTGGGCGCGCTCGGAAGGGGCGCCGGGGCTCGGCTATGTGATCTTCGAGGAGGAGGAGGGCGCGCTCGCGGGCAAGGGGCCGATCGCCAAATTCATCCCCGCCGAGGCATTGAAGGCGATCGCGGACAAGGCGGGCGTCAAGGCGGGCGACGCGTTGTTCTTCTCGGCGGGCGATGAGACGCCGGCGGCGAAGCTCGCGGGCGCGGCGCGGCTCAAAATCGGGACCGAGCTCGGCCTGTCGAAGACCGACGTGTTCGAGTTCTGCTGGATCGTCGACTTTCCGATGTACGAGTGGAACGAGGAAGAGAAGAAGATCGACTTCTCGCACAATCCGTTCTCGATGCCGCAAGGCGGACTCGACGCGCTCGACACGATGGACCCGTTGCAAATCCTCGCCTGGCAGTACGACATCGTCTGCAATGGCGTCGAGCTGTCGTCGGGCGCGATCCGAAACCACCGCCCGGACATCATGCGCCGCGCCTTCGAGATCGCCGGCTATGACGAGGACGTGCTGATCGAAAAGTTCGGCGGCATGTATCGCGCCTTTCAATATGGCGCGCCGCCGCATGGCGGCATCGCGCCGGGCGTCGATCGCATCGTCATGCTGCTCGCCGGCGAGGAGAATTTGCGCGAGGTCACGCTGTTCCCCTTGAACCAGCGCGCCGAGGACCTGCTGATGGGCGCGCCTTCGGAAGCGACGAACAAGCAGCTGCGCGAGCTGCACATCCGTCTGAATCTGCCGGAGAAGAGCTCGGGCTGAAGGCGGGCGTCACGCGAAGTCCGGCAGCACGTCCGCCTCAACGCCGAAGAACTGCGCGCACCGGGAGACGATGCGCCGCGCCGCGCGGCCGTCGCCGTAGGGCGAGGCGCCGCTGGCCATCTTCGCGTAATAGGCCTCGTCTGTCAGCAGGCGCGCGACCTCCGCGACGATGAGCGCCTTGTCGGTCCCGACGAGCTTGGCGACGCCGGCGTCGATCGCCTCGGGACGCTCGGTCTCGGCGCGCAGGATCAGCACCGGTTTTTTGAGCGCCGGCGCCTCCTCTTGAATGCCGCCGCTGTCGGTAAGGATCAGCCGGCTGCCCTGGATGAAGGCGGCGAGCCGGTCGTAGCTCACGGGCGGCGAGAGGTTCACCCGATCGAGCCGCCCGAGCTTTTCATAGACGAGGCTTTTGACGATCGGATTGGGATGCACCGGAATGTTGAACACGAGCTCCTCGAAGCTGTCGTGAAGCTCGCGGATCGCCTCGCAGATGCGCGCCATGGGCTCGTTGAAATTCTCGCGCCGGTGCATGGTCACGAGAATCTGGTTGGGATCGGAGGAGACCGGATGCTTCTCCACCACGTCGAGCAGCGCGTCGATGACGGTGTTGCCAGTGACGAAGATCGTCGCGAAATCGACGCCCTCGCCGAGAAGATTCTTCCTCGAGCCGGCGGTCGGCGCAAAGTGCAAGCAGGTCGCGAGCGTCGCGATGCGCCGGTTCAGCTCTTCGGGAAACGGATTTTGCAGATTTCTGGTGCGTAGCCCGGCCTCGACATGGCCGAGAGGGACGTTGGCGTGGAAGCAGCACAAAGACACGGCCATGACGGTTGTCGTGTCGCCTTGCACGAGAACGAGGTCCGGCCGCAAGTTCATGATCACGTCGTCGAAAGCGTGGAGGATTCTTGCGGCGAGGCCGGAAAGCCGCTGGTTCTCGACCATGACGTCGAGGTCGATGTCGGGCGCAAGGTCGAAGATGCCGAGCGCCTGCCGGGTCATCTCGCGGTGCTGGCCAGTGCCGACGACGGTCAGCTCGCACCAGGGCTGCTGTTTAAGCCCAAGGATGACGGGGGCCATCTTGATGGCCTCCGGCCGCGTGCCGACGACGCAAAGGATCCGTTTCGCTCGGATATCGCGCATGGCCGGAAAATCCCCTTCAAATTGCATTCAGCTCGAACGAGCAAGCCGTTCCGACGGCCGCTGAGGCGGGGCGATAAGGCATCGTTCGCCGCTCTGCAAGCCGAAGATGACGCCTCTGATTACGAATCGTTTCGCTTATCGTCGGTCGAGCCGCCGTCGATGACGAACCAGAGATGCTGTCACCGGCGCTGCGTCTGGCGGCTGCGGCTTGCGCACCATGGCGACGAGCGCATAACTGACGATTTGAAGGAGGAACCAGGAGCCGAGCTTCGACAAGCTCACCACGCTCCAGCCCAGTTTCTGCGCCGGATAAAGCCAAGTCTGAGTATAGGTTCCGATGTTTTCAGCAAGCCATATGAAGGTCGCGGCCAGCAGCGCGGCGACGAGCATCGGCATGGAGCGCCAAGAGTGGTGAACGCGGTAATAGATCCTGCTGCGTCCGAACACGACGGCGCTCGCCGCGAAAAGCCCCAGGCGCAGGTCCGGCGCATAGTGGTGCAAGAAGAAATTGACGTAGATCGCAGCAGCGAGAACGCCGACCTGGCCCAATGGCGGATGTCGCTCGAAGCGAAAGTCGAACAGGCTCCACGCGCGCATCATGTAGGAGCCGATCGACGCGTACATGAACCCGCTGAAGAGCGGCACGCCGCCGATGCGAAAATAGGCGGTCTCCGGATAGATCCAGGAGCCGGCCGAAGTCTTGAAGACTTCCATGATCGTGCCGACCACATGGAAGATGAAGATTACCTTGGCTTCCTCGAAGCTCTCGAATCGCGTCCAGAGCAACACGATCTGAATGGCGATCGCAGCAAGGAACAAGAAGTCGTACCGGCCAAGCGGCGCGCCGCGCGGATAAATATAGTGCGTCCCAATCATCAACGCGACCATCAGTGCGCCGAAGCTGCAAGCGACCGCTTGCTTTAGCCCGAAGCGTGCAAATTCGTAAGCCCAGCGCCGCGTGGCGCTGCCCTTACGCGCCCACTGCGCCAGGCGCGCATCGGCGTCGACCAACAACCGCAGCGGCCCGAAATTTTCCGCGGCGCTGCGAAGAGGGTCCTCGAAGGGATTATTCATCATAATCGGGCAGGGCCTTGAAGTCGGGCGGCTGAGAACTTTCCCGAGCGGCGCGAAAACATCCACCGCACGGTGAGCGGATTCCCTGTTTCGCTCAAGGTGACTTTACCGGTCCTGTCGTGGCGGGGCGGGATCGCAACCGAGCACGCAGTTCTCCCTCTTTTGCGTCCGAGCACAGCATCGGCCCCGCGCCAAGAATTGAAGTTGTTGTTCTTCCACCGCCTCAGCGCCCCGTCTTCACCCGCGTCCACTCTCGCGTCACAGTTCGCTGCAGCGCGATGTCCGGCGCGGTGACCGCGAAGAGCTTCGCCATCGTCGCCTCGTTCGGATAGACTGACGGATTGTTCAGGATCGCCGGCTCGACCAGGGGCCGCGACGCAAGCACGCCATTGGCGAAATGCGTGGCGTTGGTATTCTTCGCCGCGACATCCGGCCGCAGCATGTAATCGATGAAGAGATGCGCCTCCTCCGGGTGGGGCGCGTCGGCGGGGATCGCCAGCACGTCCATCGAGATCAGCGTGCCCTCCTGCGGAATGACGAAATCGATGTCGACGCCGTTGTTCGCCTCGCGCGCCCGCGCCTTGGCTTGAAAAGCGTCGCCCGACCAGCCCAGCGCCACGCAGATGTCGCCGTTGGCGAGACCGTTGATATATTCTGACGAGTGGAATTTCTTGACGTAGCCCCGTAGCCCCGACAGCAGCAGCGCGGCGCGGCGGAAGTCTTCGGGCTTCTTCGTGTTCGGATCGAGCTTCATATACTTGAAGGCAATCGCGAACATGTCCTCGGGCGCGTCGAGCATGTAGACGCCGCAATCGGCGAGCTTCTTCAGGCTCTCTGGGCGCAGCACGTCGGTCCAGCTCGTGATCGTCTTTCCCCCGAGCCGCGCCTTCACCTTGGCGACGTTGAACGCGATGCCGGTCGTGTACCACATGTAGTCCACGCCGTGCCGCTCGGCCGTGTCGTAGCGGGCGAGCTTGGCGTTGATGTCGGGCCAAAGGTCCTTGGCGTGCGGCAGCTTGGAAAAATCCAGCGGCCGCAGCGCGTCGGCCCTGATCTCGCGGGCGAAGAAGGTTGCCGAGGGCACGACGACGTCGTAACCGCTCGCGCCGGCGAGCAGCCGCGCCTCCAAGATTTCGTTCGAGTCATAGGTGTCGTAGACGACCTTGACCCCGGTCTCCCGGGTGAAGTCCTCGATGACCTTCGGGTCGATGTAGTCGCTCCAGTTGAACACATTGACCACGCGCTCGGCGGCTTTTGCCGGCGCGAGGAGGGCGAGGCAGGCGAGGCATAGGGCCAGCGCGGTCTTCATCGGTGTAGGTCTCACTCTGGGGCCGGAGGGCGTTGAGCGGATTTAGCACGCTTGCCTCTGGCTTGGCGACGCGCGATCTTAGCCGTTGCTGGTCCGGACCTCGCCCATGCCCCAGACGCCGCCTCCATCGCCCGTCAGCGAACGCCCCGAGCAGACCCGCAGCGTCACGCGCGGGACGCGGGGCTTGCTGCGCGCGCTCGGGGCGAGCGTGCTCGGGGAGTTCCCGTTGCCGAATGGCCGGCGCGCCGATCTCGCCGCGCTCTCGCGGGACGGGTCGTTCCGCATCGTGGAGGTCAAATCCTGCGTCGCCGACTTCCGCGCCGACGGCAAGTGGACGCATTACCGGGCATTTTGCGACCGCTTCTATTTTGCGGTCCCGCTCGACCTGCACGAGGCGCCCGAGGAGATTTTTCCGCCCGACGCCGGTCTCATTGTCGCCGACGCCCATGGCGCCAGCGTCTGGCGTGAAGCGCCGATCCATCCTTTGCCGGCTGCGACGCGCAAGGCGCTTCTCGTGCGCTTCGGCAGATGGCGGCGGAGCGGCTGCACTATGCGCTCCACCTGGGCGAGTTTTAAGCGGCTCGATGCGAGGCCCGCTCGGCAGGCGGCCCGCGGTTTCACTCGATTGGAAGGTCGTAGCTTTGCACGTCCTTCGCGCCCCGCAAGCTGAAGTGCCACCATTCGCGCGGATAATTCTCGAAGCCGTGGCGGCGCATGAGCGCGACGAGCCTCTCGCGGTTCGCGTGCGCCACTGGGCCGACCTTCGATTGCGTCCACGAGCGGCGGTCGAAATAATCGAAGGGCGCGCCAAATCCCCAGCCGACCACGCCGAGATCGACTGCGAGGCCGGTCGAATGTCCCGACTTCAAGGCAATGTAGCCTTGGGGGAAAAGTTTTCGCTTCTCGACATTGGGGTAATAGTCGCGCTTCGTCGCTTCATCTGGTGAACGCGACCAGGCGACGAAGGCCGAAACCGCGCGGATCGGGCGATAGCAGTCATAGACCACGAGATCGAAGCCTGACCGATGCGCCTCCGTCTCGGCCTCGGCCAGGGCCTGCGCGGCCTCGGCGCGCAGCCAGCATTGCGGGACGGCGTAGCCCGGAACGGGTCGACCTGTGAAATTCTGCGCGCCCGCATAGCGCATGTCCTGCTTGATCGCGGGTGCGACATCCGCAAGCCGCACGAAACCGGGCGGCGGCTCGCCGGCCCGAGCATCGGGCGCAAGCTGCGCCAGCCCGCAGGCGAAACCCAGCGTCCGCAGCGGTCTAGCGAGCCGTCCCCGCATGTCGCGACCCCCTCGCACAGTCAGCATAAGGCGTCCGCCGCCTCGATACCGTGGCGGATATAGGCGGCGGGGCCGTCCTCCTCGCGTTATCGCAAAATCGGGGTCGTGGCCATCGGCTGTGCGCAGGCGCTATTGAGGGGCGCCGTTCCGGACTAACCGTATTTGGCTGATTTTGTATGCAGTCTCCAAAGCGGGCGGGGCTCAGGCGATGGCGTCATGACGACGAAAACCGAAGCGTATGTCGAAAGCATTCTTCGAACATAGAAGGGTTGCTTCCATTGTCATGAGACTAAAACCCGCTCACGTCGGAAGAACACGGGCGGGCGCTCGCACGCCGCATCGCGGCCTAAGGTCGCCCGAGCTCCGGCGGCGTCGCATCGCATCCGACTTCATCCCCCCTTGTTCGCCTGCTTCTCCCCTGCGACCGTCGGCGCATCGACGAGCCCATTCTTGATCTTATCCAGGATCTTCGGAAGCTCCTCGGGCTCCCTGTTGAGGTCGCGCGCGTGATTCCACTGGAACTTGGCCTCGAGCTTGCGCCCGACCCGCCAATAAGCGTCGCCGAGATGATCGTTGATGATCGGATCGCCGGGCTTGAGGTCAATCGCCTTTTCCAGCTCCTTGACCGCCTCGTCGTAGCGCCCGAGGTGGTAGTAAGACCAGCCAAGGCTGTCGACGTAATCGCCTTTGGAGCCGTCGAGATCCACCGCGCGGCGCAACATGCGGAACGCCTCGTCGAGATTCATGTTCTGATCGACCCAGGAATAGCCGAGGTAGTTCAGAATTTCCGGATGATCGGGATTGAGCTCCAGCGCCCGCCGCAGATCGCGTTCGGCGTCGGGCCAGTTCTTGGCGCGCTCATTGGCGATGCCACGATGGAAGTAGAGGCCCCATTGGCTCTTCTCGGGTTTTTGCGTGAGGGCGAGCGCGCGCGTGTAGGTCGCGACCGCCTCCTTGTAGAGCTTGCGCTGGCTCTGCAGATCGGCGAGAGCGGTCAGGGCCTCGGAATTCTGCGGGTGCGCGTCGACCACCGCCTGCAGGTGTTTCGTCGCATCCTCCGCGCGGCCGAGGCTTTCGAGCGTGAGCCCGGCCAGCGCGTCGGCATAGAGCCGCATCGGGCTCCCGTCCGGCACGCCGTCGTAGACCGCGAGCGCCTGCTCGTCCTGCCTGAGCTGCTTCTCGTAGATCTCGGCGAGCGTGAAGGTCGCCGGCATGTTGTCGGGCGCGAGCACGAGCGCCAAACGCAGATAGATCAGCGCCGCGAGCTCGTCGCCCTGACGGTTGCCGAGCGAAACCAGGCCGTAGAGCGCCTCTCCCGCCCCCGCCTGCGCATCGCGGATCAGCGGCGCAAGCGTCCTGCCGGCGTCGAGATCGGCGAGCGCCGACAGCACGAAAGGATTGTTGGGCGCCGCATCGTTGAAGGCGCGGTAGAGCTTCTTCGCGGCCTCGTTGTCGCCGCGGCTGGACAGGAAGCGGCCGTAGGCGTCGATGAGCCGCAGGATGGTGTTGCCGGAAGCGACCGTGGTCTTGAACCGCCGCTCCGCCTCGGTCTTGTCGCCGCACTGGTCGGCGATCAGCGCCGCGTGGTAGTCGCGCAGCACGGAATAGCCTTCGCCGCGCAGCTGATCGAGCGTCGCCAGCGCGCGGCGCTCGTTCTTCTCGCCGGCGTAGGCCCAGGCGGTCAGCAGCACGTCCTTGATGTCGCCCTGCCGCTTGGCGTTTTTAGTCAGCAGCGTTCTGGCCTTCGCGTATTGGCGCTGCGTGAGCGCCTCGACCGCGCGGGTCAAAAGGGCGACGGCGTTGGCGCGGTCGAAGGTGAGCACCTTGGCGGCTAGCGGATAGGCGTTCTGCGTGTCGCCGTTGGCCAGGGCGTCGATCAGCGTGCGTTCGGTGAGCTCGCGGTTGCGGGGGTCGCCGCGCATCGCCTCCTGGAAAAAGGTCGAGGCCGCGAGCGTGTCGCGCTCGGCGTGGGCGACGATCGCCGAGAGATAATTGCCGGAGAGGCTGGTTCCGACCTCGAAGGGGCGCGCGACGACGAGGCTGTCGCGGGCGAATGCGCCGGATTGGCCGGCGGCGAGAACGCCCGCGGCGAAAACGCATAATACAAGCGGATTGGCGCCGCGTAGCGCGACGGCGTCTTTGAAGGAGAGTTTCGACACCAGCGGCATCCAGGCTGTTGCGGACGGAAAGGGCTCCCGCGCCTCCAGGGCACTCGGAGAACGAGCTTTGAACCGGCATGATGGCGTTTTTGCGTTGCCCCCGCAAGCTCGAAATGCGTGCTCAAGGGCGGGAGCGGTCAAGATGCAGGCCAAAAAGGCCGCGTCGTCGGGCAGGGTGAGCATTGGCGGTTTTTGTAGCGCCGGCCCTCGCGCCACGCCCCGCTGGTCTGCGATTTCGGTAAGTCCCGCGTAACCCTGCGATCAAACTTCAAGCTGAACCGCAAACTCCCCCAGCAGCGCCTACGCTCCCGCCGGCCCGTTATAGTGGTTGCAGCAAAAGGAGTTAATCAGCGCGGAGGCCTGATTTCAGGCCGGTTTCGCCTCGCAGGGGCTGTCCGAATGTTCTCAATTCATCAATCTTCGGCTGATAGCGATTTCGTTGACAAATAGAGCGAATTCCGTTGCGGCGACCAGCGAAATCGTCTTTGTGGCGGGTGGTCGAAGGGTGGGCTGCCATGAGCAAGACTGTACTCATTGTCGAAGACAATGAGCTCAACATGAAGCTGTTCAACGATCTGCTCGAGAAGAGCGGACGGCGCACGTTGCGTACGAGCAGCGGCGTCGAGGCGGTGGCGCTCGCGCGCCAGCATCTGCCGGATCTCATCCTGATGGACATCCAGCTCCCGGAGGTCTCCGGACTCGAGGTCACACGCTGGCTCAAGGAAGACCCGGCGCTGCGCCACATCCCGATCGTCGCCGTCACGGCTTTCGCCATGAAGGGCGACGAGGAGAAAATCCGCCAGGGCGGCTGCGAGGCCTACCTCTCGAAGCCGATCTCGATCGGCAAGTTCCTGGAGACGGTAAACGCTTTCTTGACGGAAGGATGAGAGGGTTTCGCTTCAATGACCGCGCGCGTTCTCATCGTCGACGACCTGCTGCCCAACATCAAGGTGTTGGAAGCGCGATTGACGGCTGAATATTTCGAAGTGATCTCGGCGATGAACGGCGGCGAGGCGATTGAAGCCTGCCGCGCCGGGGCCTGCGACATCGTCTTGCTCGACGTCATGATGCCGAACATGGACGGCTTCGAGGTCTGCCGGCGGCTCAAGACGGATCCGACGACCGCGCACCTGCCTGTCGTGATGGTCACGGCGCTAGACCAGCCTGCCGACCGCGTTCGGGGCCTTACCGCCGGCGCCGACGACTTTCTCACCAAGCCCGTCGACGAGATCGCGCTCATCGCCCGCGTGCGCTCGCTGACGCGGCTGAAGGTCACGCTTGACGAGCTGCGCGCCCGCGCCATGACCTCGGCCAATCTGGGGCTGACGGACGCGGCCGAGCTCGCCGGGGCGCAAAGCGGCGACGGCGGCCGGATCCTGCTCGTCGACGATCGCGCAAGCTCCTCTGAGCGAATCGTCTCAGTCCTGCGCGGCCTGCAAGACGTCGAGGTCGAAACCTCGCCGCAGAGCGCGCTGTTTCGCGCCGCCGAGGAGGATTACGACCTCGCGATGGTGGCCCTGAGCCTCGCGAATTTCGACCCGCTGCGCCTGTGCAGCCAAGTCCGCTCGCTCGAGCGCACGCGCGGCCTGCCGCTCCTCCTGCTCGCCGACATGGAGGATCGGCAGCGGATTCTGCGCGGTCTCGATCTCGGCGTGAACGACTATGTGATGCGTCCGATCGATCGCCACGAGCTGATCGCGCGAGTGCGCACGCAGGTGCGCCGCAAGCGCTACGCCGACGCGCTGCGCGACAACGTTCAAGCCGCCTTCGAGCTCGCAATCGTCGATCCGCTGACGGGTTTGAACAACCGGCGCTTCCTCGAGACGCATCTCGCCGCGGCGCTCGACCACGCGGCGCATTTAGGACGCCCGCTGTCGCTGATGATGCTCGACGTGGATCATTTCAAATCGGTCAACGACGGCTATGGGCACGAGGCGGGCGACGTGGTGCTCAGGGGCTTGGCGAAGCGCATTCGAAGCGTCGTGCGCAGCGCGGATCTCTTCTGCCGGCTCGGCGGCGAGGAGTTCGTCATCGTCATGCTGGACACGCCGCTCGTCTTGGCCTGCCGCATCGCTGAGCGCGTGCGTTGCGCGGTCGAGAGCGAGCCGTTCAAGATCGACGCCTCGGGCAGAGCGCTTCCAATCACTGTCTCCATCGGGCTCGCGGAGCGCGGCAGCGAGGCCAATCCTGACGCGCTCGTGCGCCGCGCCGACAAAGCGCTCTATGACTCGAAGTCCGCGGGCCGCAACCGGGTCACGGCCTCGGCGGCCTAGAGCTCTGCCTCGAGCCGCTCCACGATCGTGCGCAGCACCTTGACGCGGGCGAATTTCTTGTCCTCGGCCTCGACGAGCGTCCAGGGCGCGCGGCGCGCGCTCGTGCGGTCGATCATTTCATTGGCGGCCTCCTCATAGAGCGGCCACTTCTCGCGGTTGCGCCAGTCCTCGGGCGTGAGCTTGTAACGCTTGGTCGGGCGCCCCTCGCGGCTTTGGAATCGCCGCAGCTGCTCCTCTTGGCTGATCGCGAGCCAGAATTTGACGAGCGTGATGCGCGCGCGCGTGAGCTGATGCTCGAAGTCGTTGATTTCCTGATAGGCGCGCATCCAGTCGTCCTGAGAGCAAAGGCCTTCGACGCGCTCGACGAGCACGCGCCCATACCAGCTGCGATCGAAGATCCGGATGTCGCCGAGGCGCGGGACTTGGCGCCAAAAGCGCCACAGATAGGGGCGCGCCAGCTCCTCGTCGGTGGGTGCTGCGACCCCTTGCACGCGGAAGCGCCGAGGATCGAGAGCCTCGCGCACGCGCCGGATGGCGCCGCCCTTGCCGGCGGCGTCATTGCCCTCGAAGACGAGCACCAGCGCGCGCTTTTCGAAGGCGTCGGCGGTGGTGAGCTCGCTGAGCCTCCCCTGCAGCTCGCTCAAGACCTTGGAATAGTCGTCTGGATCGGCGCGCTGGCTGAGGTCGAGCGAGGAGACGAGGCTCGCGTGCGGCAGCTCGACGCCCCGATGAACGGGCGCGGGCGCCGGGTCCGACGCTGACGCGGCCGAGGACTCGGCGTTGACGCGCTCGAGCGTGCGCAGCAAGAGGTCCGCGACCGCGGCGTCGCGGTAGCGCTTGTCCGTGGCGGCGACGACGACCCAAGGCGCATAGCCGGTCGAGGTCCTCTCGACAAGCTCCAGCGCCGCCTCGCGCAGCCGGCTTCGGCGCTTGCCGCCGTGGATGTGGCCCCACTCGATGACGATCGCGCGCCGCATGGCCCCATTGGCCTCGCGCAGCTTGTCGAGGCGACGCTGCGCCTCCTCATCGTCCATGTGCAGCCAGACCTTGACGACGACAACGCTCTCATTGTGCAGCATTTCTTCTGCGCGATTGATCTCCTCCATCGCCGTGTTGAAGGCGTCGGAGTCCATCTGGCCGAGCGCCCGCTGCGCCAAGGGATTGTGGTGCCAGCCGCCGAGCACGAGACCGACGCGGCCTTTTTTCGGCATGTCGCGCCAGTAGCGCCACTCGATGGGGCGCAGCCGCTCTTCCTCGGTCGGCGCGGCGTAGGAAATCGTCTCCAGAAAGTGGTCGTCCAGCCAGTCATAGAGGCGGTTGACGACCTCGCCTTTGCCGGCGCCGTCGGAGCCGTTGATGAGCAGCAGAACGGCCTTGCTCCTGCGCTCATTGAGCTCGAACTGGGCGTCGAGCAGCTTCTCGCGCAATTTCTCGCTGAGCGCGACGAACTCTTCTTTCTCGAGCTTGTGTGGAAGGCGGACAGAATCGAACATTTCAGCTTTCCTCCCGCGGAGCGGCTTCAAACGTCTAGTCAAACCAGCGCCGTTCGGCTAGAGAAGGCGCGCACCGGTCTCGTAGCTCAGCAGGATAGAGCAGCGGTTTCCTAAACCGAAGGTCGGGGGTTCGACTCCCTCCGAGACCGCCACGAAAATCAATTGCAAAGCAGGGCCGGGCCTACGAGCAAGTGGACGGCTTGGCGAGCTTCTTTTGGTTAGCAGCATCATGGCGTGCCGGCGGCAAACGGGTAATGGGAAGACGATTTGCCTCGTCTGGATTGTCTTTTTCGTCGTTCTTGCCGGCTTTTTTTGGCCCCGCGCCCTGGGGATAGCGGCCATGGGCCTGGCGTACGCCGGCATATTGCATCTGGCGGTGCTCGCTTATGACGAGATCGCCGAGGCCACGTTCCACGAGGACATGAGCCCGGAAGAGTTCGAGCACTATTGCGCCGCCGTTCTGCGGGAAAGCAACTGGAATGCTCGCGTCACGAAGCTCAGCGGCGATCAGGGGGTGGACATTGTGGCGGACAAGCGCGGGACGCGCATCGTCGTGCAGTGCAAAAAACATTCGAAGCCCATCGGCAACCGGGCGGTTCAAGAGGTCGTCGCCGGCATAGCCCATCAGGACGCTAAACGGGGCGTCGTCGTCGCGACGAGCGAATACACGCCCTCGGCCGTCAAGCTGGCGGCCTCGAACCAGGTTCTGCTGCTCCACCACTCCCAGTTGCCGAAAATCGACAGGCTTTTACGACAGTAAGGGACTAATCTCAGTCACAATCCTTCGTCGGCCAGAACCTTCTTCGTCGGAGGCTCGGCTTCGAGCCGCTGCAGGAGCCTCGTGCAGTTCGAGAAGGCCCCAAGTCCGGCCGGCAGCATGGCCCGCGCCCAGCGCAGCATCGGCAACGCGTAGGCGTCAAGGAAGGTGCGACGGTCGCCGAGGAGGTGATCCTTTCCTCCAAGATGCGCCTCCAGCAGCGCGAGCTTCTTCATGACGAGCCCCTGCGCCGCGGCCTTCACCGCGTCGAGCGCGGCCTCGTCCTCGGAGATTGTGTAGCGCCGGGGCGCAAACAGCGGGAAAAAGGCCGGGTGCAGATCGCCGGTCAGAAAGTGAGACCAGCGGTCGAGCTCCGCCTGGTCGCGCAAGGACCCATCGGAGCCGAGCCGCGCCTGGGAGAAGCGGCGCGCTAGATAATGAAGAATCGCGCCGGCCTGGGTCAAAGTCCAGCCTTCGCCGGTGTCGAGCGCGGGCACGGCGCCGGCTGGATTAATGGCGGTGTAAGCGGGATCGCCGAGCTTGACGCGGACCGCCTCGTAAGGCGCGCCGATCCATTCCAGCACGAGATGGGGCGCCAGCGAACAGGCGCCAGGATAGTAATAGAGCTTGAGCATAAGCCTTCTCCGGTGGAGCGACGCCCCGAAATTATGTCGCGCGCCGATTGCCGCGCGCAAGCGCAGGAGCAGGAAGACGCCTCCTCTGCTCGGATGGCGATGCAGAGGCCGCCCTCGACATCGCCTGGCCGCGCGGGTAAAACTTGCGCAAAAATGTTGTTCCCGCGCCGGCTTTCCGCAAGCGCCGCAAAACGCGAAGACCCGCCCCGCCGCATGGCCCAGGAGCCCGACGCCGCGCCGCCAGATTTCTCCCGTCCCCGAACGGGCGACGGGAGACGCTTCGTCCTCAGCGGCGCCTGGACGCTTGCGGCGTCTGGCCGACTCGAGCGCGTCGCCGCGGAGCTCGCCGAGGAAGCGGTCAGAGGGCGTGACGCGGCCTTGGATCTCGGCGGCATCGCTCGACTCGACACCGCCGGCGCCTTCGCGCTCAATCGCGTTCAGGACGAGCTCGGACGAAAAGGCGTCGCCTCGGCCTTCGTGGCCGCGCGGCGCGAGCACGAGATCCTGCTGCAGGAGGCCCGCCTGCGCGAGGCGCCGACGGCTTCCCACCCGCGCGAAAACTTTTTGTTTGAGCTCGTGGCCGACTTTGGTCAGTCGCTGGTCGGCGGCCTCCGCGAGGCGGCGCGGGGCGTGAGCTTCCTTGGCGAATTCGTTCGGGCCTTGGGCTCGCTCGCGCGGCGCCCCTGGACCTTCCGCTTGACCTCGCTCGTCTACCAGACGGAGCGTTTCGCCTTCCGGGCGATCCCGATCATTTTCCTCATCAATCTCGCGGTCGGCGCTATCGTCGCGCAGCAAGGAATCTATGAGCTCTCCTTCTTCGGCGCCGGATCCTATTCCGTCAATCTGATCGGCATACTGGTGCTGCGCGAGCTCGGCGTGCTGCTGACCTCGATCATGATCGCCGGACGTTCCGGTTCGGCGATCACCGCCGAGCTCGGCTCGATGGTCATGCGCGAGGAGATCGACGCCCTGCGCGCGATGGGCCTGTCGCCGATCGAGGTGCTGGTCGCGCCGCGCATCCTGGCGCTCGTCTTGTCGCTGCCCCTGCTCACCTTCATCGCCGACATGGCGGGGCTCCTGGGCGGCGGCGTCGTCTCCTGGACCTATGGCGGGACGAGTCCCGCGGCTTTTCTGGCGCTGCTGCACAATGTGATCAGGGTCAGGCAGTTCATGGTCGGCCTGATCAAGGCGCCGTTCATGGCGCTCGTCATCGGCGTCATCGCCGCGCAGGACGGTCTTTCGACCAAGGGCTCGGCGGAGTCGCTCGGCCGCCAGGTGACCTCCTCGGTGGTCAAGAGCATCTTCATGGTCATCATCTTGGACGGCCTGTTTGCAATCTTCTTCACGGCGATTGATTTCTGAACCATGAGCGCCACAGCAGCCCTGACCGATCAGAGAAGGCGCGAGGTCGTCATCGGCGTGCGCGACGTCGTGGTCGAGTTCGGTGCGCGCAGAGTGCTCGACGGCCTGAGCTTGGACGTGTTCAAGGGCGAGGTCTTGGGCTTCGTCGGCGGCTCCGGCCAGGGCAAGTCCGTGCTCATGCGCACCATCTTAGGCCTCGTGAAGAAGCGCTCCGGCGTCGTGTCCGTGTTCGGCGAGGATCGCGATGCGGTCTCGCGACGACGGCTGCACGCGCTGGAGCAGCGCTGGGGCGTGCTGTTCCAGAACGGCGCCCTCTTCTCGGGCTTGACGGTGCGGCAGAACATCCAGATGCCGATGCGCGAGAACCGTAAGATCTCTCAGCGCTTCATGGACGAGCTGGCGATGCTTAAGCTCCAGCTCGTCGGTCTGCCGGGAGACGCCGCCGACAAATTTCCGTCGGAATTGTCGGGTGGAATGGTCAAGCGCGCGGCGCTGGCGCGTGCGCTGGCGCTCGACCCCGAGCTGCTTTTTCTCGACGAGCCGACTTCGGGCTTGGATCCGATCGGGGCCGCCGATTTCGACGAGCTGATCCGCACGCTGCAAAAAACCCTGGGGTTGACCGTCTTCATGGTGACGCACGATCTCGACAGCCTCTATTCGATCTGCGACAGGGTCGCAGCGCTCGAGAAGGGCAAGGTCATCGGCGCCGGGACGCTGGACGAGATGCTGCGCTCCGACGAGCCGTGGCTCAGGGCCTATTTCCACGGCGCGCGCGGCGAGAGGCTCACAAACTCGAGGGTTGTCGGCTCGGGACTTGGGGCGGGAGGGGGCGGTTAGGGACGCAAGATGGAGACACGCGCCAATTTCGCGCTGATCGGCCTGTTCGCTCTCGCCGTGATCTTCGCCGGCTTCGCCTTCGTCTATTGGATCGCAGGGCCGAGCCGCAACGCGAATTTTTTAACCTATCAGCTCGTCGTGCGCGGCTCGGTCGAAGGGCTCACGCAAGGGAGCCCCGTCCAGTTCAACGGCCTAAAGGTCGGCGAGGTCAAAAGCCTCGAGATCGACCGCGAGGATCCGAGCCTCGTCGACGTGCTGATCGGCGTCGACGACCGCACGCCGGTCAAAACCGACACGCGCGCGCGGCTCGACATGCGCGGCTTGACCGGCGTGCCTTTCGTATCGCTCGTCGGCGGCTCGCCCGAGGCGCCGAGCCTGGCCGCGCGGCGCGGCGAGGCCTATCCTCGGATCGCCGCCGAGCGCTCGGAGATGCAGGACCTCGTCGAAAACGTGCAGAAGCTCGCGGGTAAGGCGACCGTCACCCTGGAGCACCTCGACAGGTTCCTGGAGCTCAACACCGATTCGCTTTCGGCGTCGATCAAGAACATCGAGAGCTTCTCGAAGACGCTCGCCGAGAACGGCGAGCAGGTGAGCGCGTTCCTGCACGATGGCGCGGAGGTGGCCCATTCGCTGAAGCCGGTGGCCGAGCGCCTGAACCAGGTGCTCGCCGACGCCGACAAGGCGATCAAGGCGCTCGATCCCAAGCAGATCAAGACGATCGCCGGCAATCTGGCGGGGGCCACGACCAACATCAATCGCTTCTCCGGCAACGGCCTGCGCCAGTATGAGCAGCTCGCCGCCGACGCGCGCAAGGCGGTGGAGACGCTCGACCGCGCCGTGAGAAATCTGGAGCGCGATCCGTCCCAGATCATCTTCGGGCCGAGCCAGAAGGTCCCGGAAAAGCAGGGGAACTAGCGTGGCGAGCGTTCCTGGCCGCAAGGGCGCGTTCCCTCTCCCCGCTTGCGGGGAGAGGGTTAGGGTGAGGGGCCGGCGGCGAGCCCGCACATCGCTCGCGCCAACGAATGCGGCGCCGTGATCGACGGGAAAAAGAACTCCCCACGCCCCTCACCCCAGCCCTCTCCCCGCGCGCGGGGAGAGGGAGCGGACTCTGCCCTTCGACAGAGCTCGCGGATGCGGGCTGAGACCGTCGTACTGCTCGTCGATCACGGCTATGTCAGCGGCGGCCAGTCCAAGGTCGCGATTGAGAGCGCGCTGGGGCTCGCAGCAGTCGGCGTCCGCCCGATCTTCTTTTGCGCCTGCGGCCCCGTCGACCCGCGTCTCGCGGGCGCCGGCGTCGAGACGGTCTGTCTCGATCAGCACGACATACTGAACCATCCCTCGCGCCTTCGCGCCTCGGTTCAAGGCATATGGAATGCGAAGGCCGCGGCGGAGCTCGGGCGGCTCCTCGGCGGCCTGCCGCGCGAAAGCTCGATCGTGCATGTCCACGGCTGGGCGAAGGCGCTGTCGCCGTCGATCCTCGCGCCGATCCGCGCGAGCCGCCTGCCCGCCGTCTACACCAATCACGAATATTTCCTCTTCTGCCCGAACGGCGGCTTCTATGACTTTGGCGCCAACCGGATTTGCGGCTTGGCGCCGCTCTCCGCCGCCTGCTGGCGGACGAACTGCGATTCGCGCAGCTATTCCGTAAAGCTTTGGCGCAGCACTCGGCTCGCCCTCGCGCAGTTCGCCGGGCTCGCGGAATGCTTCTCCGATTTCGTGCTGATATCCGATCTCCAGGAGCGCGTTCTCGCGCCCTACCTGCCGAGGGCCGCGCGAAAACATCGCGTCTGCAACCCGATTCAAGTCGAGCCCCTCGGCGAGAAGGCGTCAGTCGGCGATGAGTTCCTGTTCGTCGGGCGGCTGTCGGCGGAGAAGGGCGCGCTGCTGTTTGCGAAGGCCGCGCGCCTCGCAGGCGTTACGCCGGTCTTCGTCGGCGACGGCCCGATCGCCGCCGAGCTTGCCGAAAGCTTCCCCGAAGCGAAGATGCTCGGCTGGCGCGACCCCGCGGGCGCGGGCGCGGCGATGCGCGCGGCGCGGGCGCTGGTGTTTCCATCCCTTTGGTACGAAGGCCTGGGCCTGACCGCGCTCGAGGCCAAGGCCCTGGGGACGCCGGTCGTCGTCTCGGACGCCTGCGCCGCGCGCGACGAGATCGCCGACGGCGAGGAAGGCTTGTGGTTTACGAGCGGCGACGAGGAGTCGCTGGCGCAGGCGCTCGCGCGTCTCAAGGACGACGCGCTCGCGCAAAGGCTCGGCGCCGCCGCCTATCGCTCCTATTGGCGAGCGCCGCCGACGCTCGCGCGGCATGTCGAGGAGACGCTCGCGGTGTATGACGCGATGCTGAATGAGGGCGCTCGACTTGCTGACGCCGCGTGGTGAAAGCTGGGCCGCCATTGCGTTTGAAGTTCCGCCCCTCTTGGAGGCGACGATGGAGAAATTCGTTTCTGCGGCGAAAGCCAATCGCAACTTCTCGGCGCTGCTGCGCGGGGTGCGCGCCGGACAGGGTTATCTCGTGACGAGCCATGGCAAGCCGGTCGCGAGGCTCGTTCCGGCTCAGGGCCACGAAATCCAGGCGCGGCGTGCATGGACTGATTTGATCGCACGCCTTGAACAGCAGCCCGTCGCCAACGCCGGGCGCTGGTCTCGCGACGAACTCTATGAGGATGGCGCTTGAGGGCGGCGCTCGACGCGAACGTCCTCGCCTATGCGGAAGGCGTCAACGGCGCGACGCAGCGGGACGCGAGCCTCTCTCTGCTTCGGGCGCTGCCGCAGGAGCTGGTCGTCGTTCCGGCGCAAGTCCTCGGCGAGTTGTTCAACGTGCTGGTGCGCAAGGCCGGGAGATCGCCCGAGGACGCCCACACCGCCGCGCTCGGTTGGAGGGATGCGTTCGCTGTCGTCGAGACGTCGCCGGAGGTCATGCTGACCGCATTCGATCTGGCGACGGACCATGGGTTGAGCATCTGGGACAGCGTTATCCTCTCGGCCGCCTCGCACGCCGGATGCCGCCTGCTCCTCTCCAAGGATCTACAAGACGGATTCACTTGGGGCGGCATGACAGTGGCCAATCCCTTTGCTGCCGACCGCCATCCGCTGCTCGCCGCCTTGCTCAAGGCTGAGCTGGAATAGCGCCGCGCGCCCCCCTTGGTCGCCGGCGTGACGATGGTCGGCCGCAGATAAATGATTTAATAACAAGTAGATATGACAAATTGCTTCAGAAATTTTTCTTTTTAATGACATATTGATGACGTCGCCAGTCGATCTAAAACTTGAAATCACAAAGCCCAAATTTGGGCGTTAGCGGGGGCGTGGTGTTGGAGGATAAAATGTCCAAAATGTACAAGCATGTCCCGATCATAGCGCTCATCGTCGGCTTCGGCTGCGCAATGCTGACGACGCAAGCCTTCGCCCAAGCCAGATGGCGGCACGCTCCTTGCGCCGGGCGGGTCTGCGCGCCGGCTCATGTTTATGGCTATGCGGCGCCGGGCGTCGTTCGCCAGCCTGTCCCCTATTCCGGCCGGTATTACAATCACTTCGATTGGAGTTGCGCCGAGACCGGCGGCACTTGCGACTAAGTGTCCGGCGTCTTTGGCCCGGACAGCGGAAGGGGATGAGTGAAACGACGGCGGGTCGTGAACGAGCCGCCATGAGCGACTGCCCAAAAGCAACGGACGCTCTTCTTGCAAGGAGCGCCCGGGTTCTTTCCAGGTCGGTTGGCCTGCTGCGCGAACCTGTCGGGGAACATCGCTGCGAGACGCAGCCGATTCCAAGGGGCTCGATTCGTCCGCGTCGTTCCAATTGCTTGTGCCGCCGGGCGTCATCACGCGGTCGTGGTTGGGGGCTGTTGAGCCGTTAGGGCGGTGATGGCGCGCCCAGCCGCCCAAGTGCGCGTGCTTGTCGTCTTCCTTGATCGGCGCATAGCTGGCGCGGGTGGCGGCGAACCCGTCGCCGGGCGGTGGGCGCAAGATAAAAGCCCCGCCGGATGGGCCGGCGGGGCGTTTGCTGCCAAGACGCTCGCTTTGAGTTCAGCTCACCAATCGACCTGGGCGCGCAACTCGAAGGCCTGCGGATGGATGCCGTTCAGATCTGGCCGGGCCCAGTTGGCCGAATATTGCACCGTGTTCACCCAGTTGGCCATCACGCGGACGCCCTTCTCGGGATACCAGTTGAGCCCCAGGGTCACGTCCGACTGCCGGCCGCCCTGGATGTTCTGGTTGGCCAGGAAACCCGGGCTCCCGTAGGTGTAGGTGGCCGTCGGCGGGATGTAGAACAGCGTATGACCGTCGTTCAGGTTGATCGTGCTGAAGCGAGCGGCGAGCTCCCAGGCGCCCCATCCGCCCTGGCTCAGCGGATGCTTGATCTTGATCTGGCCGAAGGTTCCCGGCGTGTTGAACTCGTCGGGATAGGCGAGATAGCTGTCGGCGCGGGATTCGCCGGTCAGGTACCAGGTGCCGTACACATAGAAGCCGCGGAAGTTGACCGAGGCGCCGCCCGGCGCGAATTGCGCTCCCGCATAAGGGAGGCCGTTGGAAGTGACGCCAGAGGCGGCGATCGCATTGTATGCGGCGATCTTGCCCGCGTCGCGATCGTAGTGATAGGCGGAATATTCGGCCTGCACCGACACGGGGCCATAGGCGGCGACCGCTTCGGCGGCCAGGTTGACGATGGACTTGACGCAGTTTCCGCCGACGGTCTGGTACAACGGAGAGACGCAGCTCAGAGGCTGCGTGCCGAGCAACGGGTCGCCGACCGCGTTGGCCTCGGACTTCAACGTATAGCCGGGCTGCAGCATGCGGTCGTCGCTCGCGGCGGTGGCGTCGTTCGGTTTCTCATAGCGCACCGAGCCGCCCACATGCAGCAGGGCGTCGGAGGTGCGGACCGGGGCATAGATCAGGCGAGACGCCAGATCCCAATATTGATGGCCGCCCGAGACCGGGTTCAAGAAGGCGGAGTTGCCCGCGGGAATGCCGAAGTTCGTCAGGACGGTGTTGTTGGCGACGACGCTGGTGCTGGTCGTGGCCTTCTGCGGATTGCCGTCCTCGAAGCTCGTCGAGTAGACGCCGCTCTTCAAGCTCCACGCCGGCTGGCCGAGCAGGCCGATCGTCTCGCCGCCGGTGACCGCAGCGGCGCCGACGTGACGATTGCCGGCCATCAGGTCGCTCACAAAGGCGCGCTCGATGAAGTCTCTGTACTTGGATGAATTTTCTCTCTCCAGGCCGCTCGCCTCGAACTGGTTGCCGACCTGGAACGTGATCGGCAGAATGCCGGTGTTCCAGCGATAGGCGAGCCAGGCGTCGCGGATCATGCCGAGGGTCAGATCGTTGGGAGATCCCGCAAAGTCCACCTGGAATTTATAGTACCAATCTCTCCAGGCCTTGCCCTCGACCTCGAGGCGCGCCTGACGGAAGGTGACGTTGTTGGAGTAGCCCGCCCCCGAGGAGGCGGCCGGGTCGATGTACGTCCAAAACGGCTTCGCGAGGGACGGCCAGCCGGCGAGCGGGAAGGTCTGCTCCGGCTCGGTGTTGGTACCGCCGTCGACGAGGATGCGGCCGCCGACCTTGAAGTAGAAATCGCGATCGAGAGTCTCGACGGCGAGGCCGTTCTTGAAGGACACGAACACCGGCGGCGGCGCAGGACCCTTGATCACCGCGGCGTTCGCGGCGTTCGCGATGTTGGTCGCGTGCTGCGCCTGCGCCTTGATCGCCTTGTCCTCGCGCTCCTGCTGCGCGACCTTCGCCTCGAGCTTCTTCAGCCGCGCCACCAGGGCCTGAATTTCTTCTCTGTCGCTCTGGGCGGCGGCCTGCGACGCCGGCAGCGCCGCGACCGCCCCGAATGCGGCGATCATGAGGGCGCGCGTTCCAATTCCGATCTTCATTATCAGACCCCTCCTTCTGAGCGGCACAAAGCCAAATGCGCAGCCAGAACGCGCGCGCTTCATGTCCGGCTTCATACGCGCAACGATAAAGGGTTCTTAAATGACAGGTCTGTGACAAGCCAAGCTCAAACTCGGAACGAGGTCTGATTTGATGAATTATGACAATGACCTGTGACTTATCGGCAACACAATGGTGTGACTTTTTAGCAACACCCAATCTAAAATGCGGGGATTGAGGGTTTCGCGCTCCGCCAAGATGAATCACTGGAGGGCGCCCGCGCACGCGCAGCACCTTGTGGAAGCGTGAAAATACAACCGTCTTAATCGTCGGTTAATCGCGATACTATGCCGTTGCGCGAATCACGCGCAGGAGAGGGCAGAACATGACTGGTATTTGGACGCAGGTTGCGCTGATTTTCGGACTCGCGTTGATCGCGACCGTCATCGCGGTGAGGTTCCGCGTCTCGGCGGCGCTCTCCGAAATCATCGTCGGCATCTGCGCCCGCGCCGTCTTCAGCGTCACGATCGGCGCCGAGGTATTCGGCGTGCAGGAGCCCTGGGTCAAGACGCTCGCGGGAATCGGCGCGATCTTGCTCACCTTCCTCGCCGGCGCCGAGCTCGACCCGGACGTGTTCAGGCTCAAGTGGAAGGAGTCGGCCGCGGTCGGCGCCGCGAGCTTCCTCGTCCCGTCGATCGGCTGCTGGGCCGCCGCGCATTACCTGCTCGGCTGGGAGACCTCGCCCGCCATTCTGGCTGGCATCGCGCTCGCCGCGACCTCCGTCGCTGTCGTCTATACGGTGATGATGGAATATGGCTTCAACCGAACGGACTTTGGCAAGACGATCCTCGCCGCCTGCTTCATCACCGACCTCGGCACGGTGGTCACGCTCGGCCTCGTCTTCGCGCCCTTCACCTGGAAGACAGCGATTTTCGTAGCTGCGCTCGCGGGGGTCTTTGTCGCCTGGCCCAAGCTGACGCCGCTCGCGTTCAGGCTCTTCGGCGGTCGCCCGTCCGAGTTCGAGACCAAGTTCCTCTTGTTCTCGCTGATGGCGCTCGGCGCCTTGGCGACTTGGGCGGAAAGCGAGGGCGTGCTGCCGGCCTATCTGATCGGCATGGCGCTCGCCGGAAGCGTCGGCCGCGATCACGCGCTCGTGCGGCGCCTGCGCACGATCACGATCGGCCTG
>DASPSI010000027.1:0-5332 GCA_035624015.1 Methylocystis sp.
GACCGCTCGCCAAGCTCGCCGCCATGAGACGCAAGGGCCATCAGAGACGCCGGCCGCCCCTTCTCCCGCTTGCGGGAGAAGGTGTCATGCGAAGCATGACGGATGAGGGCTCTCTCCGCCCCAACGCGCGGCGCCGGATGATCCGCAGCGCCGCCGCGTCGGGAGTTGCAGGGTAACGCCATAGCGGGACTGGAGCGGCGCCTGCCCTCATCCGACCCGCCTTCGGCGGGCCACCTTCTCCCACTCCGAGGGCGAAGGGGCGCGGCGGCGCGATTTGGGGAAAAACTTGCGTTCAATCCGGTATGAGCAAATAGTCGGAATCATTCCTCCTGGGGAGCGTCAAATGCGCCGCGCTCGTTGGCTTGTCCCATTGACGGCGCTCGTCGCGCTGACCGCGTCGCCAAGCGCTGCTCGGGCGGACCCATACGAACTCTGCATCAAGGCGCAATCCGCGTTCCAGAAAGTCGAGCGCTGCTCCGCGGCCATCGCCACATCGCGCGATCGCAAGCGTCTCGAGCGCGCGTACCTCAGGCGCGGAAACGCCTTCATCGAGCTCAACCGCTTCGCCGACGCGGTCGATGATTTCTCGGAGTTGATCCGCATCAATCCGAATGTCGCCGGCTATTACGACAATCGCCTCAACGCGCTGCGGTCATTGGGCCGCTACGACGAAGCGCTGCGCGACGCCAACGCCACGATAAGGCTCGCGCCAACCTATGCCTTCACCTTCCGCAGCCGCGCGAACGTCTATGCGGACATGGGCTCGCTCGGCCCGGCCATCGCCGATTACAGCAGGGCGATCTCGATGGATCCCGGCAGTGCGGGGCTCCTGATCGATCGCGGCAAAGCCTTCGCCAAAGCATCGCGCAACCAGGACGCCATCGCCGATTTCTCGCGTGCGCTCGACCTCGACAGCAGGGCGCATGCCGCCCTGCGCGAGCGCGGCTTGCTCTATCTGAAGATCGGCAAATACGACGCGGCTCTCGACGATTTGACCCTCTATGCGCGGCTGGAGCCGGCCGATCAAGAAGTGCAGCGCGCGCTCGACGAAATCCAGCGATCGAACCGCGTTCCGGCAGGGCGCGCCGATAAGGGCGCCGAGCGCGACGGCGACCGGCGCCCGTCCGACGCCGAGAAAGGCGCGTCGAGCGGGACGGGATTTTTCGTGACCGCCGAAGGGCATGTGATCACCAACGCCCATGTCGTGGAAGGATGCAGCGCGCCGAAGATCACTTGGGGGCTTGCGTCGCCCGTCACGGGGCGCGTGCTGACGCGCGACGGCGCGAACGATCTCGCCTTGATCAAGAGCGATCTGAAGCCGAATGCGACCGCCTCGCTGCGAGCCGGCGTCAAGATCGGCGAAGGGATTGCGACCTTCGGCTATCCTCTCGTCGGCCTGCTCTCCACCAAGGGAAACTTCACGACGGGCAACGTATCGGCTCTCACGGGCATGCGCGACGACACAAGGTTTCTGCAAATCTCGGCGCCGGTGCAGCCGGGCAACAGCGGCGGCCCCATGCTCGACCAAGCGGGAAACGTCGTCGGCGTCGTGGTGAGCAAGCTGAACGCGATCAAGGTGGCCGAAGCCATCGACGACGTGCCGCAGAACGTGAATTTCGCGATCAAGACGTCGGTGCTGATGAATTTCCTCGACGTCAATGGCGTCAGCTACGCCGCGGCCGGCCCAGGACAGGCCATCGACCCCGCCGCCCTCGCTGAAAAAGCTCGAGCGATATCTGTATTCATCGTGTGCGAGAAGTAAGCGTCATCAGCAACGCCGGCCGCCCCTTCTCCCGCTTGCGGGAGAAGGCGCCATGCGAAGCATGACGGATGAGGGACCTCCCCGCCCCAACGCGCGTTGCAGGATAGTCCGCTCCGTCGCGTTCTTGATCGGCGCGGATAACGACAAAGCGCCATTGAGGCGGCGCCGGCCCTCATCCGACCCCGCTTCGCGGGGCCACCTTCTCCCACTTCGTGGGAGAAGGATCGCGCTCAACGACCGGCCTGCGCTGGTTTTCCCCGCCAACGCCCCGCCGCCCTGAGCTGCAAGGGGCATCAACAACGCCAGCCGCCGCTTCTCCCACTCCGTGGCAGAAGCATCGCGACTTCTCGTCGGCGCGCCGAGCCGCCGCCTGGCTGCGGCTTCCCACGCCCCGGCGGGCCCCAACCACTCAGCCGCCACTTCCCCAACCTCAAAGACTTGTGGATAAGGTTGCCGTCGCCCAGGCGCAAAAAAAAGCGAGCAGCTTTCGGACGCGGGGCGCGCTCGTCATTTCTCAAAGTTAACGGCGGTGGTAAAGTTCCACGGGGTGCGGCTCCCGGAGGAAAATGCAATGGCTTGGAACAAGCGCACTAAGTTGGGAACTATCGTCGCGGTCGCAGTTCTCGTGGGGCTCATGTCGTTTTCGCTCGCCCTTGTCCTGCTGGCCGTGGCCGCGTTTTTGATCGTCTGGGGCCAGGAGCCGAAGCGAATCGAGGACTTCCTCGGCGGCCTGCCCGGCGGCGCTCACCTTCTGAAGGGGTTGGCTCAGGTGAACGCCGTTCTTCCGATGGACGGACAGTGAGCCGCGATTGAACCCGTCGGCGACCCATGCCTCTGCCGAGATGATGCGCTCGCCTCGGCTCGGGCCCATGGCGTTGGACGCGGCGCCGCGCCCCGCCGATCAACCCCTGCGACACTTAATCTGCGATGCTGCGGGAACGAATCGGGCGTAAGCGGATTTACTTAGTGCGGGCCTAGGGGGTCCGAGCGCTTTGCGCAATATCTGGGAGAGGGCGCGGGTGGAGTACGGCGCCTTCTCCCATGGTCGTCGTTTCCTTGGTCCCATGCACAGTTTTCTCAGTTTTGCGCACAGGTTTTTGACCCTGGGCCGTTGTGGGAAGCCCGCGAGAGCCTAAACTTCCGCGCGAAGCGGCGAGCGAATCAGACCTCGCGGAGGTTGGGATGTACGAAGCTTTCTGCGTGCTCTATCGCGATTTCAGCCGTGCTCCGCCAGCAAAGAGGTTGTCGCAAAGTTACGATTCGCTGGAGCTCGCCATTGGCGCCGCCTGCGACGTCGCTCAACGAAACGCCGAGCCCATGCAAATTCGAGGCTCCGAAGGCACGGTCATCGAACGGGCCGAGCTGGCCGAGCTCATCGCGACCGTGGCGGTCTGATCGCGAAGCGGAGCGTCGTCGTCCCGCAGGTCATTGCCTGAGCGCTCGGGCCTGGGCCGAGCGCGCCGGCCGCTTCCGCGATCGCCGCCCGGCAGGCCGCGACGAAAGCGCCGCGCCGCTCGGCGTCGCTACGGAACGCGTTCCGCATCGATCTCGGCAGCTCGATCTGCACGCCGGCGCGCAGTCGCCCCTTGTTGCAAATATTCTCCGGATGACGCCCCTGCATGTGGTGATCAGTCGAAGTGGCGAACCCCGCGCGCTCCAGCCTCGCGGCGAGCGCGTCGCGGAACGGCGCGTGCAGCCCGCCCAGCCAGATCGCCGCCGCGTCGCCCCCGTCCGCGCGGCCATGGACCGTCGCCACGATCTCAGCAGCGCCAACCAGCGCCAGCGCTTGCGGCTCATCGAACCGCGACGAGGTGATGTGGAGGTTCTTGCCGCAGCCAAGGCTCTCGAAGCAGTAAAGCGAAAAGTCCCGCCCGGCGAGAAGGTCGGCGATCTCCGAGGTCCCCGGCTCGATGCGACCGCCGTGCGGCGCGACGATCGCGACGGGCGAGCTCCGGCTCACGACGCGGACGCGGTAGTCGACGCCCGCCCTCTCTTGCGCGGCGAGCTCGGCGAAGCACGAGTAGCGATCCGCCATCGACTCAAATCCCGACATGCGCCGCGAGCCACACCGTCGGCATGGCGGCGTCCGTCCACTCCACCCGATGGCGGCGATGCGGCGGCAGAATCACATAGTCGCCTGGCCGAAGAAGGCGCGGCGCGTCCTCGCCTTCGAGCAGGAGCTCCGCAGAGCCCGAGACCAGCAGAACGAATTCCGTCCAGTCCTGATCGTACCAGAAGCCGGGCGGGCTCGCCTGTCCCGTCGAGACAATGCGCTCGATCTTGATGTCGGGACGCTCGAACAGCGTCGCGATCTCCTCGTCGCGGCGATCCGCCGCCAGCGCGCCGAACAGATTGCCGGTCTCGATCATCGCGCCCCGCTCAAGGTTTGCTCCAGGCGTCCGTGGCCGCGCAGATGGAGAAAATTGCGATCGCTGGTCACGAGCAGGACGAAGCCGTCGATCGCCGCGAGCACAGTCTGAGAAGAATAATACAGCGGCCCGTCGATCTCCATGCGCGAGGTCTCGCGCGCGAGCTCCTCGCTGCAGCGGCGCAGCGCGGAGAGGATCGGGGGGCGGTCGAGGAATTTGTCGGCGCGCAGCGGTCGGCTCCACGTAGACAGATCTCATTCTGTTCGTTATACGTTCTCAAAAGGAATCGGCGCGAACGAGAAGGCCGCGCCGGGCATGTCTTAAGGAATTCTCATGTATTTCCGGCTCTCGCTCGTTCTGGCCGTTATGGCCGCACTAGCGCTATTGACATTCATTCGGCCGGCGCGCGCCGAGCCGGAAGAGATTCATTACGCGCCGATCGAAAATCTCGAGCGTATCGACCTGGCGCTGATAGGCGCCGCGCGCGAGCGCATCGATCTCGCCGCCTTCGACCTCACCGACCGGCCCGTCATCGACGCGCTTATTTCGGCGCGCCGGCGCGGCGTGGCGCTGCGCATCGTGCTCGATCCGCACGAAAATCACGCCTACGAGCGGCTTTCCGAGATCGACGGCCTCATCCGCCTGAAGGCGCCGGGGCCCTTCATGCATCTCAAAGCCTATCTGATCGACCGGCGCGTCTTGCGCACGGGCTCGGCGAATCTGACCGCCTCCGGCTTGAAGCAGCAGGACAACGACCTCCTCGTGCTGCGCCAGCCGGCCGCCGCCACCGCCTTCGCCGCGCGCTTCGAGCGCATCTGGGCTGCAGCCAGGCCCCTGCCGCGGGCGGCGCCGGCGCCGCCCGCGGCCGCGCGAAGCGGCTGCGCCATCAAGGGGAACATCAACGCGCGCGGGGAGCGGCTCTACCATCTGCCTGGCGGACGCGGATATGACCGCGTGGTGATCGATACGGTCCGGGGCGAGCGCTGGTTCTGCTCCGAGCGGGAAGCCGTCGCGGCCGGGTGGCGGCGGGCCGGCGGAAGGTGAACGCGATCCAAAGCGCAAGCTTAGAAAACGTCCGCCACCTCCAACATATGCGCGAGCGCCTCGGGGAAGATCAGCTCTCGCGACGCCGCGATCTCCTGCCGGCGCCACCACCTCCAGCCGAGCACGTAAGACCGCTCGTCCGCCGTCAAGCCCGCAA
>DASPSI010000031.1:0-11907 GCA_035624015.1 Methylocystis sp.
CTGTCTGTACAGCGATGCCTATATCAGTCCAACGCAACTCGTCGCCTCCGACAACTCCGTTCAGGTCGATCACATCCTGCCCTGGAGCCGGTTCGGCGACGACTCGTTTCTGAACAAGACTCTCTGCACGGCAAAGGCCAATCAGGATAAGAAGGGACGAACTCCCTACGAATGGTTCAAGGCGGACAGGACGGAAGCGGATTGGGACGCCTTCGTCGCGCGCGTCGAATCGATTCAATACATGAAAGGATTCAAGAAGCGGAATTACAAGCTGAAGAACGCCGAAGATGCCGTCGAAAAATTTCGCAATCGCAATCTCAACGACACGCGCTGGACCTGCCGCTTGCTGGCGGAGGCGCTGAAGCAGATATATCCGAAGGAGGGAAAAGAGCGTCGCGTCTTCGCGCGACCGGGGCCGCTTACGGACCGCCTCCGCCGCGCCTGGGGGCTGCAAGCGCTCAAGAAGAACGAGAAAGGCGAGCGCATTCCCGACGACCGCCACCACGCGCTCGACGCCATCGTGATCGCCGCGACGACGGAAGGCATGCTCAATCGCCTGACGAAGCAAGTTCAGAAGCTCGAAGAGCTGGGCTCTCCTTACGATCTGAAAGACGTTCCCTTCCCGTGGGAAGGGTTTCGCGCGGACGCGGAACGGGCGTTCGAGAATGTGTTCGTCGCGCGCGCCGAGCGGCGCCGGGCTCGCGGCAAGGCGCATGACGCGACGCTCCGCCACATCGCCGTGCGCGACGGCGAGCAAAAGGTCTACGAGCGCAAGAAGATCGCCGACCTCAAATTGAGCGATCTCACGCGCGTGAAGGACGCGGAGCGCAACGCGGCGATCATCGAGTCCCTGCGCAAGTGGGTCGAGACGGGAAGTCCAAAAGATGTTCCGCCGCTCTCCCCCAAGGGCGATCCGATCTCGAAGGTGAAGCTCGTCACCAAGAACAAAGTCAACGTACTGATGGACACTGGCAACCCGGATCGCCTCGCCACCGTCGATCGCGGCGAGATGGCGCGAGTCGACGTGTTCCGCAAGGCGAACAAGAAGGGCAGGCACGAGTATTATCTCGTGCCGATCTATCCGCATGAGATCGCGACGATGGAAAAGCCGCCGATGCGAGCGGTCACGGCACACAAACCAGAGTCTGAATGGCCCATTATCGATAACAGTTATGAATATCTATGGCCTCTTATGCCTTTCTGCTACCTTGAACTGGTTCGAGGAAGTGGAGAAGTCATTCAAGGCTATTACCGAGGAATGGATCGAGGTTCCGGCAGTTTGGAGGTTTCATCCGTTCATGACTCTACGAGCATGACCAGAGGTATCGGTGCCAGAACGCTAGTAGGTTTCAAGAAGTTCAACGTCGATCGTTTTGGTTGCGTCTTCGAAGTAGCGCGTGAGCAGCGTACATGGCGTGGAAAGGCTTGCACCTGAGCCGGTCGGCGCGGCTCAACGTCGCCGACAACCAGATCGTCGTCGCGCAGGACGACGGCGAAGCGCGCGTGCCTTTGGAGGACGTGGCCTATGTCGTGCTCGACGCGCCGCACGCCACGCTCACCTCGACGCTGCTTTCGGCCTGCATGGAGGCGGGCGTCGTCATCGTCTCGGTCGACGCCCGCCACACGCCGAATGGCGTCGCCCTGCCCTTTCACTCCCATCACCGCCAGGCGGGCGTCGCGGCGGCCCAAGTCGCGCTCGGCGAGCCCTTCAAGAAAAGATGCTGGCAACGCATCGTGGTCGCCAAGATCGAAAATCAGGCCGCGCATCTGGAGCACGCCGGCGGCGACGCCAAAGCGCTGCGGGCGATGGCGAAGATCGTCGGCTCTGGCGACCCCGATAACGTCGAGGCGCGAGCGGCGCGCGAATATTGGCGCACCTTGTTCCAGCGCTTCACCCGCGACGACGGGGGCGACCTGCGCAACAAGATGATGAATTACGGCTACGCGGTGGTTCGCGCCGGCGTCGCGCGCGCTCTCGTCGCCAATGGCCTTTTGCCGGCATTCGGGCTGCATCATGCGAGCGTCACGAACGCCTTCAACCTCGCCGACGATCTTCTCGAACCCTTCCGTCCCTTCGTCGACGCCATCGCCGCCGCGCGCGCCAAGGATCGTGAGAAGACGGACGATCTCACCCTGGAAGACCGCCGCGCTCTGGCGGGCGTTCTGCTGTCGAACGCCCGAGTCGGAAAGGAAGCCGTGAGCCTGCTCGTTGCGAGCGAAAAAGGCGCCGAGAGCCTCGTTCAGGCGATGGAGGCGTCGAGCGCCGCACTATTGCGCTTGCCGGCCTTCGCGCCGACAAAGGACAGGCCGCCATGAAAACCGAGGAGGTGCGCTACATGTGGCTCTTCGTTTTCTTCGACCTTCCCGTCAAGACGAAAGCCGAACGGCGCAACGCCACGCGCTTCCGCAATTTTCTAAAGGACGACGGATTCCTGATGCTTCAGCTCTCCGTATACGCGCGCGTCATGCGGGGCGAAGAAGCTGTGGAAAAGCACCTCGCGCGGGTGACGAAGAACCTTCCGCCCAAGGGCAGCGTGCGTACACTGAGCGTCACCGAGCGCCAATACGCCCGCATGAAGCTCCTGATCGGCGAATCGACAAAAAATGAAAAAGCCGCGCCTCAACAACTGGTCCTGTTCTGATTTTTGTCCCGGCAAGAGGACAGAAACCAGAGCCTTTCCAAGCGCTTACGCGACATCCAGCCTACCACAGGGAAATCGGTAGGGAAGCCACGGCAAGGCTCTTTCGCGAAGCCCGCAAGCGGGCGTCGCGAAGGAGCCCGGCTGCGCCGTGCGCTCGGCAAGAGACGCCAGCCAAAATTGCCCCTGCGCCGCTTCGATTTTGCTTGCTGCCTTAGGCAAGACAGCGGGTGCGGTCCGTGGGCGGTCGTGTGCGCTTGCTCACACCGCGCCTAGCCGCGAGGTGCTAGCTTCCAACGTCGGTTCTGGCCACGACCGAAAGCGCGGCGACCGCATCGCCGCAATTTTCGCCCCCTCGGGGAGGACTTCCATGCGCCAAACCATGCCATCCCTTGTCGTTTTCTCCCTGCTCGCCGCGTTCGCCGCGCCGCCGGCCAACGCGCAGGCCAACGCCAACGCCAGCGTCTGCGCGGCGAGCGACGACAGCGCGATCTCGCCGTCACAGCGCATCGCGGCCTGCAACGCCTTGATCAAGGCCGCGAAGAAGAACGCGCCCAAAGAGCTCGCGGACGCTCTCGTCAATCGTGGCGAAGCCGCCTGGTATATCGACAAGATGAAGCGGGCCTTCGCCGATCTCGATCGCGCCATCGCGCTCGATCCGAACAACGCCCGGGCCTTTCGCGAGCGCTCCAACGCTCTCCGTTCGGTCGGCGAGCTCGACCGGGCGCTCTCGGACGCAAGTGAGGCCGTGCGGCTCGATCCCAAGGACGCGAAGGCCTTCGACAACCGCGGCAATGTGTTCAACGACAAGGGCCAATACGATCGCGCGATCCAAGACTACGACGAAGCCCTGCGGCTTGATCCGAAATCGAGCCTGGCGTTCAGGGATCGCGGCGCAGCCTTCTACTTCAAGAAGGATTACGAGCGCGCGATCAAGGACTATGACGAGGCGATCAAGCTCGAGCCCAGAAGCGACAGCGCCTACTCCGATCGCGGCGCGGCGTTGAAGAAGCTCGGCCGCAGCGAGCAGGCGCTCGCCGACGAGAGCGAGGCGATCAAGCTCGATCCTTCGGAGCCCATATATTTCGACAATCGCGGCCTGTCCTATGCGGAGGAAGGCGACTTCGACCGCGCCATCATCGACTACAACGAGGCGATCCGCATCGCGCCAGAGGCGAAATTCCTCACCAATCGCGGCAACGCCTACCAGGCCAAGGGCGATCTCACCCGCGCCATCGCCGACTACGACCGCGCGATCAAGCTCAACCCGAGCTTCTCCGACGCCTACAACAATCGCGGCGCGGCCTATCGCCGGAAGGGTAATCTCGACCGTGCCATCGCCGACTATGAGGCGGCGCTGCGCATCAATCCGCGGTTCGAGACGGCCGCCGAGAATCTCGCGGCCGTCCGAGCGCTGCGCAAGCGATGAGATGAAGCCGATTTCGATCCGCCGACGCTTGCCGGTCAAGGAGCTCTGCTCAACGCCTCCTGCAGACGTTGCAGCTCTTCCGGCAGCTCGCTCTCGAACAGCAGCTCCTCCCCCGTGATCGGATGATCGAAGCCCAGTGTCGCCGCATGCAACGCCTGCCGCTCGAGCGCCTCGACCGCGGCGCGCGCCTCCGGCGGCAGGCGCGCGACCTTGGTCTTGAAGCCTGAGCCATAGGTCGCATCTCCAATCAGCGGATGGCCGATATGCGCCATGTGCACGCGAATCTGGTGCGTACGGCCCGTCTCCAGGCTGCACTGCACGAGCGAGGCGACGCCGTAGTCCTCGAGCTTCTCGAAATGGGTGACGGCCTCGCGTCCACGCGCTTGCGAAACCACGGCCATGCGCTCGCGATGAATGGCGTGACGTCCGACGGGCGCGTCGATCGTCCCGCGCGAGCGGTCGGGAACGCCCCAGACGAAGGCGAGATAGTCGCGCGTGAGGTTCAGGTTGCGCCCGTGGTCCTCGAAGAGACGCGATAGCCCCGCATGCGCGGCGTCGGTCTTGGCGACCACGAGCAGGCCAGACGTGTCCTTGTCGAGCCGATGCACGATGCCGGGCTTCTTGACGCCGCCGATGCCGGAGAGGCTGTCGCCGCAATGGGCGATCAGCGCGTTGACGAGCGTGCCCGTCTCGTGCCCGCTCGCGGGATGCACGACGAGCCCCGCCGGCTTGTCGATGACGAGGAGATGGGAGTCCTCGAAAACGATATCGAGCGCGATGGCCTCAGCCGTAGGCTCCGCGGGCGCGGCCTCCGGCACGCGCAGCGTCACCTCCTCGCCTGCGGCGAGGCGGCGGCTGGCGTCGGTCGCGGTCGCGCCGCCGACCAAGGCCGCGCCGGACCCGATCAGCGATTTTATGCGCGTGCGCGAGATATGCGCCGCGACGAGCGCCGGCTGCTCGGCGAGGAAGCGGTCGAGGCGTGTCCGAGCTTGCTCCGGCGAAACGGCGAAGGCATGGATGCTCGCGCCACCGCCTGAGGCTTTAGTTTCTTCGTTGTCGTCGCTCATCGACATGACTTTGGCGGCGGCCCGCTCACCCCAACCTCCGCCGCAGCACGCTCAGCGCCACCGCGCAGGCGTTCGAGACGTTCAGGCTCTTGATCGCCCCCGGCACGTCGAGCCGCGCCACCGTGTCGCAGCGCTCGCGCGTGAGCCGCCGTAGGCCCTTGTCTTCGGCGCCCAACACCAGCGCGACCGACGCCTGCAGGGGAATCGTCTCGAGCCGCTCCGCCCCCTCGGAATCCAGACCGACCGTCTGAAACCCGTGCTCGCGCAACAGATCGAGCGCCCGCGCGAGATTGACCACGCTGACGATCTCGACATGCTCCAATCCGCCGCAGGCCGCCTTGGCGACGACGGCGCCGAACTCGGGACTATGCCGCTCCGTTACGATCAGCGCGCGCACGCCGAAGGCCGCCGCGGTGCGCAGGATCGCGCCGACATTGTGCGGATCGGTGATCTGGTCGAGCGCGAGCAGCAGCCCGCCGCCCGGCGCCACGTCCTCGAGCTCGCGGCTTTGCGGCGGCTTCGCCTCGAGCAGCAGGCCTTGATGAACTGCGTCGGGTCCGAGCCGGCGCGTCAGCTCGCGCGCGTCGACGACCCTGGGCTTAAGGCCCACGGCCGCCGCAAGCTCCGCGACGCGCGGCAGCGCGTTGACGGTGGCGTGGAGCGCCACGAACTTGCGCCTGCGCGCTGCGAGCGCCTCGCGCACGGCATGGGCGCCATAGATCAGCGATATATCCTGCGCGGCGCTCCCGCGCCCGCGATTGCGTTCGCTCATGCCCACACCTTAACGCAACATCGCCGCTTTGACCCACCATTCAGGATGAGCGGCGCGAATGGCGGCGGCGGCGCGCGACGCCTTTTCGCGCGAGAGGAACAGGCCGAAGCACGTCGCGCCCGAACCCGACATGCGCACGAGCTTGCAGCCCTTGGCCGTCCGCAGCACGGAGAGCGCGTCGACGATAACGGACGTCGCGACGCAAGCGGCGTCCTCGAGGTCGTTGCGGCCCTTGGCGAGCGCGCCGAGGAGCGCCTCTCGCGAAAGTCCGGCCTCGATCCTGGGATGCGCGGCGCCTTCGCGCGTCTCTCCCGGCCGCAGGCCCAGGCGGCTGAAAATCTCGGGCGTGGGCGTCGCGACGCGCGGATTGACCAGCACCGCAGGGAGCGCGGGGAGAGCGAGCGCTGGACCGACCTCTTCGCCCGCGCCGCGCATGAAGCGCAGGCGCGGCGCGAGGCAGACCGGCACGTCGGCGCCCGTCCGACGCGCCGCCTCGTAAAGTCTGGAATCGGCCGCATCGACGCCGTTCGCCCGCGCGAGCAGGCGTAGCGCTGCGGCGGCGTCGGAGGAGCCGCCGCCAATGCCCGCCGCTACAGGAAGCGTTTTACGCAAGCCGAAAGCGCCCAGCTTCGCGCCCGGAAAGAGCGCCGCGAAATTTCTTGCCGCGCGCAGCACGAGATTCTCGCCGCCCGTGCCGGCTTCGACCGCCGTCGGCCCAAAGATTTCGAGGCTCAGCCCCGCTCCCGGCTCCAGCGACAGGAGATCGCCCGCGCCGGTGAAAGCGACGAGGCTTTCGAGCTCGTGATAGCCGTCCAAGGTCCGGCGCCCGAGCACATGCAGCGTTAGATTGACCTTGGCGGGGGCCCGCGTCGTCAGCATGTCAGAAACCGCGCGGTCTTTTCCAAATCTGCCTCCATCCATGCCGCCGTTCTATTGCGCATGCGAAAGCGCGCCGCGGGGTCATAGGGGATCGAGCAGCCCGACGCCAGCCTTATCGTGAAGCTTCATGGTGAAGACCGCAGCGCGTTTCAAGACTCTTCCGGAAACGATCGCTGCATCTTGTGCGGCCACGGTCGGCGCGGGCTTCGATCCGACGAACTCTATCGCCGCCTTATTCGTGTCCTTCGTGTCTCATGCGGCGACCTTTTGCCGCGACGACACGCAGGACGCAAAGAATCGTCAATCGATTGGCGCCAGCTGACGCGACCCACATTTCTGCTTCACCGAAGCTTGATCGGCTCAGTGACTTCGCGACGCTGGCTTGGGCCCCAGTCGAAGCGGCGCCTCTCCTCCGCGATTCGAGAGCGCGCTCATACGCAACCACCAAAGGTTGTGCGCGCGGACGAACCGAAAGAGGCGCAAAAAAACGAGCCGCGAAGGGGCCTTGCGCGCGGCGAAATTGCACTTTACCTTGATCCCTGGCGATGTGGCAGGGAAGCTCTCCGAAAGAAGCAAGTGGAGGCTGGGGCGCTCGCCAAAGGGAGGGCGTCATGAACGCCGATTTCGGAACTTTCTTCGCGCCGTTCACTCTGCTCATCGGCGGGGGGCTGGTGGCGCTCGGGCTGCTGTCGTTCCTCGATCTGCATTATTTCAAGACCAAGTGGCACAGCAAGGTCGCGTTGGCTTTGGGCCTGACCTTTTTGCTCGCCACCGAGACGATGTTTCTGACGAGCAGCGCGGGCGGGCGCTACCTCTATGGCCAGAACCTCGATGTGACCGATTGCGAATATGAGATCGAGCGGGCTTTTCCGGAGGAGCGCGGCAAGCACAGCGAGATTATCGCCGACAACATTCGGCTGTGCATGGAGCGCCTCGGCTATGAATGGACCACGGAACATCCCCATTGCCAGGAGGCCCAGCTCGCTACCAACAATTTTTGCTATCTGCCCAAGAAAAGCTTCAGCCGCGCCATCGTCGCCTTCCAGATGCAGTTCGAATAGGACTGAACCAAGCCGCGGGGGATAAGCCGGCTGGGGTCGCTTGGCCGCCGCAATCGCATGTAACATGCCCGGCATGACGCGATTCTCCAAGATCCTAAGAAGGAAGCGGCCCAATGCGACCCTTTGGTTTTAAAGCCTGCGCCTCCCCCCCCCTCGCGTTGGCTTGCGGCTTGGCGCTCGCCCTTTCCGTGAGCGCGGCGCGCGCCTCGAACTATGAGTTTCTCGCCGCGCCGCAGACCGATCTCAATCGCGTCTTCCGGCTCGACAAGACGACCGGGGAGGTGGGCGCCTGCCAATACGGCCTCAAGGAAGGCTCCTCCATCGGAGTCACCCTGTGCTATCCGCCGGGCGAAGGCGCCAAGGCCGGCGCCCCCGGCGAATATGGTCTCGTCGCCTCGCGCCACACCGGCGAAGGCGGCGTCTTCCGCGTCGATCTGCGCACTGGTCAGATGTCGATCTGCTTCGTCTATGACGAAAGCTCCGTCGCCTGCACGCCGCCCGCCAAGTGAAGCCTTGAGCGCAAAGCCCTGAACCCATGATCGCCCGCTCGGCAGACGACCTTAAGCGCGCGGCCGCAGCGGCCGCGCTCGTTCTGGTGCCGCCGGGAGCCCGGCTCGGCCTCGGCACCGGATCGACGGCGGCGCATTTCGTCGATCTCTTGGGAGAAAAGGTCCGCGGCGGCTTCGATACGCTCTGCGTGCCGACCTCCGAGCAGACGAGGCGACAGGCCCAATCGCTCGGGCTGAAGCTCTCGACTCTCGACGAGACGCCGCAGCTCGATGTCGTCGTCGACGGCGCGGACGAGTTCGACGACGCGCTACGCTTGATCAAGGGCGGCGGCGGCGCGCTCCTGCGGGAGAAGATCGTGGCGGCGGCGGCGCGCCGCATGATCGTCATCACTGATGCGAGCAAGCACGTGGCGACGCTCGGCGCCTTTCCACTGCCGGTCGAGATCGACCCTTTCGGGGCTCTGGCCACGCGCCGCCACGTCAAGGACGCCGCCCGCGATCTCGGCCTCTCCGGAACGATCACGCGGCGCGCGCGCGCGGACGGCGCGCCATTCGTCACCGACGGCGGCCACTGGATTTTGGATTGCGCCTTCGGCGCCCTGCCCCGTCCCGAGGATTTCGCCCGCAGCCTCGAGCAGATCCCCGGGGTCGTGGAGCACGGGCTGTTCATTGGGATGGCGTCGCTCGTCATTGTCGCCCGGGAGGGCGGGGTGGAGCTTATTGGCGAGAGGTAGGGGAGCAGTCGGTTTTTTCGGCGAAGACGCTCTGTTGCGCAAGGGCGGCAAGGGCGGGGCGAAGCGCCGCCGCGCCATAAAAAGTCGAGCTGGCGCTCCTCATAATCAAGATTTTTGCAAGCCACACCGCACCTTGGAAATCAGTCTATTGCGCGTCATGCGAGAGACGCTTCTGGAGGCGACCGCGGGTAAAGCCCCGCAGCCGCCTCCCGATGTCACTCGCCGTCGTGGACGCCGGGCGGGTCGGGTTGCGGATTAAATGCGAAAGCCTCCGTCGCGCCGAGGAGGATGGTGGCCATGAGGCTTATCGCCAACAGAAGCTTGTTCATAGGATGTCTCCATCTGGCTTGCTCGCCACGATCGCGAGCAACCGCAACTTAGGCGGAGCCCACCCGCAAAGATGTGCGCCGCCGCACCCTTCGAATTCGGGAGCGTCGCCCGCAGCCGGGCATTCGGCCGCGTCGACGGACTTCAGACGCATCCGCGGGTCTAAGTTATCTCGCCCGCGCGTCCCACGTCGGCGCGTCTGGCGCGCGGAAATCCAAGTCCCAGTTGAACCTGCTCGCGAGATTATAGCCCAGCACCACGGGCGTCCCGCGGCCCAGCGCCTCGCGCAGGGGGCCGAAGTCGTAAACGAGCGCCGGCACGTCACGCAGAATCCGCCCCTCCCCGAGATCGATCTGCTTGATCTTGAAAATCTTCGAGGCGAAGCCGCCGCCGGAGGCCTCGCTCGCTGTGTTCTTGGCTTTGACGAGCGCGAACAGCTTTCTGTGCTTGGCCATGAACGTCCGGTCGACCGCGCAAATTTCCGCACCGGTGTCGAGAAGGCCTACGGCGCCGACGTCACCGATCTTGAGCTCCACGCCGAGCAGGCGCCGATCAGGTCCGAGCGGGCGGAAGGGTTTTGGCCGCCCCAGCCCTTGCGGCGCGACGAAGACGAGCGCCTTGCGGTCGAAATCGAGCGTGAAGCGCGCGCCTTTGAAGAAGTCCACGCCGAGCAGATCGTCGCCGCCGCTCGCCGCGCAGCGCGTGACGACGTATTTCGTCCTGGCGACGTCGTTCCCTTGCGAAGCTTTGAGCGCGACGAAGCTCGCCTCGACGTCCTCGCAGCGCGTCGTGCGCCCCGAAGCGCCCGTGGAGGCGCTTTCTCCGAGGGAGGGCAGCTCCCTGTTCCAGGGCGCGAGCGCGATGCGGCTCGAAGAGGCGCCCGTGTCGAGCCGCATCATCCCCATGACGTTTCCGAACCGCACGGGAAGATAAATCCGCCCGCCGTCGTAGTCGCTCTGCGTGAGCGTCATCGGAACGATCGAGACCGCTTCTTCGCCCACCGCAGCGCCCGTCCCGAGCAGCAGGGCGGCGAAAGAAAGCGCGAGGCGGCGCAGACGCTTCAAGCCTTCGTTCCCTTAAAGAAGCGAGGGGGCGCGATTAAAGAAGCGAGGGGGCGCGATCGCTCCCTTTCGCCCGAGGCCAGCCGACCGCCCGCAAGTCTCGGCTCGCGGCGGCGTGCGGACGTTGTCGCTTGCCGATAGCCAATCGCGAGGGGAACGGCAATGTCCTCGCGTGGCGGACGGGAGGCGCTCAAGCCGACGAAAGGCTCAAAGAGGCGGCGCGATCGCGCTCTCGCCGCGAAGAGGACCCGCCTCCCGCGGAAGCGGATTGGCTTTTGCCGCGGCGGCCTCGTTTCGGCGCGGTTCGCGAAGCGCCGGCCGGGCTCATTTGTGCGGCGCCGAATGTTTTTGTTGCTCGTAGGGCGCGTGGGGATAGCCGTAGGGAGCGTATTGGGCCGGCGGCGCGTAACCGTAATAGCTGTAGTACTGGAGGGTCGGCGTCCACGCGCGCCGATAGTCCGTGCTGATGCGCGCATCGGCCATTGTCGCAGCGAGGGCGAGAGCCGCCGTCAGCGCCGCAGCCGCCAATGCTTGGGGGTGGCCACGGATGATCATGGTTTTGCCTCATCCCGTTGGCGACGCCTGGGGCCGGCCTCCACGAGACCGAAAGTCGCGGCGTCGCGGATGACGCTCTAAATTGAGCAGCTTGGCGGTCAATCAAGGTCGTTTTAGGAATAATTCCGATTATTATCGCTTCATTAATTGGATGTATTCAATCTTCGCGCGGCCTAGACCTTAACGTAGCCGCAGTTTTGCTCACAACATCCAAGCTTTCGCCGAATGTACCCGCCAAGGCGAGGCCGGGCCTTCGGCAATTAAAGCGCCGCAGTCTCCCGCGGCGCTCCCAAAATCCCGGCACGCGAGAGAAGCCTTACTCCTCGCTCTTCTCCTTCGGCGTCTCCGCGCGGGCCTTCAGGGCGGCGCCGAGGATGTCGCCGAGCGAGGCGCCCGAGTCGGCGGAGCCGTACTGCGCGATCGCCTCCTTCTCCTCGGCCACCTCCAGCGCCTTGATCGACACCGCGATCTTGCGCGCCTTGCGGTCGAATTGCGTCACCCGCACGTCCACCTTCTGGCCGACCGCGAAGCGCTCCGGGCGCTGGTCGCCGCGATCGCGCGCGAGCTCGGCCCGCTTGATGAAGGTCGTCAGATCCGTGCCGACGATCTTCACCTCGATGCCGCCGTCCTTGACCTCGAGCACTTCGCAGGTCACGACCGAACCCTTGCGCAGGTCGCCTTCGCCCGCGTCCTCGCCCACCTTCTTGGGCGCGAAAGGATCGCTGGCCAGCTGCTTCACGCCTAGCGCGATGCGCTCCTTTTCGATGTCGACATCGAGCACCTTGGCGCTGACCCTGTCGCCCTTCTTGAACTCGTCGATCACCTGCTCGCCTGGACGCGACCAGTCGAGGTCCGACAGATGCACCATGCCGTC
>DASPSI010000038.1:0-4121 GCA_035624015.1 Methylocystis sp.
GCGCAGCTCGTCGAAATCTGAGAAGCGCCGCGCGAGCCGGCGCGCGTTGGTCTCGCCAACATGGCGCACGCCGAGCGCATAGATGAAGCGGTTGATCGGCACGCTGCGCCGCGCCGCGATCGCCGCGAACAGATTGCGCACCGACGTCTCGCCGAATCCCTCCCGGTTCTTGAGCTTGGTCAGGCTCTTGGCGTCACGCGCCTCGAGCGTGAAGATGTCCGACGCCGTCTTGATCAGCCCTTCCTCGTAAAAATATTCGATCTGCTTGTCGCCCAGCCCCTCGATGTCCATGGCGTTGCGCGAGCAGAAATGCTTGAGGCGCTCCACCGCCTGCGCCGGGCAGATCAGCGAGCCCGTGCATCGCCGCGCGACATCCGCCTCGCCCGTCTTCTCGTCGGTCTCGCGCAGCGCCGCCGACCCGCAACGCGGGCAAACCTGCGGGAAACGATAAGGCTTCGAATGCGCCGGCCGCTTTTCCTTCACCACCGCGACGATCTGCGGGATAACGTCGCCCGCGCGCTGCACCACAACCGTGTCGCCGATGCGGATGTCCTTGCGCGCGATCTCATCTTCGTTATGCAGCGTGGCGTTCGAGACCACGACGCCGCCGACCGTGACCGGCTCCAGGCGCGCGACCGGCGTCAACACCCCCGTGCGCCCGACCTGGATCTCGATATCGCGCAGGATCGTCGTCGCCTGCTGCGCTGGGAACTTATGCGCGACCGCCCAGCGCGGCGCGCGCGAGACGAAGCCGAGCCGGCTCTGAAGCGCGAGGTCGTTCACCTTGTAGACCACGCCGTCAATGTCGTATCCAAGCGTCGCCCGCTGCGCCTCGATCTCGCGATAGCGCGCGAGCATTTCTTCGACGCTCCCGCACAATGTGGTCTGTGAATTGACGGGCAGGCCGAAATGCTTGAACGCCTCGACCATTCCGAGCTGGGTTCTCGCCGGCGTCTCGCTGACCACGCCGCAGGCGTAGGCGAAGAAACGCAGCGGACGCGACGCGGTGATCGAGGAATCGAGCTGGCGCAGCGAGCCCGCCGCCGCGTTGCGCGGATTGGCGAAGACCTGTTTCTGCGCTACCGCTTGCCGCACGTTGAGTGCTGCGAAATCCTTATGCGACATATAGACTTCGCCGCGCACTTCGAGCACGTGGGGCGGGTGGCCGTGGAGCTTATGCGGGATCTCGCGCAGCGTACGGATGTTGGCGGTCACGTCCTCGCCCTCATACCCGTCGCCGCGCGTCGCCGCGGAGACGAGCGCGCCTTGCTCGTAACGCAGCGAGCAGGAAAGGCCGTCGATCTTCGGCTCCGCGGTGCAGGGGATGCTCGTGTCGTCGCCGAGTCCGAGGAACCGCCGCATGCGGGCCACGAAATCGGAGACCTCCTCGTCGGTGAACACGTTGCCGAGCGAGAGCATCGGCGCCGCGTGCTTAATCTTGGCGAACTTCTCCGCGGGCGCCGCGCCGACCTTGCGCGTGGGCGACTCGAGGGTCGCAAGCTCCGGATGCTCCGCCTCGAGCGCATTGAGCCGCTGGCGCAGCGCGTCGTATTCCGCGTCCGAGATGATGGGCGCGTCTTCCTGATAATAGCGGCGGTCGTGCTCGGCGATCTCACGCGCGAGGCGCTCATGCTCCGCGCGCGAGGCGGCGGGCGTTTGGCCGCGTCTCGTCATGGCGCGAAAGCCGAGAGAGGGGAAAAAAAACCGCGCATCCCGCCGCTCCGAAGGTTTGACGCTCTCGCGACCTTCTATGGCACGGCGTCCCGCGCGTCGAGAGCGCTCAGGCGCGGATCCGCGCCCGGGCGACCGAGCGAAGAAGCCAGGCGAGCGCCAGCCCCGCGATCACGAGCAGCGCGGAAACTGCGGGACGATAGGCCAGCCAGGCGAAGGCGATCGCGCCGGTCCCCACGACCAGCGCGGCCATGCCGGCGATGACGCCGGCGCCGGCCGCCACGAGCTCGCCGAGCAGCGGAACCACGTCGGCCAGCACGACGAGGGGGCGCAGCAGCAGATAAAGGCCCCCCCACAGAAACAGCATCAAGGCGCCACGCAGTCCCCAGGTCAGGATCGCATTCTGCTGCTCCGCCTCTCGAAACATATCTTGCGCGGGAACGGCGCCGCGCTCCGCGAGCAGCACCGGCTTGCCGGCGGCGGTCATGTAGGGCGTCACATCCGCACCCGTCTGGCGACCGACGAGGCTGACCGCGCCATCGGGCAGAATTTTGTAAGAGATGCGCGCGTCGCCGATGCGCGGCGCGGCTGGGTCGCCGAAATAGAGGCGGCCGTCCTCGGCCCGCACACCGTCACCGTAGCGCACGCGCAGCGCGTCTGCGGACTCAGGCGCCAGCGGAAAGTCGTCCAACGCGAGGGCGCGCAGGGTCGCGGGCCCAGGTCGAAAGGCGCCGAGCTGCGGCGCCTTCGCCGCAAACTCTGCGTCGTGGAAGCGCGGCTGCGGATTGGCGTGGCCGCTCGCGTCGTGGAAATGCTCGGAATTGATCCGCCCGCGCGCCCAGACGCGCTCATAGGAATAGGTGGTCGTCTGCGTCTGCGAGCCGCCGAGATGGGTCGCGCTCTGCGTGACGCGCGTTTCCTTCCACTGATAGGTCTCGACCTCGCGCTCGAGCCGCGCCGCCGTGACGACGACGCTGAGCGCGGGATCGGCGAGGGGCTCCGACGTCTTCAGCTCGCCCGACACGTGGACGAGCCTGCCTTCGTTGACTGGATCGAGCCTGCCGGCGGCCGCCTCCGAAACGAGACCCGAGCCCTCAGCAAGCGCGCGCGCCGTCGTCACCGCGCGGCCTTCGTTCCAAACGAAGCCGAAAAGACAAATGCCGCTCAAAGCGAGACCGAGCAGGAGGCCGCCCAGCGAGCTGGAAAGGCGCGAGAACCAGCCCACCTCCGTCGTCTCGGTGAAGGAGTCCTGTTCGAAGCCGTCGTCGTCGATCATCACGCAAATCCTCGCATGTAAGAATAAGACTAGACTGGACTGTTTACGAACCCCCTAAAGAAGCCATGGTCTCCCGCCTCTCGAATATTTGTGGTAATACTTGACGATTCCAGCGCCAAGGTTGCGTTGCGGGCGGCGCCGAACGCCGCTCGAAGCTTGGCCGGAATCCTTAGCTTTCCGCGGTGGCGGAATGCAACAGCAATTCGGTGCCGGGCTCTGCGTGAGCCTCGGCGAACGCCCAGAAATCTGGAGGCGAGTCATGCGTGGCAAATTGTCGCGTAGTCTGGCTTTGGCGGCGGCGATCGGGGTTGCGGGGTCGGTCCGCGCCGCCGCGCCCCATCCGCGCGAGTGCCTGCTGGCGGTCGGGCCGGCGCAGCTGAGCTTCTCGGCGTTCCAGGAGGCCTCCAACGACAACTTCTGCCGAGAGCTTCCTCTGGTCGGCAAGACCATTCTCGTCTTCGACACCGAGGAAGCCGAGCTGCGCGACATGACGATCGACATCCGCATACTGCGCGACGCCGGCCAGGCCGATTGGCGCGAGCGACTCGAGGCGAACACGGTGTTGGCGCCGCCGCCGCAAAAATACCTCGCCAACGGCGGCACCACGAGCCTCGTGCATGATTTCGCGCAGGAAGGCAATTACATCGCCGTCATCCGCGCAAGGAGCGACGATGGGGTCAGGGATTACATCGGCCAATACGCCTTCGTCGTCGGCGACACTCATCAGCGCTATGTCGGCGGCGCCGTCGTAGTCTCGCTCCTCGCCGCGGCCTATCTCGGAACCCTGCGCGTGCGGCCCTCGCCGCCCGGCCCGCGAGCGAAGGGGCTTGCGCCCGGCGTCCTCGGCGGAAAGCGTCCGGCCTTCGCGAAGAAGCGAACGCCGACGCGAGGAAGCGAGCTGCACGACGAGTGAAGCGCCCCCTTTCCCCGACGATGCGACGCCATAGATGGTCTCCCACGCCCTTTGTTGCCTGATGGCGAAAACGGCATTATTCTGGTCATGCTCGCCAATTCGCTTAAAGGCAGGAGAGCCCCGTCATGGAAATCGCCGTGCTGGCCTTCGACGGCTGTCTGGGGTCGGGCGTGCTCGGGCCGATCGACGTGCTCTCGATGGGTCGGCGCATCATCTCCAAGAAAGGCGAGGGCGAGCTCTATCGCGTTTCGGCCGTGAGCT
>DASPSI010000060.1:0-11807 GCA_035624015.1 Methylocystis sp.
CCCTTCTCGTTCGGGTTCGTGCGCACGAGCAGCGTCATGACATCGGCGCGCACCGGATGGGTGATCCAGGTCTTGGCGCCGGTCACCTTATAGACATCGCCCTCCCGCACCGCGCGCGTGCGCAGGCCCGCGAGATCGGAGCCGTTGTTCGGCTCGGTGAAGACGGCGGTCGGCAGAATCTCGCCCGAGGCGATCTTCGGCAGATATTTCTCCTTTTGCGCCTGGGCGCCGCCGACGAGGATCAGCTCGCCTGCGATCTCCGAGCGCGTGCCGAGCGAGCCGACGCCGATATAGGCGCGCGACAGCTCCTCGGAGACGACGCACATGGCGATCTTGCCCATCCCCGAGCCGCCGAACTCTTCCGGAATCGTCAGGCCGAACACGCCAAGCTCGGCCAAGCCGGAGATGACCTCGAGCGGGATATATTCGTTCTTGGCGTGCCATTCTTGCGCATAGGGGACCACATGGTCCGCGGCGAACTTGCGCATTTCGGAGCGAATCGCCTCTAGCGTGTCGTCGAGGCCCGAGGCGCCGATAGTCTCGGCGGCGGCATGGTGGTCGATCAGCTCGGCCAGGCGCGCGCGATTGGCTGGGGTGTTGCCAGAGAGCACGAGCTTGCCGACCGTCTCCGTGCGGTATTTGCCGATCGTCTCGCAAGAGAGACCGAAGTCGGAGAGCCGCACGAACTCGCCCTGGCTCATGGGAATGCCGCCGAAAATCTGCGCCAGATATTCGGCGAAGCCAATGCTGGTCAACAGATGCTCGGTCTCGCCATAGGCTCCTTCGCCGACGAGGCGCTGGGCATAGTGCAGGAGCTCCGAGAGGCCCTGCTTGTAGGTCGCGAGCCAGGAGAGGCCGTGAGCCGCGTGCTGCTCGGCCTCGATGAGGTCGGCGGAGAGCTTGCCGTCCTTGGTGACGCGGGCGCGCAGCGACGCCAGGGCCTCGTCATAGAGCGCCTCCACGCTTTTGAGCGCCTCCGCCGCTTGGCCGAGCCAAAGGGAGGTGTTCGTCGCGTCTGTGGTTGTCATGATGGTCGCTCGTTCGAGGCTGCGCCGGCAAAGCGCGGTTTCAGGTTGTGCCCTTCATGCCGACATTTGCGCCGCGGCGCAATATGTGGGGACGGGTCCCTCAAGGGCCGCGCCCTCCGAGAGGCGAGGAAATCGCAGCGCCCCTTCCCTGCGATCCGCACTGGAAAACCCTGCCACCCCATTGGCCCGCGCCGCCGATTTGGTTAACGTGCTTTTCAGTTTGCAAAGCCTGGGGAGCGGTCGATGAAGAAGCCGAAGAAGAAACAGCCAGCGAAGGCCCCCAAGAAGAAAGCCGATCCTGCACAAGAGTCCATCCGCCAAGCGGTTGCGGGTCTCGACGAAGCCGCGCTGAGGGAATTCTTATCTATGTTCAGCGACGCGGGCTTCGGTCCGCCCGACACGGTCGAGCTTTTCTCCGAATATCTCGAAGCCTGCCAGGAAGGCGATCTCGACGACGAAGAGCGCGCCGAACTCATGGACGAGCTCGTCGGCGCTCTAGATCAGCTGCGCGTCGACGCGAACGGCGGATCGCGCGAGGCGCGCGAGCAGATGAAGGAAATTTTCTCGCTGCTCGACAACGCCATCGCCGAAAACACTCTGGCGCCGGTCGATCTCATGATGACCGGCAAGGTCTTTTCCGATTCTGGCTGGGAAACGCCCGAAAGCCTCAAGCGCGCTCTGGCGCAGGCGCTCGAAAGCGGACCGGTGGACGAGAGCGGCGCGGGCGGCTCCGACCTCGTGACGTCCATGCTAGCTCTCGTGCAAGAGGCCGAATTCGACGTGTTCGAGCTTTATGAACATGTCAATTCGCTGCTCGCGGGCTTCCCGGCCGAGGCGAGCGTCATGCTCATAGGGGGGCTCGTCGGCGGCGACAGGCCGATCATCAACGCCGGCCTGGCCGGCTTCCTGTTGCACAAGAACCGGGAGATCGCGCGCGCGACCGCCGAAGCTCTGGCCGCCTGTGCCAAGCGCGCGCCGGTCGAGAGCGCTCTGGTCGAGCGTCTTTTGCTCATGCGGCCCTGGCTCGCGCCGGAGCGTCAGGCGTTTCTCGACACGGCGGTCAAGGCGATGCGGCTCAATGCGCAGCCTCCGGCGAAGCGGGAGCAGGCAAGCACCCCCGAGTGCCTAGTATCCGTCCGCGACGGCTCTGGCGCGCAGAGCCTTTTCGTCTCGCAGAAGCTGCGCAGCCGCTTCGGCGTCGTTATCGTAATGACGAAGTCAGTGGGCGTCGCCGAAGCCGTGGTGATGGCCGACCTGCCGAAAGCGGCTCTGAACGAGATCGTCGGCCAGATGAAGGCCTCAGTACCGATGATGAAGACCGACATCCCCGGCCTCGCGCGCGTGCTGGCCCTCGCCCTCGCCGACAATCTCAAATCGGGCAGCCCGCCGCCGTTCAAGCTCGTCCAGGCGGTCGAATGCCTCGGCCTCGGGCATGTGCATCCGGATCATTCGTCATCCGCTGAAATCCTCGACGGCCTGCTCGCCGATCTCCCGGAGGAACAGACGGCTCCGGACGCCGTCGCCAAAGCGCATGCGGAGTTGAGCGATAGCTGCTTCATGGATCAGTGGTTCGAGGCCGGCGAAGCTCTGGACGAGGCCTTGGGGCCGGTCAAGGGCGAGCAGCGCCGCATCGCAAAGATGCTCAAGGATTATTTGCCAGCCCGCCGCGACTTCTGGGCACGGCAGTGCGCGCTGACGGCGCTCGCGATGCGCAGCGAGGACTGCAAGCTCCGGCCGACCTGGATCGAGGTCGCCCTCGTCGGGCGCGACGTCGCCGGTGACACGCCGATCGAGGAGATGCCGTTCATGAAGCGCGTGGCGGAAGCTTCGGTCGAGGCGTTCGAGGCGCAGCTTTAGCGTCAGACGTCTTTCTTCGCCGCCATCAGATAATTCACGTCCGTGTCCGAGCTCTTGCGCCATTGCTGCGTCAGCGGCTGGAAAGTCATGCCGGCGCGGTCGATCTCGCGGAGGCCTGCGAGGCGCAGCCAGCCGGCAAGCTCGTCGGGGCGGATGAATTTTTCGTGGTCGTGCGTGCCGCGCGGCACCCAGCGCAGAACATATTCGGCGCCGACGATGGCCAGCGCATAGCTCTTCAGCGTGCGGTCGATCGTCGCGAGAAACATCAGCCCGCCAGGCTTCACGAGCCGCGAGAGCGTGGCGACGAAGTCCTTCGGCCCTTCGACGTGCTCGATGACCTCGAGCGCGGTGACGATGTCGAAGCTCGCGCCGGTCTCGGCCAGCGCTTCGGCGGTGACGTTGCGATAGTCGATGTCGAGCCCGCTCTTTTGCGCGTGGCGCTGCGCGACGGCGATGTTGTTCGGCGAAGGATCGACGGCCGTGACGCGCGCGCCGAGCCTCGCCAGCGCCTCGGCCAATATGCCGCCGCCGCAACCGATGTCGGCGAGAGTCAGGCCTTCGAGCGGGCGGTCGTCCCAGCGGTCGCGATGGAGAAAGCGGCAGACGAGCAGCTTGATGTAGTCGACCCGGATCGGGTTGATCGTGTGCAGTATGCCCATCTTGCCCTTCGCGTCCCACCACAGGTCGCCGAGCCGGTCGAAGCGCGCGACGTCGTCGGGGTTGACGCTAGGGGAGCTAGCCTGCGGGTTTTGCTGCGACGACATGAGGCCTCTTGGGAGGTTTCCCCTTCTCCCGCTGGCGGAAGAAGGTGGCCGAAGGCCGGATGAGGGCTGGTTCGGCCCCGGTCATTCTGGGAGGTTTCGCCCTACGCCCGGCGCCCCTCATCCGTCCCGCCTGCGGCGGGCCACCTTCTCCCACTCCGTGGGAGAAGGGCGCTACACCAGCATCCTTCCCTTCTCGTCGATGATCGCGCCAAGCTCGACGCCGGCGTCGTCGGAGAGATCCGCGAGCAGCATGTCATTGTGCGCCTTGCCTGACGGGATCATCGGGAAGCAGTTCTCCTCCTTGTCGACCACGCAGTCGAACAGCACGGGCCCGTCATAGTCCAGCATCTCCTCGATCGCGGCGTCGAGCGACTTGGGATCGGCGCAGCGAACGCCCTTGGCGCCGAAGGCCTCGGCGAGCTTGACGAAATCCGGCAGCGCCTCGCTGTAGCTGTGCGAGTAGCGGCCGCCGTGCAGCAGCTCCTGCCATTGCCGCACCATGCCCATATATTCGTTGTTCAGGATGAACACCTTCACCGGCAGCCGATACTGGATCGCCGTCGACAGCTCCTGGATGCACATGAGGATCGACGCCTCGCCGGCGATGTCGATGACGAGCGACTTCGGATGCGCGAGCTGCGCGCCGATCGCCGCCGGCAATCCGTAGCCCATTGTGCCGAGCCCGCCCGAGGTCATCCAGCGGTTCGGCTCCTCGAAGTGATAGTGCTGCGCAGCCCACATCTGATGCTGGCCGACCTCGGTCGTCACATACACGTCGTGGCGCCTCGTGAGCTCATAGAGGCGCTGCACGGCATATTGCGGCTTGATGCTCTTCGTGGAGTTGCGATAGGCGAGCGATTTCCGCCCACGCCACTCCTCGATCTGCTTGCGCCAGGGCTCCAGGGGCTGCTTGTCGGCGTGCATCGCCTCGGAGCGCCACACGCGCACCATCGACTCCAGCACATGCGCGCAATCGCCGACGATGGCGAGATCAACCTTGACGTTCTTGTTGATCGACGAGCGGTCGATGTCGATATGGATCTTCTTCGAGCCGGGCGAGAAGGCGTCGAGCCGGCCGGTGATGCGGTCGTCGAAGCGCGCGCCGACCGCGATCATGAGATCGCAGTCGTGCATGGCGTTGTTGGCCTCGAAGGTGCCGTGCATGCCGAGCATGCCGAGCCAGTGCTCGCCCGAGCCCGGATAGGCGCCAAGCCCCATCAGCGTCGAAGTGATTGGAAAGCCGGTCAGCGCGACGAGCTCGCGCAGCAGCGTCGAGGCGTGCGGCCCGGCGTTGATGACGCCGCCGCCCGTATAGAAGATCGGGCGCTTGGCGGCGGCCATCATCTTCACGGCCTGGCGGATAAGGCTGGTGTCGGCGTCGAGACGCGGCTGATAGGTCTTGTGGTGCACATTGTGCGGCGGCGAATAGGGGCCGCGCGCGAACTGCACGTCCTTCGGGATGTCGATGACCACCGGCCCCGGCCGCCCGCTCGCGGCGACGTAGAAGGCCTCGTGCAGCACGCGGCAGAGGTCGCCGATACTTTTGACGAGGTAGTTGTGCTTGGTGCAGTGGCGGGTGATGCCGACCGTGTCGCACTCCTGGAAGGCGTCCGAGCCGATGAGGTGGGTCGGCACCTGGCCCGTGATGCAGACGAGCGGGATGCTGTCCATGAGCGCGTCGGTCAGGCCGGTCACGGTGTTGGTGGCGCCGGGACCCGAGGTCACGAGCAGCACGCCGACCTTGCCGGAGGAGCGGGCGTAGCCCTCGGCGGCGTGCGCCGCGCCCTGCTCATGGCGCACGAGGATGTGGCGCACGGCCTCCTGCTGGAACAGCACGTCGTAGATTGGTAGCACGGCGCCGCCGGGATAGCCGAAGAGAATATCGACGCCGTGATCCTTCAGGGCTTCGACCACCATTTCTGCGCCGGTTATCTCTCTAGGCATCGCTTTGGCTTTCCGGTTTTGGATTTAGGCAACAAAAAAGCCCCTCTCGGGGGCTTGGTCAAGCGCCGACGGCGGACTTGTCGGGTCAGACCCGGTCCGGCCTCGGCGCGATCGTTACGAGCACGGTGCTGCGCAAGTCGGCTCCCTTCGCGTTTCTCATGCCGCCAAACTACGCCAGGCTCGCCGAGGCGGTCAACCGCCATCGGAGGGATGCGGCTCTTCGTCGACGAACGCTTTCCCCAGATCTCGCCTTTGATCTCGCTCGCCTCGGACATGATGCGGTTCATCCGCTGCGCGTCGGACGGCGCGACCGGCTTTCTGTCATAAAACGGATATCGCGGGGCGAAAAATTAACCCCCAATTCCGCCACTCGTGTCAGGGCGTTGCTTGCAGGCCCGTTTACCGGCTATTAACGGCCCGCCAAAACGCCGCTCCGGCGCAGCTTTTAGGAGAGCGCATGGCTTCGTTTGCGGACGCGTTCAAAAATCGGCGGCTTTTCGAGGGCGAGCTCGCAACCGCGGCGCGGCGGGGCTGGGCTCTCTACAAAGTCGAATTTTGCGCCTGCTTCTCCAAGGAGACGCTCTCCTGGCTCTTCGATCGCGGCGACCATAGGCTCGTACTGCGCGGCCTCGACGCGTCGCGCGAGCTGCGCTTTCGGGACAACGCCTCAGCGCCCCTCCCGCCGATCTTAGCGGCCGAGCTCGTCGGCTCTTCGCTCGAGGCGGCGCTCGCCCGGCGAGGGGTCGCGCGCGACGCCGCGAACATCGTGCTGGAGATGCCGCGCGAGCTTTTCTTCGTGCGCAGGTTCGACATCCCCGCCGCCGCCGAGCAGACCCTGCCGCAGCTGCTGCAGGCCGACATCGAGCGCAAGACGCCGTTCCGCGCGGCCGACGTCATCCACGGCCACGCTCTGTCGCGCCGCGCCGACGCGCCGGGCAAGATCGCCGTGCAGCTGTGGCTGTTGCGCCGCGACATCGTGACGCGCGCGCTGGAGGGGTCCGGCCTCGGCTGGGACGATCTCGACGCCTTAGCGTCCGAGCGTGCAGACGCCCCCGGCGAGGAGGCGCCCGTCATCGCGCTCGGCCGCCATGGCGAGCCGCCGCAATGGTTCCGCAAGGCGGCGATGGGGCTCGCCGCCGCGGCCGTGCTGCTGTTCGCGCTCGGCGCCGGGATTCTGGCCTGGCGCCAGGACACCGCCGAGAAGGACCTCGACGAAAGGATCGCCGAGCTGTCGAAGCGCGCGGGCGCCGTCCGCAAGACCGCGGACGAGGCCGTGGCGCAAAGCAGCCTGCTCAAAATTTTGCATGAGGAGCGCGACCGCGGGCCGAGCTTCGCCGACATCTGGGAGGAGGTCTCGCGCATCCTGCCCGACGGCGCCTATCTCACCGAGCTGCGCCTCTCCGAGGAGAAGCCCGGCGAACGCCAGGTGGACCTCGTGGGCTTCGCCGATTCCGCCGTGGGCCTTCCGGCCCTGTTCGACAAATCGCCGATGTTCGCGGAGGCGTCGCTGACGGCGCCGATCACGCCCAACGCACAGGACAAGAAAGAAGCGTTCTCGCTTCGCGCCCGCGTGAGGCAAAAGCCCGCGGAGGGCGGCAAATGAACCTCTCCGACCTGCGCCGAAACCCTCAGGCGCGCAGCGCGCTTTTCTTCGGCGGCAATATAGTCGCACTTCTCGTGGTCTATCTGCTGCTCGTGGCGCCGATCCGCGGCTATCTCGCCGACCGCACGGATGAGATCTCGCAGCGGCAGACGACCCTCGAGCGTTACGAGTTCGTCTCGCGCCAGGAGGACGCCGTCAAGGCTTTCGCCAAGCAGGTCGCGGAGAGCAACGCGCGCGGCGAGCTGATCGGCGGCGACAGCGCCGGCATCGTCAACGCCAATCTGCAGGCGCGGCTCAAGGCGCTCGCCGAAGAGGCCAATGTGACAGTGCGCTCGTTGCAGATGCTGCCGCCGAAAACGCTGCGCGGCGCGACGCTGGTCGGCGCGCGGCTCGACGTCTCGGCGCCGATTGACGCGATGCAGAAGCTGGCGCGGGCGTTGGAGCGCGAGACGCCGCTTCTGTTCGTGACCGGCGCCACGATGCGCGGGCAGGCCGCTTTTTGGGGCCTGGCGCAGGTCGGACAGCAGCAAGGGGAGGCGACGCTCGAGGCGCAAATCGACGTCTATGGCGGTTCGCTAATGAAGGAGCGCTCATGAAGAGCAAGATGCGGCCTTCAGATTGGCTGGCGACGGAGCTGCGGGTCCGGCGGCTCTCGCCGCTCATGGCGACGGCGCTGGCCGGACTCTCGAGCGTCGCGCTCGCCGGCGGCGTCTATGCCGCGGGCGTTCTCTTAGGGCTGGACGCGCCGGCGTCTTTGCCGCCGGCTGCGTCCGACTGGCGCCCACCCGGATTTGCGGGGCTGGAGCCGAGCCCGCCCAAGGCTCCGGGCGCGGATGAGCAGATCCTGCAGCGGCCAGTTTTTTTCAAATCGCGGCGCCCGGCGCCCGTCAAATCTTCTTCCGGCGCCGAAAAGCCGAAGGAGACCCTCGTGGCGGCGCAGACGACGCCCCTGTCCGTGGCCGGCATCGTCCGCAATGGCGCAAGCGCCCTCGCCTTCCTGTCGACAGGCGCGGGCGAGGGCGAGTGGTGCGGCGTCGGCGAGAAAATTGCGGGATGGACGGTTGCGGAAATTGGTCGTATCGACCTTACTGTGACGAGCGGCGACAAGCGCGCTCAGGTCAAGCTCTATCCGGATTATGATCCGAACGTCGCGCCCGAGCCTTCGTCCGCCCCGCCGCCTTCGCCGGCTCCTGCGCCGACGATTCTCAGGCAGCGGCATCGAACCTGACGCCGCCCCGAGATCGGCGATGGACAATCTGCGGAACCTGCCGACGCGCCTGAGCGAGGCCGCCACCGCGGCGTCCGAGCGTTTGAGCCAGCTCAATTGGGAAAAACCGCCACAGCTCGCGGACGCGCGGGATTTCGCCTCAGCCTGGCTGCAACGCGCCAAACGCGCCCGGCTGTCTCCGCTCGACGCGCTCGTGCTCGGCGGCCTCGCCCTATTCGCCGCGGGCTCCTTCGCCTATCTGCTGATCTGCGCGCTCGCCCCCGTGACGGGAGAAGTTTCCGGCAAGCCGGACTGGCGTCCGCCGACAGCGGAAACGCCGAAGGGCCGCCCGGCCGGCGTCTTCGCCGGCGCGCTCGAATCTGAGACTCTAACGCGCCCTCTGTTCGACAAGTCGCGGCGTCCGCCGGCGAAGACCTCGCAGAAGCAGGAGGCGCCCACGACGTCGGAAGCTGCACTGGCCGGCCCGCCCGCGGGCATGACGCTCAAGGGCATCGTCAATCAGGGCCGCGACAAGAGAGTCTTCATCGTGACCGCCTCGACGCCCGACGGCGCCTGGCTGAAGATCGGCGAGTCGCTCGAAGGCTGGACCTTCGACAGCGTGGCTGACGCGCGGGTGACCCTGACGCGGGCCGGCCAGGTCGCGCATCTCGAGTTCAATTATGACGAGGCCTCGCCGGGCTCCGCGCCGCCGCCCCAGCCTCTTGCCCAGCAGCCCCCGCAGCAGCCGCCGCAGCAGCAGCCGAGAGCGAGAAAAGCAAGGGTTCCACCCCAGTAACTCCATCGAACTGAGACAAAACATTCACAAGAATGTCATTGTACTCTGGTCTAATCTTCGATCCCACAAATTTCATGAGAATATTTGTCAATGAACGATCATATAAGCATGCTTAAGCTCCGGCACGGTTAACAAACCGTTGCGGGGAAATGGTTCCTCGCAAGTTTATTGGGGGCTTAATATGGTAATCGAGTCGATACGGGCGGCGAAGCTGAAGCGCTTCGCGTCGGCCCTGGCGCTCTGCGCCGTGCTTGGAAACACATTTGCGCCGGTCGCGGCTTTCGCTGCGCAAGGCCAAAACGACAACGCGACCTTGACTCCAATCAAGCATGTGATCGTCATCATCGGCGAGAACCGCTCCTTCGACCACGTCTACGCCACCTATGTGCCGAAGAACAAAGGCGACACCGTTCTCAATCTTCTCTCGGAGGGGATCGTCAAGGCCGACGGCACGCCCGGGCCGAACTACAACAAGGCGGTTCAGCAGCAAGGGAATGACACCACCGCCTTCGAGCTGAGCCCGCCCAAATCCGCCTATGCGACTCTGCCGCCCGCTTGGGTCGGTGGCCCCAGCACGCCTTACGTCTGCTCGGAGGTGGGCGCGACGGGAGAGTCCTGCATCACCACGCCGAACCTCGCCTTCGCGAACGCCATAGAGAACGGCCTCGATTCGAATTACGTTCAGTATCTGCTGACGGGCGGCACGGGTCAGTCCTCGACGAGCAGCAGCAATCCGCTCTGCAACGTCAATCCGGGCAATAAATGTCCCGACGCGCGCATCTACTATGATGGTAAGGACGCCAGCCACTTGCCGTCCGGCCCGTATCAGATCACGCAAAACACCCACGCTCCCTATTACCCTTATGACTCCTACAGCCCGAGCCCGGTCCATCGGTTCTTCCAGATGTGGCAGCAGCTCGACTGCGACGCCAGCAAGGCCAACTCGTCGAATGGGTGGGGCTGCAACTACGATCAGGCCGCTTGGGTCGAGCGCACGGTCGGCGCCGGCTCCAACGGCGCGGCTGAGCCGGGTTATCCGGGCGAAGGCTCGACCGCTTTGGGCTTTTACAACGTCCAACAAGGTGACGCGCCTTACTTCAAACAGCTCGCCGACACTTACACGTTGAGCGACAACTATCATCAGGGCGTCAACGGCGGCACTGGCGCGAACCACATCGTCATCGGCTACGCCGACGCAATCTGGTTCAGCGACGGCAGAGGCAACCCGCAAACGCCTCCGCACAACCCGGTCAATCCGACGGCGCCGGGCACGCCGGTGCCGCCCTACACGAGCGCGCTGTCCGAGATTGAAAACCCGAATCCGCAGGCTGGAACGAACAACCTCTATGTTCAGGATGGCTACGGCGGCGGTTCGGGCTCGCCCACGGCGACCTCCCCGAAAGCCAACTACGGCGGCGGCTCCTATGTCGGCTGCGCCGACAAAACCCAGCCCGGCATCTCGGCCATCACCGACTATCTCGGCGCCCTGCGCAATCGGGTCAATCCAAACTGCGACACGGGCCACTATTACCTCGTGAACAACTACAACCCCGGCTATTTCGGCGACGGCTCGAACGCCTACACCGATACGAACGCCAACAACTATGTCTTCACGATCCCGCCGACCAATGTGAAGAACATCGGTCAGGCGCTGAACGAGAAGAACATCTCCTGGGCCTATTTTGGCGATCAGTGGGATGAGTATCTCGGCGACAAGTACCAGCAGAACAGCATCCAGGACGACTACTGCAACATCTGCAACTGGGCGTCCTATTCGACAGCAATCATGACGGACGCCAATCAGCGCGCGACGCATCTGCTCGACACGGCCGATCTCTATCGGCAGCTCGAGGAGGGCGCCGATCTGCCGGCGGTTTCCTATGTGAAGCCGAGCGGCTACGTCGACGGCCACCCGTCGTCGTCGAAGCTGATCCTCTTCGAGGGCTTCGTGAAGAAGATCGTCGATCTCGTCCAGAACAGCCCCTATTGGGCTGACACCGCCATCCTGGTCACCTTCGACGAGGGCGGCGGCTATTGGGACTCGGGCTATGTGCAGCCGGTCGACTTCTTTGGCGACGGCACGCGCATCCCGCTGATCGCGATCTCGAAATATAGCCAAGGCGGCCATATTTCGCACACCTACAACGACCACGTGTCGATCGCGAAGTTCATTGAAGCGAATTGGGGGCTCTCGCCGCTCACCTCGCGCAGCCGCGACAATCTGCCGAACCCGCTGACGGCTAGCAATCCCTATGTGCCCGTCAATTCGCCGGCGATCGGCGATCTGCTGGACCTGTTCGACTTCAGCCACTGACCTGACAGCTTCGCGCGAGCCTCTAGCTCGCGCGAAACGAAAATCAGGCGCTCTCACGCTTCCCCGCGTGAGAGCGCTCATTGTTTTGGCGGCGCGCCGGACTGCTGCGTCCCAAGTTGAGCCCTGACGCAGAAGCCCCGTCATTGCGAGCGGAGCGAAGCAATCCAGGAGTCGAGGAGGCAACGGAAAACGCCGCGCAGCGGACGCGCGAGCATCCCGCGACGCGCGCTGGCGAGGCCCCTGGATTGCTTCGCTCCGCTCGCAATGACGTTTCCCGGCTTTTCGGACTTTTGA
>DASPSI010000064.1:0-6723 GCA_035624015.1 Methylocystis sp.
ATCCGGACGAAAGATGGGGTTGGCAAGGCGCCTTTCGCTTTGCTATATGCGCGCACCCCAGCCGTTCCCCGATAGCTCAGCTGGTAGAGCACGCGACTGTTAATCGCTAGGTCGTAGGTTCGAGTCCTACTCGGGGAGCCATAATCAACTGTTTTTAAAGGCTTTTCTCATTTGCGGGACTCCGGTCTCCTTCCTGAGCCCATTTCTGTCTCCTCAGCAACCTCCACGCCGCCCCGCTCCCCGCTCCCCCCGTCTAAGTGACGCGCTTCAGGTGTGCTTCCTCCCAGCTGCCAAGCTGGGCGCTCCCTGTGCCCTCTCCCTCACTCCGCCAGGATCCAAGTCCTGTCGCAGAAGGCGATGTAGATGCGCTCTTGGCCGAGCGCGTCGCCGAGCTCCGACGCAAGCTCGTTGAGCATCGCCTCGATGTCTTCGTCCGGCAAACCGCCGAGATAGGCGTGCACGGCTTCTCCGGTGAAAATCGCGACAGGCTCGCGGTCAGAGCCGACCGTATCGTCCTCCCGCCGCCAGTCGTAAGTGACCTCGGCGCGCGTAAACATGCCGGAGAGCGCCGGCAGGCGCGCTTCGACGCGGCGGCGCATCCAGGCCTTCGCCGTGCGCACGGCCTCCGACGCGTCGAACACCCGTCCCTCCGCATCCCAGCCCTCGCGAAGGCCGATCGTGATCCGAAAGTCGCGCCTTGGCCCGCGCGAGCCCGGAACCACGCGATATTTCCCCCAGCGTTCTGCTTCGCTCATTGATTTTGCCCCGCAACGCCCTCGCCAAAGGGACGAGACCGCGCCACCTTGCGAGACAGCCGCCGATCCCGCCGGCCAGTTTAGGAGACAGCCCTATGGCGCCGCAATCCAAACGCAGGCTTCCGCTTCTCGCCGCTCTGTCCTGGTTTCTTGCAAGCGGCTCCGGCCTCGGCCAGAGCCTCGACCTTGCGTCGAGCCGCGTCGTCGATCTCAGCCACTCCTTCGACGCCGAGACCATCTATTGGCCGACATCGCCTTCCGGCTTTGAGTTCAAGCCGTTGCATAAGGGACTGACGAAGGGCGGCTTCTTCTATTACGCCGCGAGCTTCTGCTCGCCTGAGCATGGCGGCACGCATCTCGACGCCCCGATGCACTTCGCCGAAGGACGCTGGACCAACGCCGACATTCCACCCGAGCGCTTCGTCGGCCCCGCCGTGGTCATCGACATCTCGCAAAAGGCCGCCGCCGATCCAGACTACCGGCTCTCGACCGACGACATCGCCTCGTTCGAAGCCGCGCACGGCCGGATAGCTGAGGGCGCGATCGTGCTGCTGCGCACCGGCTGGAGCACGCGCTGGCCCGATAAGAGGAGCTATCTTGGCGACGATACGCCGGGTGACGCCTCGCATTTGCACTTTCCATCATTTGGCCCGGGAGCCGCGGCGCTGCTCGTCGCCGACCGGCACGCCAAGCTGATCGGCGTGGACACCGCAAGCGTCGACCATGGTCCGTCGCAGGACTTCCCCGTGCATCGCCTCGTCGCCGCGGCGAACGCCAGCGGGTTGGAGAATTTGACCAATCTGGAGCAGTTGCCGCCGACCGGCGCGATCGTGATCGCGCTGCCGATGAAGATCCGGGACGGCTCGGGTGGCCCGGCGCGCGTCATCGCGCTCGTTCCCCGCTGAAGGACGCGCAGTTTCCCGCGCGATGTCTTGAAACTTGCCCGGCTTGCGACAGTTCTCCCCAATGCAAGGTCGAAGTCCGGTCGGCCGCGACCGGAGCATCGGGAGGAAGCACAATGAGCGCGACAAGCAGCGAGCCGCGGCAGCAGCGACAGGAAATCCACGAGGTGGTCGGCGTTTTCGATTCCCTGGACACGGTCCAGTCGGCGATCGACGATCTGTTGAGCGACGGCTTCGATCGCTCCGAGATCAGCGTGCTCGGAGAAGATGACGCCCTGCGCGCGAAAAACAGCTCCGATCGCGTCATCGATCTCGAGGACGACGACCGGGCGCCCCGCCTGCACTACATCGATCCGGAATCTTTAAATGAAGGCAAAGCGTCGATCGTCGCCGTCCTGTTCTACGCCGGCGCCTTCATTGGCGCAGGGGCCCTGACGGCGGCCAGCGGCGTCTTCGCCAATCCGATCGTGGGCGGCGCCGTGGGGGGCGGCCTTGCGGCCCTCGTCGGCGCGGTGATCTGGAGGTACATCAACCGCCGCCAGCGCGGCTGGGTGCAGGCGCAGCTCAAGCGCGGAGGCCTGCTGCTGTGGGCGCGCGTTTGGAACGCCGAGCGTGAGCGCGAGGCGATCGCCGTCATGGAGCGCAACGGCGGCCATCACGTTCATGTGCACAATGTGACGGCTTAGCGCCGTCGCATCTTGTCGCGCCGCGCTCTCGCGCCGCCTCGGCTCTCCTGCCGCGGCGGGGGGAGAGCTGCGCGAGGCGCTTCTTGCGAATAGACCTCAGGGCGCCGAGGGCGCGACGCCGACAAAATCTTCTTGACCCGCCGTCTTGCGCAGTGTCAGCTCCCGTTCAGCACAGATTCAGCCGGCTGTCGGCACGATCTTTCCAAAGGAGTGCTCCAGATGTGGTTGCGCACGGCGCCGATCCTCGTCTTCGCCGTCGCCTGCGCTCTCGTTTTGCCGCCGTCGTCCTTCGCCAAGGAGGGGGTGGAGGGACAGGAATGCTTTTCAACCGCTCAGACGCGGCAGAAGATCGCCCAGCACCGCCTCGTCGACCCTTTTCTCGCCACGCAGCACGCGCGGAACCTCGAAACGGGGGACGCGATTTCGGAGCGCCTCTGCGAGATCGCCGGCGCCTATGTCTACGAGATCGTTCTGCTGCGCCATGATGGGCGCACGGTGAAAGTCCACGTCGACGCGTCGAGCGGCAAGGCGCATCAAATCCACCACGAACATCCGTCCGCGAAGGGAGACTAGAATTGCGGCTGCTCGTCGTCGAGGACGATAAGGACCTGAACCGCCAGCTCGTCGCTGCGCTCACGCAGGCGGGCTACGCAGTGGATCGCGCCTTCGATGGCGAGGAAGGGCACTTTTTGGGCGACACCGAGCCCTATGACGCCGTCGTGCTCGATCTCGGCCTGCCGAAGAAGGACGGCGTGAGCATGCTCAAGGAGTGGCGCGAGGCCGGGCGCGTCATGCCGGTGCTGATCCTCACCGCGCGCGAGAGCTGGAGCGACAAGGTTCAGGGCTTCGACGCCGGCGCCGATGATTACGTCGTCAAGCCCTTTCACATGGAGGAGGTGCTCGCGCGGCTGCGCGCGCTGGTGCGCCGCGCGAGCGGCCATGCGACGAACGAAATTGTCTGCGGTCCGGTGCGGCTCGACGCCAAGGCCGGGCGCGTCGTTGTCGACGGCGCGCCGATCAAGCTCACCTCGCACGAATATCGCCTGCTCGCCTATCTGATGCACCACGCGGGCCGCGTGATCTCGCGCACCGAGATCATCGAGCATCTCTACGATCAGGATTTCGACCGCGACTCGAACACGATCGAGGTCTTCGTCGGCCGCCTGCGCAAGAAGCTCGGCGTCGAGCTCATTCAAACGGTGCGCGGCCTCGGCTACATCGTCGCGCCGCCACAGGAGAGCTGCAAGTCTTAAACGCTTCGGAGACGCCTCCTTTGCGAGCAACGCGAAACGATCAAGGTCTCGCCGGCCATGCGCGCGAAGCTGCTCGGGCGCTGGCGGCCATGTCGCCCAAGAACGCCATGGCGTTCGCCGCCCGATCGATCGCGCGTCGGCTGTTCTTCACCGCGGCGGCGGTCAGCATCGTGGTGCTGCTCGTCGCCTCGACCGCGCTCACGCAATATTACCGCCGCAACGCCGAGGACGTTTGGAACACTCTTCTCGAGTCATACATCAGAACCATCGTCGCCGATGAGGCGCATCACGAGGCAATCCAGCTCGGGGAGCCGAAATTCAATGAGCTCTACTCGGGCTGGTATTGGCAAGTGACCCGGGTGGACGAGAACGACGCCGAGCCCAAGACTTCGCCCTCGCTTTCCGCCTCGCTTCTGCCCAAGCTGCCAGAAACGGACGCGAAAGCGGGCGAAGGCCGCGTGCGAAGCGGCGGGGTTCTGGGCCCCGACGGCCGTAGGCTGCGCCTCATGGAGCAACGGATCGACAGCGGCGAGACGGGGATTTTCCTGGTTCAGGTCGCGGTCCCCGTCAACGCGGCGGAGCGGGAAATCGACCGCTTTCAATTTGCCCTGACAGTCGCGTTCACGCTGCTCGCCGTGGCGCTCGCCGTCGCCACCGCGATCCAGCTCGGCTTCGGCCTGCGCCCGCTGCGCGCGCTCCAAGGCGAGCTGGGCGAAATTCGCCGCGGCGGGCGCGAACGCATCGCCGGCGCCTATCCGACGGAGCTGCAACCGCTCGTCGACGAGCTGAACCTGCTGATCGGCGTTAATCGCGACATTGTCGAGCGCGCGCGCGTGCAGGTCGGCAATCTCGCCCATGCGCTCAAGACGCCGCTCAGCGTCATCATCAACGAGGCTGACGCGACGCCCTCGCCGCTCGCCGAGAAGGTCGGCGAGCAGGCCGCGATCATGCGCGACCAGATCACCTTTTATCTCGATCGCGCGCGGGCGGCCGCGCGCGCCGGAGCGCTCGGCTCCTCGACCAAGGTCGAGCCGGTCATCGCCGCGCTGCTGCGCACGTTTTCGAAGATCTATGCGGAGCGCGGCGTGGCTTATTCGGGCTCTGCGCCCGGCGATCTCTGCTTCCTGGGCGAGCGCCAGGATCTGGAGGAGATGGTGGGAAATCTGCTCGACAACGCCGGCAAATGGGCGAATGAGGCGGTGTCGATCTCCGTGTCCGTCGACGCCGAGGCGAGCGTCGCCGGCCGCAAGACGTTGCTCCTTACGATCGAGGACGACGGCGCCGGCCTGCCGGAAAAGCTGCGCGCCGAGGCGACGCAGCGCGGACGGCGGCTCGACGAGACCAAGCCCGGCTCGGGCTTGGGTCTGTCGATCGTGACCGACCTCGCCGCCGCCTATGGGGGGTCGCTGTCGCTGGACGAGAGCCCGCGCGGCGGGTTGCGGGCGCTCCTGCGGCTGCCGGGGTTTTAGGAATTTCCCGCTCGAGCCAGCTTCGGACAACAGCGCGGCCCGAATTTTGGGTTGGGGTCAAGCCATGGCGGCACGAACAGCGCGGAAGCGCCAAAAGTGGCCGCTCGCTGATGGCGCGTTCGCTCCTTTTTTCGTGGGGTCGGCGGTTTTCCTCCCGACTCTCCAGATCGCATCGCGCCATGGAAGGCTGTGGGAAGGCCGGTGGTCGTCAATTTATGTTCAAATCGGAGAGCTACACGAAAATATGACGCTTCCTAGGAAGCTGGCCATTTTTGCGCAAATTATACCGATAGGAACGAATAACACAATAAACATTGCTGTCAAATAGGTCGTCGTTAGACGTATTTTACTTACCTCATCCTGCGAGAATCCCGCGAGGCGCCAATCATGTTCACGTCGACCGCGGAGTTTTAGCAAGCGCCAATAGTATCTTGGCGTAAAACGTGGTATTTCCGAACCAATAAGCCATCCTCCGAAAACTGTAATGAACCCCAGCGCTGCCGAGAGCAATGCCGGATACAGGAACAAAATACAAATTCGAGCCGTTTCGATTTCAAAACAGTTTTGCATATGCGCCTCAGTGGAACTTCGCCGAATGAAGGGCAGAGACGAGTCATTTTGGCGGCTTGGGCGGGAGCCTGAAGCTCCAGGCCGACAGCGCTCAAAAAAGCCGGCGGTCCCCCCGCCGGCTCCAAGCTCCTGACTGCGCCGCCCGTCAGTGCGCCTGCGCGCCGATGCTGCCGACATCCACCTTGACGCCCGGCCCCTGCGTCGAGGAGATGGCGATGCGCTGGATGTAGGTGCCTTTCGCGCCGGCGGGCTTCGCCTTGGCGACCGCGTCGACGAAAGCCTGCACGTTCTCGACGAGCTTGGCGTCGTCGAAAGAAGCCTTGCCGACGAGCCCCTGCACGATGCCCGCCTTCTCGACGCGAAACTCCACCGCGCCGCCCTTCGACGCCTTCACCGCCCCAGCGACGTCCATCGTCACCGTGCCGACCTTGGGATTAGGCATCAGGCCGCGCGGGCCCAAAACCTTGCCCAGGCGGCCGACGAGCGGCATCATGTCCGGCGTCGCGATGCAGCGGTCGAACTCGATCGCGCCGCCCTGAACGGTGGTCACGAGTTCCTCGGCGCCCACGATGTCGGCGCCGGCGGCCTTGGCCTCGTCGGCCTTGGGACCGCGCGCGAACACGGCGACGCGAAGCGTGCGGCCCGTGCCGTTCGGCAGGTTCACGACGCCGCGCACCATCTGGTCGGCGTGCTTGGGATCGACGCCGAGATTCATGGCGATCTCGACCGACTCGTCGAATTTGGCCTTGGCCCGCAAGCGCACGAGCTTGACGGCCTCGGTGAGCGTATAAAGCTTCGTGCGCTCGATGCCCTCGCGCGCCTTGGCGATGCGTTTTCCGACATGCGACATCGTCCTACTCCACCACCTGCAGGCCCATCGCCCGCGCCGAGCCCTGAATCATGGCCATCGCAGCCTCGACCGTGCTGCAGTTGAGGTCGGGCATCTTCTTCTCGGCGATCTCTCTGACCTGCGCCAAGGTAACCTTGCCGACCGTGCCGCGGCCGGGGGTCTTCGAGCCCGAAGCCGGCTTCTTGCCGAGCTTCAAGCCTGCCGCCTTCTTCAGGAAGAAGGAGACCGGCGGCTGCTT
>DASPSI010000074.1:0-13516 GCA_035624015.1 Methylocystis sp.
GCGACCGTCATCGCGGTGAGGTTCCGCGTCTCGGCGGCGCTTTCCGAAATCATCGTCGGCATTTGCGCCCGCGCCGTCTTCAGCGTCACGATCGGCGCCGAAGTGTTCGGCGTGCAGGAGCCCTGGGTCAAGACGCTCGCCGGCATCGGCGCGATCCTGCTTACCTTCCTCGCCGGCGCCGAGCTCGACCCGGACGTGTTCAAGCTCAAATGGAAGGAGTCGGCCGCTGTCGGCGTCGCGAGCTTCCTCGTCCCCTCGATCGGCTGCTGGGCCGCCGCGCATTATCTGCTCGGCTGGGAGACCTCGCCCGCGATTCTGGCTGGCATCGCGCTCGCCGCGACCTCCGTCGCCGTCGTCTACACGGTGATGATGGAATATGGCTTCAACCGCACGGACTTCGGCAAGACGATTCTCGCCGCCTGCTTCATCACCGACCTCGGCACGGTGGTCACACTCGGCCTCGTCTTCGCGCCCTTCACCTGGAAGACGGCGATCTTCGTCGGCGCGCTCGCGGCGGTGTTCATCGGCCTCCCCCGGCTCACGCCGCTCGCCTTCAAGCTTTTCGGCGACCGTCCCTCGGAGTTCGAGACCAAGTTCCTCATGTTCTCGCTGATGGCTCTCGGCGCCTTGGCGACTTGGGCGGAAAGCGAGGGCGTGCTGCCCGCCTATCTGATCGGCATGGCGCTCGCCGGAAGCGTCGGCCGCGATCACGCGCTCGTGCGGCGCCTGCGCACGATCACGATCGGCCTGCTGACGCCCTTCTATTTCATCCGCGCCGGCTATTTCGTCTCGCTGCCCGCCGTGCTTGCGGCGCCGCTCGCCGTCGTCGCGCTCGTCGCGGTCGAGATGGCGACGAAGGTCGCGAGCGTCTATCCCGTCGCGCGCGCCTTCGGCTCGCCGCACAGGGACTCGATGTACATGACCCTGCTCATGGCGTCGGGCCTCACCTTCGGCACGATCGCCTCGCTCTTCGGCCTCTCGCACAAGATCATCGACGAGAGCCAGTATTCCACGCTCGTCGCCGCGATCGTCGCGACCGCGATCATCCCGACCCTGATCGCGAACGCGATCTATCTGCCGCGACATCTGCTGCCCGAGGCGGAGCGTGGGACGACCGGCGCGGCTCCGACAGAAGAGGCGCAGCAGGCCGCCGCGCAGTAGCTGTCCCAAGGCCGCGGCGTCAGCCCCGACCCTGCGTCGTCCGAGCTATTTCACGACGAGGACGGGGCACTTCGCGAGCTGCATGATGCGGTCGGCGCGGCTGCCGATTAGGCGCTCATAGAGCTGCGAGTGGCCGACAGCGCCGATCACGAGCAGATCGGCCCCGAGTTCTTCCGCAAGCCCTACGATGTCCCGGACGGGATGCCCTTTCAGCACATGCGGCCGGAGCTTCACCTGCTCGGCGTCGGCCATCGCTTGCGTACGTTTGACGAGCCCCTCTATTCGCCGGGCGGCCTTCTCGTCCTGTTCTTCGACTTCCTGCACGAAGTCCGGCATGTAAGGAATTTCCTCGACGCAGACCATGTGCAGCTCGGAGCCGTTCTGCTTGGCGAGGGCGAGCGCTACCGCGAACGAGCGGAGGGCGGTCTCGGAACCGTCGTTGGCGTTCAGGATCTTTGCGAACATGGTGAGCCTTCGTGAAGCTAGCGCCCCGACTCTCAAGACAGGGATCATAAGCTCGTCTTGAACAGAAAGCACCTCAAACCTCGGCTTGCTTCATCCAAATTGGCGGGCGAGACGCCCGCCCTCCGCGGAGGGCGCGCGTCCCGCGCGCCAAATCGAGGGTGCGATGGGAAGCGCCCTCGCCCTCACTCGCCGATGGCGCAGGCGCGCTCGCCCTCCCCGCCCTTTCCGGCGAGATTCTGCTTCACGATCTCCTCGGCTTTCGCTTTTCCCTGCGCCAGGTCGTCGTCGTAGATGTTCGTTCGGTATTCGGCCGAGGACGTCGAAACCTGCGAGGCGTCGACAGGCGTCTGGTCATCGCGCACGTCGATGGTCGTGACGGTCGAAAGGCCTGGGCGCAGCGGGTCTTTCGCCAGCTCGTCGGCGCGCAAAGAGATGCGGACCGGCACGCGCTGCACGATGTGGATAAAGTTGCCGGTGGCGTTGTCGGGCGGCAGCAGCGCGAAGACGCTGCCGGAGCCCGGCACGAGGCCCTCGACCCTGCCGTGATAGACGGTCTTTCCGCCATAGAGATCGACCACGATTTGCGCGTTCTGGCCGGGCCGCACCCGCTGCATAGCGTTTTCCCATAGGTTTGCTTCGACCCAGAGGTGATCGAGCGGGACGATCGTCATAATCTGGTCGCCAGGCTTCACGCGGTCCCCGACCTGCGCCTTGCGTTTCGCGACGTAGCCAGAAGCCGGCGCCTTGATGTGCTGGCGCGCGAACTCGATGTAGGCATCGAGATATTTCGCCTGCGCCGCAAGGATGTCCGGGTGGTTCGTCCGCGTCACGCCGACGATGCGCGCCTCGATCGATTGGGTGTCGGCGCGCGCCTCGCGCACGTCCGCCTCGGCCGAGGCGAGCTGATCCCGTGCGTTCTGCAACGCCTGCTGCGACACGGAGCCGGACGGCGCCGCCTGCTGGTAGCGGGCGAGGTCGTGCCGGAGCCTGTCGCGCAGCGCGAGACGCGAATTGATCTTCTCGCAGGATTGGCGCCTGTTCTCGAACAGCGCGCTCACGTTGCGCACGGCGCGAGCGAGATCCGCCTCCGCCTGGGCGAGCAACGCGCCGGCGCGCTGCTCGTCGAGCCGAATGAGCACGTCGCCCGTCTTCACGTTCTGCGTCTCTTCGGCGAGGACCTGCGTCACGACGCCGGTGGCGTCCGCATAGACCGGGATGAGGTTGCCAGTGACGAAGGCATTGTCGGTCTCAACTGCGTAGCGGTCGTACGTCCGCCATGTGACGAGATAATAGAGCGCGACGAGGCCGGCGATCAGCGCGACGAGCGCGAGGCCGACGTTTCGGCGCGTACGGATCTGCCTGCGGTTCAACGCCATGGATTTTCCCGCTCGTGGACGCCCGACGCGCCGGCGCGCGCCTCATGCTGCAAGGTCAAGACGTTATCCTCCGCCGAGCGATTCGATGAAATTGACGTAAGGCGAGAGACCGTCGTCCTCCGGCGAGGGCTTCGGCCAGACCGGCGGCGGCCCGAGCTCATAGCCGCCGCCGAGGCCTTGGATCAGATCGACGCGGGCCGAGAGCAGATCCGCCTCGAACGCGCGCTGATAATAGGCCGCCTCGAAGGCGTCATGGGCGAGCGTCAGGATTTCCCGGCGGTCCTTGAGGCCAGAATTCCAGCGGCTCCGGGCGAGCGCGAGCTTCTGGCGCGCATCGGCGGCCAGGCGCTTTTGCGCCTCGAGCACGGAGCCGGTTTGCCGCACGTTGACGAGGCTGTCGGCGACCTGCTGCGCGGCGCGCAACAGCGTTTCGTTGTACTCGTCGACCGCTTCGTCATATTCGGAGCGCCGCGCCTCCAGCTTGCCGCGAAGCCTGCCGCCTTCGAACAACGGCAGATGAAAGCCAGGCTGAACATAGTAGTTGAAGGCCGAGGCGCGGAAGAGATAGGTCGCGAGCTTGTCGATGTGCGTCGAGTGCTGCGACGCCTGAAAACCCGGAATGACGGAGATATCGACGCTCGGCAGGAATTCGGCCTTGGCGCCATGGATGCGCTCAGCGGCCGCCTCGGCGCGGTGCATGGCCGCCGCGAGATCGGGCCGGTGCACGAGCAGCTCGATCGGCAGCGTTTTCGGCAGCGGCGGCGCCGCAGGCAGATCGACGCGGCTCTTGACCGCCAACCCCCGCCCGGCGTCCGGCCCCTGTCCGCTCATGCGGGCGAGCAAATCCTGCTGCAAGGCCAGCAGGGCCTCGACGCCAGCCTCGCGCTTCAGCGCGGCCTCGAGATCGATGCGCGCCGAAGCGGTGGCGTCCTCTATGTCGAGACCCGTGCGGAAGCGCGTCTCCGCGACGCTCACGAGCTCGCGCCGCATCTTGGTCATCTCGCGCGCGAGCTCGAGCTGGCGGGCGGCGGCGAGACCGCGGAAATAGGCCCGAGCGAGAGCGGTCGTGAGCAGCAGCTGGGTCTCGGCGAGCTCCGCCGTCTCCGCCGCCGTCTCGCCGATCGCCGCGTTCAGCGCCGCCCTGTTTTTCCCCCAGAAGTCGAACTCGTAATAGAACGACGGACTCAGATAGGCCATGGTCTTTTCCTGGCCCGCAATGTCCGAATTGTAGGCCGCCTCGACGCCGTGGCTGGCGACGCGATGCTGGCCCATGCCCATGTCTAATTTGAAGAAGGGAAGCAGCGGCGCGCCTGCGGTCTCGGTGATGGCTTCGGCCTGGTGCAGCCGGTCGCGAACCCGTCTCAGATCCTGGTTTTCCGCGAGAGCGGTCGCGATGACGCCGTCGAGCTCCGCGCTGCGGAACTGGCGCCACCAGTCCGCGACCGGCCACGCGCCCGCGGGCTTCGCGCCGGCGCGATCGAGCGTGCGCTCCATGGCGGGCGGAGTCATGAACGGGGCGCGGTCTTCGCTCCCAACGATGCAGCCCGCCAGCGAAAGGGCGAGCACGGCTGGCGCGAATTTGCTGGCCCACTGCTTCATGGCGACTCCATGAGCTCTTCGGCCCGCAAATGCGCCGCGTCCTCCCGCCGCCAGAAGGCGATCAGGGTCGGATGCGCGAACCATACGAGGACCGCCAGCGCGACGAAGACCGCGGCGCCAAGCAGAAACGCGTCGTTCAAGGCGAGCAGCGCCGATTGCTCCCGCATCAGATTGCCCAGCCGTCGCAGAACCGTGGATGAGCTGACGCCCGCGGCCTCAAGCCTCGCGGTCACTTGCGACAGCAGGTCGAGCGAGGCGAAGCGCCGTCCGCCGACATGATCTGCGAGATCAAGCTGATGGAATGGCGTGCGGCGGAACTGCACGACGGCGAGCAGGGTGATGCCGTAAGCGCCTGCGACAGTGCGCAGCATGGCGAGCTCCTCCGCCGCGCGGATGAGCTTCGACCCGGAGAGACCGTGCATGGCGAGGCTCGCGAGCGGCGCGAAAAACAGGGCGATGAAGAAGCCGAAGAACAGCATCGGCCAGGAGATCTGGTCGAACCAGGCCAGGCGGTCGAAAAGTCCGAACCAGGTCAAAGTCGCAGCGAGGCCGAGGAAATCGAAGAAAGAGACGAGCCGCACGTCGATCGTGCGATTGAGCTCGTGGAGAATGGCGACGACCGGCCCGGCCACGGCGAACATCAGCAGGTAGATCAATCCCGCGAGCGACGAGGTGTAGCCGTTGAGCAGCTGCAGCTGGCCGACGAACACGGACAACAGCCCCTGGATGATCAGGAAGCCGAAGACCGAGCAGAAGGTCGCAATCGCGTAGTTGCGATGCCAGAACAGGCGGAGGTCGAGCACCGGATGGCGCTCGCCGAGCTCCCAGATCACGAACAAGGGAATTGCGATCGCGACGACGATCAGCGCCGCTTGCAGGATGGGCGAGGCGAACCAGTCGAAGTCGTTGCCCATGTTGAAGATCGTCTGCGCGCCATAGACGATCGCCGTGAGCAGAAGGACGCCCACGAAGTCGAAGCGCACGATCCTCGCATGGAAGCCGCGCCCATAGAGCAGCGCGCCGACGATGGCCGCGATCAGCACGCCCACGACGATGTCGGTATAGAACACGGCGCGCCAGCTCAAGAATTCGGCATACCAGCCGCTGACGAACACGCCTATCGTGAACGGCGTCATGCTGAGCACGCCCCACAATCCGACCGCGAAGGTGCGCGAGCGTTCTGGAAATTCCCTGAGCGCCAGCGACTGGGCGAGCGGGAGGGTCACACCGCCGATGAAGCCGAGCACGATGCGGCCCGGCAGGAACTGCCACAGGGTTTCGCTCGTCGCGCACACCCATGCGGCGACGGCGTAAAGGAGGAAAGCTGCGACATAGACGCGGTAGTCGCCGAAGCGTCCCGAGAACCAGCGCGCGAAAGGCAGGCCGAGCGCGATGCCGACCATATGGTCGGTCGTCCCCCAGGTGCCGAAGCTCGGGTTGACGCCGCCGAGACTGCCCGACACATAGGGCACGGCGATCGTGTAGCCGGGCACGTTGGAGAGGGCGACGATCGTTCCGAGCGCCAATGCGGCGGTGAACAGCCATAAGCGCCAGCCGCGCAAGGGCCTGTTATCGACGATCATGACGCGCCCCGACGCCGGCTCGCACAGGCATCACGCGCCCCGTCGGCGGCGGATCTCTCGACCAGGACTTGCATCTAGACAGACTCCTACCCTGCTCTTTGTGGGTAGGAGTCATCAGCCTTCTGCGCCTTAAGGGACAGCGGCGGTTATACGGCGAACTCCATCGCCTCCGCCAAGGAGAGACAATATCTTAACCGTCCTGTCAACCTGCTGCATAGTCTAACGATATTCTTTCCCCCGTTTTCCTTCGCGAGCGGCGTGATCGCCGCTCGTGAAGGCTAGGCCGCCCACGGCTTCGAACGAGCCCCTGGCGCCTCAGTATTTGGCGACGACCGACTCCGGCGCCGCTCCGCCAAAGCGGTAGTTCACGCCCGTGCGAATGACGTGGCCGTCGAACAGCCCCGTATGGGCCACGGACGACCAGTTTGGCGCTTTGGTGACGTACAGGGCGCCGACGTTGGCCGTGTTCGCAGTGCCGAGGTTGCAATAGAGATACTCGGCTTTCACGCTCCATTTCGGCAAGAACATCCATTCGGCGCCAGCGCCCGCGGTCCAGCCGAGGCGCATGTCGTCATATCCGAGCCACGAGCCGCCCTGCTGAGTGAAGTTGCCCGGACTCAAATAGGTCGCTCTGAGATCGGTCTCCCCAAAAGCGACGCCGCCCGTTCCGTAAACCATGACCGAAGGCGCGACGACATAACCGAGGCGTCCGCGCGCCGTGCCGAGATAGGGCACATTGCGGCCGGCCTGCACATAGGTCGCCGGAGAGCCTGCCCACTGCGCCCAGTTTGCGTTGCCGGAGGTGACGCCTTGCAGGTCGGTCTCAAGGCCCACGAGATATTTGTCGTAGAAGACGCGATCGTAGCCGACCTGAATGCCGCCGATAAAGCCGCTGCTCGAAAGAGACACGTTGCCCGGCAGCCCGCCTCCGGCCATGGCGGAGATGAACCCGCCTCCTGTGCCGGCGACGAGGAAGTTGGAGTTGCTGTCGCCCGATGTCGTATAGCCTGCATTTATGCCGACATGGACGCCGGTCCAGGGCGATTTGGGCGGAGCCTCGGAGGCCGGGGCTGGTCCCTTGAATATTCCCGTTCTTGAGGTCTTTTGCTCCCCTTCCTCCTCGCCGACCTTCCAGCGGAGAGCCATGCCGGCCATCCAGTTCTTCGCGAGCTGCGGACCGTTGAGGTTTTGGTAAACCGGCACGCCCGCCTCCAAGCCGATCGAGAAGCCGGGATATCCGAAAATCTTGCCGTCGATGTCGGCGCCGCCATAGACCTCGATGCGCTTGCCGCCATACCACAGCGGGTTGGCGCTCGGCAGCTTGCCGATCAGCCACCAGTCGGCGCCGACGATCTGGTTTTGAATGTTGAAGTTCGTGCGGAACGTCGTGGTGAGCCCTGGGATCCAGGTGTAGCCGAACCAGCCGTTCAGCTCCTGATAATTGCCCCACATGTAACCCTCGGGATTGACTCCGAGCGGCAAGCGGGCGCGATAGGAGAGGCCCCAGGACCACGGCGCGATCGTGCCGGCGTAGAGGACGCCGGGCATCACGTCGAAAGTGCCGGTTCCAGGCTGCATGCCATAGAAGGCCTCGTTGATCGCATAGGTCCCGGTCGTCGACAGGACGGCGCCGCCGATGTTGTGATTGCTGCCCGTGGGGAAGGACATTCCGAGATTGAACTTGATGCGATTGACCGGATCCTCATAGGCGCGCCAGACGATCGACGCCGACGCGTCCGCGATCGTATCGATGCCCGGAGTGCTCGTTCCGCGCTCAATGAGGTTCGAGGAGCCATAGAAGATGTTGAGATAGGAATGTCGTTCAATCGTGCCTGCGGTCACCACCAGCGACACGTCCTTCACGACGCCATAGGCGAGCGTCAGCGTTTGCATCTCGCCGAACTGTTCCTGCGGAACCGTGGTGAGCGGAACCAGCGGATCCCAATACCACTTGTAGTACGTAACTACCTGTTGCGGCGCGACGTTCTGGGTGCCCACGAGCACATGCGCATTGTCATAGAAGGTCGGGATGACGGAGATCGTCAGCTTGCCGGGATCGGGCAAATTGTCGCCGAACACGGAGAGCGGCACCGGCGGCGGCTTGGGCAGCTCATCCTTCTGCTGCGCCGAGGGCGAAACGGCGGAAACGTCTTCGCCAAACGCCGGCATGGGCATGGAAGAGACGCCGACGACAAGCGCCATTGCTAAAACGCCCATCGCGAACTTGCGATGATTGCGCGCCGCTGATTCTTTCATTTCCCTCTCCGTCCGCGAAGCCAACGGCGATCTTTCGGCTGGCGATCCAGGCGAGACTTCTTGGGGCTCCTGCTGCGCCTACGCCACGCCATGTAAATTAGTTACATTCATTATGATTATCTCGGGAATCCGTTGAGTAGAAGCTTCTTTTTTGGGCGCTGTCACGATTATGCGTCGACTGTTGCAAAATTGTCACATTTGGCCTTGGCTATGAGGCTTTTCCGTGCGATAGCCGCAACGCCAAACCCACGCCGGCGCGCGAATCCCCACAGTTTTCGGGGCGATGCACTGATGACAAAAATACATCAATTTACTCAATAATGTTCGATCGTGGGCGTCGAAGACGCAAGCCGAAGCAGCGGTCATCTTGGGCTCTTGACCCGCGGCGCCTCACGCCGTGCTCGCAATGATGAAACCACGGGCGCCGCTGCTCATTGCGTGACGCAGCACTTTTCCTCCTCCACGACGAGGGGGGGCGGGGCGCCGGGCGGAATCTTCGGCAGGATCGAGATGCGGGGCGTGGCCTCGTCCGCCGTCGGCAGCCTCGACCTGTCCCAACCGCCGCCGAGCGCCTCGATCAGCGCGACGCTCGCGACGAAAAGGTTCTGCCGCGTCGTCAAGGCGGACTGCTCGGCGGAAAGCAGCGCCGCTTCCGCGACGACGACCGAGGTGAAGGCGACGACGCCGGCGCGATATTGGTTCAGATAGAAGGTAACCGACTTGCGGGCCTCCGCGACGGCCTTCTCCTGCACCTGGAGCTGCCGCCTCTGCACGCGAATCGCTGCGAGCTGATCCTCGACCTGCTGAAACGCCGTGAGCACGGTCTGGCGATAATTGGCGACGCTCTGCCGATAGCTGGCGGTCGCCGAATCGACCTGCGCCGAGCGCAGCCCGCCTTCGAACACCGTTTGCGTCGCCATGGCGGCGAGCGACCAAAATTCATGCGCGGGATTGATCGGCAACGGAATGTGGCCCGTGTAGCCGAGGTCCGCCGTGAGCGTGATGTCGGGGTAATAGGCGGCGAGCGCCACGCCGATCAGCGCGTTCTCCTGCTGCATCGTGCGCTCCGCCGCGGCGATGTCTGGGCGCCGCTCGAGCAGCGTCGTCGGGACTTCGACCGGAAAGGCGGGGATGTATCCGGTCAGGCGCATGGGCGGCAATGAGAAGTCGGCCGGCGGCTTGCCGATCAGAATGGCGATGGCGTGCTCCATCTGCGCGATGGCGACGCCCGTGTTGATCGCTTGCGCTTGCGTGGAGAGCAGCTGAGTTTCGGCCGTCACCACGTCGGCCTCGGCCGCCGTGCCGGCTCTGTACTGGTTGCGTGTGATGTCCAGCGTCTTTCTGTATTCCGCGGCGGTCTTCTCCAGCAGATCCTTGAGCGAATAGCCGGCGCGCAGATTGAAATAGGCCGTCGCCAGTGCGGCTTGCGCCGTGAGCTTGACGTTATCGAGATCGGCCGCGGAGACTTGGACGCCGGCCGCGTTGCTCTCGATCTGCCGGCGGATCTTGCCCCAGATGTCGACCTCCCAGGTCAGCGAGCCCTGCGTCGTATAAATCGCGGTAACTTGACCGTGAGTCGCGCTGAGGGAGCTTGTAGAAAGGGCCGTCGGGGTAGAGGAGCCGCTTGAGGAGGTTGAGCCGGTATTCACGAGCGCCGCGCCGCTATATTGGCGCGTCGTGCTGTAGCTTGCGGTTATGGTCGGGAACAGCGCCGCTTCCGCTTCTCGGACCAGCGTGCGGGCCTGCTCATAGGCCTCGATCGCAGCGGTGACGGTCTGGTTGGAGATTTGGACCTGGGCTTCCAGCTCGTCCAGAGTCCGGTCGTTATAGACCGCCCACCACGGGCCGGCGTCGACGCTATCGCGCGGCGCGGCGAGCTTCCAGCCCTTGACCAGATTGCCTTTGAGCTCCTTGAATTTTTCCGGCGCCAGCACGGGGGGCGGGACGTAGTCGGGCCCGACCATGCACCCGGCGAGCGCGAGCCCCGCCACGACAGGCGCGAAGCGGACGCGCCTCATGCGCGGCTCCAGGGAGCGCCGCGCCAGGTCTTGGCCATAGGCCTGGTCATGCCTCCAACTTTCTCCCAAGAGGAGACCTCTGCGCCCCCGGCGAACTCCGTTGCGCAGCGACGCCGCACGACGCCGAGCGGCCTGCAGGCCCTTCCGATAGCTGCTGTCCGCGCGTCGAAGGGTCAAGGCGTTGCAAGAAAATTCCCCAGAATTATGACGTCGCCAACAGGTTTTTCGGCGGATCCGCCGCCGCCGCCCTTGCAAGACCTTTCGCATTTCGGTCACTTTGGCGTGCAGATTGCGTTCTGCGCGAGCGATCGCGCGCGCGCGCCGAATGCGGTGAAGACGATGACCTCGGAGACAGCGAGCGAGCAATCCTCAGCCAGCGTTCGCCGGACCAGCGGCTGGCGCCGCGCGCTATTGGCCGCGGCGCTGATTGTCGCCGTCTATCTAGCGGCGCGCTTCCTCTGGTCGACGAAAGAGTCCAAGGTGGAGGGGACGCCGGCGCTGTCGGTGACTGTCGCGACGGTTGGGAAGGGCGACATCGGAGTTTTCGCCACCGGGCTCGGCACGGTCGCGCCGATCGCCACCGTCAACGTCGTCACCCAGATCAACGGTCAGTTGACGCAGGTCGCCTTCCATGAAGGGCAGATCGTCAAGAAAGGCGACTTCCTCGCGCAGATCGACCCGAGACCCTACGAGATCATGCAAGCGCAATACGAGGGTCAGCTCGTGCACGACCAGGGTCTGCTTGATCAGTCGAAGGTCGATCTCGCGCGCTATCAGACCCTGTTGAAGCAGAACTCGATCGCGCGCCAGACCGAGGAGGATCAGGTCTTTCTCGTCAAGCAGTACGAAGGGTCGGTGAAGACGGACCGCGCCTTGATCGAGCAGCAGAAGCTCAATCTCATCTACGCCCATATCGTCTCCCCGGTTGACGGCCGCATCGGGCTTCGCCTCGTGGACCCGGGCAATTACGTTCAAACGTCAACGAACAACATGATCGCGGTGGTGACGCAGCTGCAGCCGATCACGGTGATCTTCCCGCTTCCCGAGGATCAGCTCCCCGACATCCTGCCTCAGATGAACGCGGGAACGCTGTTGCAGGTTCTCGCCTTCGATCGGGCCGACGTCAACCAGCTCGACGCGGGCGAACTCTTCGCCATCGACAGTCAAATCGACACGACAACGGGAATGGTGAAGTTTCGTGCGAAGTTCGACAACAAGGACAACAAGCTCTTCCCGAACCAGTTCGTCAACGCGCGTTTGCTCATCCGCACCCTGCACGACGTGGTGAAGATCCCGAACGCGGCGATTCAGCGCGGCGCGCCCGGCGCCTACGCTTATGTGGTCGACGAGCAGAACAAGGTTTCCGTGCACAACCTTTCGCTCGGCCCGACGGAGGGGGACTTCACCGCCGTAAATTCCGGGGTCGCGCCGGGCGACCGCGTCGTCACGGAGGGCACGGATCGCCTGCGCGAGGGAATGACCGTCGTCGCGCCCGAGGCGGAGAAGGCTCCGGACGCCAAGACCAAAGGTCCCGCGCCGCCAAAGCCCGCCAATCCCTAAAGCCGCGCGAAAAGCTTCGCATCGGAGCCGCGAACGATCTGCGGCGGTCGAGATTGACTGAGGACCGATGAACGTTTCCGAGCCCTTCATCAAACGGCCGGTCGCCACGTCCCTGCTGATGGCGGCGATCCTGCTGACCGGCTTGGTGGCGTTCCGCCTGCTGCCGCTCGCGACCCTGCCCGAGGTCGATTATCCGACCATTCAAGTCCAGACCTTTTATCCGGGCGCCAGTCCCGAGGTCATGACCTCTTCAGTGACGGCGCCGCTCGAGGTCCAGCTCGGTCAGCAGCCCGGCATAAATCAGATGATCTCGACGAGCTCCGCGGGCGCCTCGATCATCACGCTGCAGTTCAGCCTGAACCTCTCCCTCGATGTCGCCGAGCAAGAGGTCCAGGCGGCGATCAACGCCGCCAACAATCTGCTGCCTGCGGACCTGCCGACCCCTCCGGTCTATTCCAAGGTTAATCCGGCCGACGCGCCCGTGCTGACGCTCGCGCTCACCTCGAAAAGCCTCTCGCTGATCGACCTGGAGGATTTGGCCGAGACCCGGCTCGCGCAGAAAATCTCGCAACAGCCGGGGGTCGGACAGGTCGCGATCAGCGGCGGCAACCGCCCGGCCGTGCGCGTTCAGCTCAATCCGCGCGCGCTCGCCGCCTACGGGCTCAATATCGACGACGTCCGCACGACGCTCAGCAACCAGAACGTCAACACGCCGAAGGGATTCTTTGACGGGCCCGACCAAGCCTACACGATCAACGCCAATGATCAGCTCACCGGCGCCGACCAATATGCGCAGGTCATCATCGGCTACCGCAACGGCAATCCGGTCAAGCTGAAAGACGTGGCGAGCATCGTCCGCGGGCCCGAAAACACCAAGCTTGCGGCTTGGTCCAACGAGACCCCGGCGATCATCGTCAATATCCGGCGTCAGCCCGGCGCCAATGTCATCGAGGTCGTCGACTCGATCAAGACGCTGCTCCCGCAGCTAAAGGAAGCCTTGCCCGCCTCCGTCAATCTCGACATCATCAGCGACCGAACCATCACGATCCGCGCCTCCGTCGAAGACGTCGAGTTCGAGCTTGGTCTTGCCGTTGTGCTGGTCGTGCTCGTCATTTTCGTGTTTCTGCGCACCTTCGCCGCAACGATCATTCCGAGCCTTTCAGCGCCGTTGTCGCTCGTCGGCTGTGTTGGCGTCATGTATCTGCTCCACTTCAGCCTCGACAACCTGTCGCTGATGGCGCTGACGATCTCGACGGGCTTCGTCGTCGATGACGCGATCGTGATGATCGAGAACATCGCGCGCTACGTCGAGGCCGGCATGGATCCGATGCCGGCGGCGCTGCAGGGATCGGGGCAAATCGGCTTCACGATCATCTCGCTGACGATCTCGCTGATCGCCGTGCTGATCCCGCTCCTTTTCATGCGCGAGGTCGTCGGCCGCCTGTTCCATGAGTTTGCGATCACGCTGGCGGTGACGATCGTGATCTCCGCCGCGGTG
>DASPSI010000097.1:0-5564 GCA_035624015.1 Methylocystis sp.
AGCGGCGGCTTCGGGCTCCTGCCGGGCCACGCCGATTTGTTGACGGTGCTGCCGCCTTCCGTCGTGCGCTGGCGCAGGTCCGACGGCCCCGAGCGCTATTGCGCGATCCGCGGCGGTGTGATGACCGTCACGCAGGGCGAGCGCGTGTCGATCGCCTGCCGGCACGGCGTCCTCGGCGAGGATCTGCAAAAGCTCGAGGACGAGGTGCGTTCGGCGCGCGCCGAGGAGATCGACGCCGCCGCGCGCGCCCGCGTCGAGCAGACGCGACTGCACGCTAACGCGGTGCGCCAGCTCATCCGCTATCTGCGTCCCTCTGGCGCTGCGGAGTCGGTGTTGTTCAGCGACGGGAAGGAGACGCCGTGAGGAAAAGGACGCCCAATTTTGTAATTCGTATCATGGCGCCGAAGCTCAAAAACCGCGTGCTTTTGGAAAACGGGCACGCCACCGCTCACCGCGCGGCGGCTGGATTCGCGTAGGCGGCTGTTATGGAACGCGGAGGGCGCGCCTCGCGGGCTTCCATATTGATGGGTTATGCGATTCCGCCGGCGCTCTTCGGTATGTATCGATATTCTTTTAGGCGTTCGCGCGCTTTCGCTAGCTCTGCGCCTGTAAAAAGCTCATGCCACTTCGCGTGCTCTACAACCATTGCCTCCACGGTCAGGTCGAGGCGGTTTCGCAGATACAACGCAGTATAGCCGTCCGACACTTTGGACGAGTTAATAAGATATTTTGCTGTGTCCAACCCGCCTCGCTCGTTGAGCATTTGAAGAAATATGGTCGCATTGTAGCCCGCCTCTGACTTGGCGCGTCGATATATGTCGAACATCGCTCCGTCGAACTGCTTTGAGAGGTCTTGCATCTCACAGCCCTCAGCCCTCAACTGTGATTTTGATGTTTGCCGGGTCTACCCCGAAGGTGATGGCCAATCGTCGCTTCGCCTCTGCTATCGAGAGCTGAGCTTCTTGGGCTTTTTCGAGGGCGTGGGTCTCAGCAGCCTCACCCCCGACGCCTGTTTCTTCCATGGCCGCCATCAACTCGGGCGTAAGTGGAACCGTTGCAATCGGCGGGAATTTCAAACCGGCACCCGCGCCGACATGACTCACTGGGTCTCGCGCTTCTGGGAGATACAGCGACACCCAAACCCCCCGCCCAATTGGAATCGTGTGGCCAGCCTTTTTGCGGGCGGCATAAGCACGATTAAACCGGTCTCGCATCTCGTCGCCGTCGATCATGTGAACCTTGGCGAATTTCGGATTATGCCGGTCATCGACCGAGACAGGCACGACGGCATCCACTTTGTCTAGTGTTCGCCAGCCCTTGTCCCCCTCAAGCCGCGGGAACGCTATCCACGTGTCTTGCGTGGTGCGGATCGAGACGACTTTGCTCTCCGCGCCTTTCGTGATGCGGCGGACGCTCGATTTGCCGCTCCCCTGCACGCGCTCGACCTTCCATCCGGCCTTTTCCAAGGCCCGCACGGCGATACTGAAAAGCTGAGTTTTCATGCTCGCCTTTCCAGGGCTTCCGTAAACGTTTGCCATCTTGTCCTCATACATTGCGCGCCATTTTGGACTACCTGGCGACAAAATGGGACGAAAAGAGGGTGTTGTCAAACGCGCTTCGGGTTTGTTCCTGGCAAGGAGTCGGGAACAAGTAAACCGTTCAGGGATTTGTCCAGGGTTGGAGCCGCGACACCCCTCATCCGACCCGCCTTCAGCGGGCCGCCTTCTCCCGCAAGCAGGAGAAGGGGTGCGCGTCCGGCATTCGGGCTCATGCGCGCCTCATTTCATGATAAGAGCGATCCCCATGACTGAACGCGAGCCGCACATGGGGGAGGACCCCGAGGTCGAAGCGTCCCGCCGCGCCTCCGGGCGCAACGAGATGCTGCGCAAGGACGCCGAGCCCTCGCTCGGGCGGCGGCTGGGGCAGATCGGCGTGCTCGGCTGGACCATCGTCCTGCCGGCGCTCGCGGGCCTCGCTCTCGGCCGCTGGCTCGACAAGACCTTGTCCATGGGCGTGTTCTTCTCGGCGCCGCTGGTCATGCTCGGCGCCGGCGCCGGACTGTGGTTCGCCTGGAGATGGATGTCGCGCCAGTGATCGCCGAGGCCGTTCCCATTCTGATCCAGCTCGCGCTCGGCGCCGGCGCCGGCGCCGCGGCCGGCTTCGCCTATTTCACGGCCTTGCGCTGGAACGTCGATCTCTTCGAGCGCGGCGCGACGCCGAAGGCGCTTTTCTTGCTCGCGGCGCGGTTCGCGGCGCTGGCCGCGCTGTTCGCGGGACTCGCGAAAATCGGCGCCCCCGCCCTTCTCTCCGCCGCTTTGGGATTGCTCGCCGCGCGCCGCGCCGTGCTGCGTCGCCTCGGAGGGCTGGAATGAAAGCCTCGCCGCTGGCGCTCGAGCCCGGCTTCCAGCTCGGTTCGGTCCCGGTCAGCAAGCCGGTGATCGTCACCTGGATCCTGATGGGCGCGCTCGTGCTCGCGAGCGCCCTGCTGACGCGGCGGCTCTCCCTGCGTCCGGGAACTGGGCAATCGGCGCTGGAACTCTTCGTCGAGGCGCTCGACGCGCAGATCAGGGACACTTTGGGCGGCGACCCCGCCCGTTACCGCGGCTTGCTCGGAACGATCTTCCTGTTCGTGCTCTTCGCCAACTGGTCTTCGCTCATCCCCGGCGTGGAGCCGCCGACCGCGCGGCTGGAGACGGACGCCGCGCTGGCTCTCATCGTGTTCTGCGCGACGATCTATCACGGCGTGCGCACGCGCGGACCCTTAGGCTATCTCAAGACTTTCGCCGAGCCCAGCATCGTCATGGTCCCACTCAATCTCGTCGAGCAGGTGACGCGCACCTTCTCGCTGATCGTGCGCCTGTTCGGCAACATCATGAGCGGCGTGTTCGTCGTCGGCATCGTGCTGTCGCTCGCCGGTCTTTTCGTGCCGATCCCGCTGATGGCGCTGGATTTGCTCACCGGCGCCGTGCAGGCCTATATTTTCACGGTCCTGGCCACCGTGTTCATCGGCTCCGCGGTCGACGGACACGGCTTTTGAATGAGGCTGACGACAATGGGGCGGCTCATCATTGCGAGCGAAGCGAAGCAATCCAGGGCCGCGAGAGCGGGCGCCGGGCGCAAAGTGCCGAGCGGGAGGGCCGCCATGCTGCGCCCTTGACCCCTGGATTGCTTCGCTTCGCTCGCAATGACGCCCCTACTGCCCCTGAGGAAACCCGCGCAATGGACGACATTCAATATATCAGCGTCATCGCCGCCGCCGTGGCCGTCTCCTTCGGCGCGATCGGCCCTGCGCTCGCAGAAGGCAGGGCCGTCGCCGCGGCGATGGACGCGATCGCGCGCCAGCCCGAAGCCGCCGGCGTCCTGTCGCGCACCCTGTTCGTCGGCCTGGCGATGATCGAGACGATGGCGATCTATTGTCTCGTGATCGCGCTGCTGCTGCTCTTCGCCAACCCCTTCGTGAAGTGAGGCGCGCGGACGCATGCAGATCGACTGGTGGACGCTCGGCCTGCAGACGATCAACGCCCTCGTCCTGATTTGGCTTTTGCAGCGCTTTCTCTTTCGTCCGATCGCGTCGATCCTCGCCGACCGCAAGACGGCGGCGGCCCGGCTCATGGACGAGGCCGCGGCGACAAAGGACCAAGCCCGAGCTCTGGAGCAGAAAGCCCAAGCCGCCCTCGACGAGATCGCCTCGGAGCGGGCCGGCGCGCTGCGCGCCGCGAGCGCGGAGGCGGAGGAGGCAAGACGCGCGCTGCTCAACGCCGCGCGAGCTGAGGCAGAACGCCTGCGAGCCGACGTCGAGGCCGAGATCGCACGCTTCAGGAAGTCGGAGCGGCGCGCCGAGGCCGAGCGCGCGAGCCTGCTCGCCGTCGACATCGCCAAGCGTCTGCTTGACCGCCTGCCGCAGGCGTCCCGCGTCGCAGGCTTCCTCGATGGTCTGATCAAGGCGATCGCCGCTCTGCCGGAAGAAACGCGCGCGGACTTTTGCCGGCACGGCGCCGCGATCCTCACCGCGCCACGTCCGCTCACCGTGGAGGAAGAGGCGCTCTGCCGGACGGAGCTGGCGAAAGCCTTCGGGCGTCCCCTGCAATTCGAAGCGCGCGCCGATCCCGCGTTGCTGGCGGGCCTCGAGCTGGAGAATCAGCACACGAGCATCCGCAACAGCTTGCGCGCCGATCTCGAACGCATCTCGGCGCAGATCGTCATGGAGCCAGAGAATTGAAATTCTCAAGCGAAACGGACCGATTTTCGGCGCCATTCACGAGGATCCTTCCTGCGTCCTTCGTGTCCTTTGCGCCTTCGTGGTTGATCACCACAAAGGCACAAAGGACTCAAAGGCTTCACAAAGGAAGATGTTTGCGCATTCCCCTAAGAAGGGTTGAGCCATGGAAAAGCCGATGACGGATGAGCCGTCGGCCGGCGCAGACTGGCTCGCGCAGGGCCGCGCCGCCGTGGCAAAGGCCGATCTCGGCCCGAAGGTCGAGACCGTCGGGCGCGTGGAGAGCTTCGCTGACGGCATCGCCTTCGTCTCCGGCCTGCCGGACGTCGAGCTCAACGAGCTGCTGCGCTTCGAGAGCGGCCAGATGGGCTTCGCGCTCGCGCTGGAGCCCGACCGCCTGGGCGTCGTGCTGCTCGACGCCGGCGAAGCGATCGAAGCCGGCGCGCGCATATACGGGACGGGCGAGGTCGCGCGCACGCCGGTCGGTCCCGGCCTGCTCGGCCGCGTCGTCGATCCGCTGGGGCGCCCGCTCGACGGCGGCGAGCCTGCGGCTGCAGAAGCTTTTCATCCGGTCGAACGCGCGGCGCCGAGCATCATCGCGCGCGATCTCGTGAGCGAGCCGGTCGAGACGGGGATTCTCGTTGTCGACTCGATGTTCGCCCTGGGCCGCGGCCAGCGCGAGCTCATCATCGGCGACCGCGCCACTGGCAAAACCTCGATCGCGATCGACGCCATCATCAATCAGCGCCGATCGGACATCATCTGCGTCTATGTCGCCGTCGGCCAGCGCGCGGCCTCGGTCGAGCGCGCGATCGAAGCGGTGCGGGCGAAAGGCGCCATGGAGCGCACGATCTTCGTCGTCGCCTCCGCCGCGGCCCCGCCCGGCCTGCAATGGATTGCGCCCTTCGCCGGCTTCACCATGGCCGAGTTCTTCCGGGATCGCGGCGGCCATGCGCTCGTCGTCATCGACGATCTGAGCAAGCACGCGGTCACCCATCGCGAGCTCGCGCTGCTCACGCACGAGCCGCCCGGGCGCGAGGCTTACCCCGGCGACATCTTCTACGTGCATGCGCGGCTGTTGGAGCGCGCCGCCAAATTGTCGAAGGAGTTCGGCGGCGGCTCGCTGACGGCGCTGCCGATCGCCGAGACCGACGCCGGCAATCTCTCGGCCTACATCCCCACCAATCTGATCTCGATCACCGACGGCCAGATCGTGCTCGACCAGCGCCTCTTCGCCGCGAACCGCCGCCCGGCCGTCGACGTGGGCCTCTCGGTGAGCCGCGTCGGCGGCAAGGCGCAGCCGGAGGCGCTGCGGCAGGTTTCGGGAAGATTGCGCCTGCAATACACC
>DASPSI010000101.1:0-2143 GCA_035624015.1 Methylocystis sp.
TTGCTGATATGGCTTTCGATCACGTTCTCGTCGACGTTCTCGTCGAACAGGCCGTAGACCGCATTGAAGATCTGCGCCTTGGTGACGCGCCGGCCGCGGCACTGGAGAAGGAACTCGAGAATCCGCCGCTCGCGCCGCGGCAGCGGGAACGGCTCGCCGTCCACGTCCGGCTCGCGTCCGTCGAAATAGACGTTGAGGGACCCCAGCGCGACATGGCCCTTCTCGCCGTGGACTCTTCGGTTGATCGCTCCGACGCGCGCCAGGATTTCCCGCACGTGCACGGGCTTGCGCACCACGTCGTCGACGCCGGCGGCGAACAGGCCCAGCGTGTCGTCGAGCGAGTGGCGCTCGTTGAGGCAGAGGACCGGAGCGTCCGAACGCTCGCGGATCATGCGGGACAGCACGTCCCGATCGTCGCAGTCGCCGATGAGGAACGCCTCGACCGCGTGCATGTCGGCGTCACTGGTCTTGCCGATCCAGTCGCGGAACTCGGCCGCCTCGATGCCGGCGGAGGATACGCCCTCCCGATCCAGGCCCGTCGCGTAGCCGCCCGCGACGATGTCGCGATCCTCGATGATGATGTACATGCCCCAGCTCCGAACGCCCTTTTGCAGGGCGAAACCTCTCCCGCGTTCGCTGGGCGCGCCCAGCGAGGCAGCTAAGATCTGACTGTTTTGCTTCGCGTATTCGTGAACTTTGAGGAGGATGACGGTTGATGCGGCATCCACCTGCCAGGACCTTCGTCGGCTGCGCCTCCGATGCGGGCTTCACATGATTCTATGTATTCTTGAAATGGTTAACGTCGCGCTAAGGCCTCGGAAGGCGACCGCCGCCGCCTCGCCGCGGCCGGCGCCCCTTCTCGACGGGATCAGGCGGGCCGACTGGACCGCGCGCCCCGACCTCGCCCGCCGGCTCGGCGCGGTGCTGGCGGCGCGAGGGGAAATCGCCTACTGCGTCGCGCGCTCCGACCAGACGCGCGCTCTCGCCGACGGGTAGGGTCGCGCCCCCCAACCGGGCCGCGCTCGTGCGCGCCCGCGCTTTAGGCATACGTGGAGGAAGGGGCGCAGCGATGCTGTCGGCATTGTCTTGCGGATTAGCAGAAATCTGGGTAAGATCGCAGGATGGGTCAGACAGAGGCGCTTCCAATTTCGCAAGCGCGCCTCTTCGCGATGATGGAGGACAAAGACGGGAACACAGCATTTTCTTGCCTTGCGGTCGGGCTTGTCCTATCTTTCTTCTGATCCGAAAGAGAACGAGCGCCCATGTCCGACCTGCCGAACCCGCCGCCCCGCCCGCAGGTGCGCATGCCGGTGGCTCCGCGTGCGCCCGCCGAGCGCGCGTCCCTTTCCCAGCTCTGGCGTGGGGTCGCGAGGCGCGGGTCCGAGAGAGGTCCTGCCGAGGGAATTGGTTTTTTCGCCGATTTTCCACGTAAGCATTTGAAAAACCGAGAATCGAGGCCCTTAAAGGCACTTAATGGGCCCTTAAAGGCACTTAACGGGCGCTTAAAGGCAGCTAAAGGCAGCTATTGGACCCTTATCGGAACCTGAGGGAACCTATCGGGAGGTAAGCGCCAAGCCCGCGCAAAAGCGCGCCAAACCGGCGACGGCTCAGCCGTAGCTCTTCTCCTCGATGAGCGCGGACCGAAACATCGCGTTGATCGAGCGCTTGAGCGCGGCGCGCTCATCGTTGAGCGCATAGACCGAGCGCGCCAGCGCCACGAAGCGCGGCCCGTGCTCCCTCTCGCGCTCGCAGACTCTCAGCGCGTCCTCGACCTCCCAAAGCTGCGCGTTGATCTCGGCGAGATCGTCGGTCAGCGCCTCGACCGCGCCCCCGATCACGCCCGCGCCCCGCGCCTTCGCCTCCAAGAGATGAAGCTCGCGTCGAACGTTGGCCCGCTTCGCCTCGTCGGTCACCCGCTCGCTCTTCAGCCGCAAGATGGTGATGCGGTCGATGAGATCGCCGATGGAGCATGGCGCAGAGATCGCCTCGCCCGGGAATCGGGCGGCGAGCGGCTCGCTCAGCGCCTGCGCCATCGCCTGAAATACCTCGGCCCAGGCGCCGCGTCGCGGCTGGCGGAAGAGCCGCATCGTCGGATACCAGGGCGAGTCGTCGCGTCCGGTCATCCAGCGCCATTCGGCGTCGG
>DASPSI010000103.1:0-17800 GCA_035624015.1 Methylocystis sp.
CCAGGCCGGCGCCGCGCTGGCGGCCGACCGCGTCGATTTCGTCGATGAAGATGATGCAGGGCGCGTGCTTCTTGGCGGTCTCGAACATGTCGCGTACGCGCGCCGCGCCCACGCCGACGAACATCTCGACGAAATCGGAGCCGGAAATGGTGAAGAACGGCACGTTGGCCTCGCCGGCGATGGCGCGCGCCAAAAGCGTCTTGCCGGTGCCGGGCGGGCCGACCAGGAGCACGCCGCGCGGGATGCGCCCGCCGAGCCGCTGGAATTTGGCCGGATCGCGCAGGAATTCGACGATCTCTTGAAGGTCGAGTTTGGCCTCGTCGACGCCCGCCACGTCCTCAAAGGTCACGCGGCCCGCCGCTTCCGTGAGGAGCTTGGCCTTGGACTTGCCGAAGCCCATGGCGCGTCCGCCCATCCCGCCCTGCATCTGCCGGGACATGAATATCCACACGCCGATGATAAGAATGAGCGGCAGGGCGTTCAGGAGCAGCGTCATCCAGAAACCCCCGACCTCGGACGCAGGCTTGGCGCTGATCTGCACCTTCTTCGCCTCAAGCCTGTCAACGAAGGTCGGATCGGACGGCATATAGGTGACGAAGCTGCGATTGTCGGAGAAGTGGCCAGTGACCTCATTGCCCGAGATTGTCACGTCGTGCACGCGGCTTTCGTCGATCTGCACGAGCAGCTCGCTATACGAGACGTCGCGAATCGAGGTGCGCTGCGTGCGCTGATCAAGCGCCATGTAAGCCCCCACCGCCGCGAGAATGGCGATGACGACCCAAGGCGCATATTTCTTCAAATGCGGATTCATGCTTTCTCTCCGACTGGCGCGCGTCGCGCGCGTTGTCGCTCCCGCCCCTTCTTAGCTGTGGACCCGACGCGACCTTGAGGACATTATGTCGCAGCCTAGGAAAAGGGCAGCATGGCTCAGTCGCCATAATAAGTGCAGAATTCGCCAAAGCTAGGCTCAACCGATCAAAATCGTGGCAGCAGGCGTGAGCGGTTGTCTCGACTCTGCATTTGTGGCCGCTCCGCGAGCGAGCGCAGGCCGAGGCCAGGGCCAGGCTCTGCGTTCGCAGACCAACGCCGGCTGAATGCATAAATTCCGCGGCAGACAGACTCCAGATTGTAAATGCGAACGAATTTCCGGCAAGAAATTTGTAATATTTTAACAGGACGTCGTAAAAGGTCCGATTAACCACAAATTCACCATAAATGAAGTTATAAAGCCTCCCACAGATAATTTCCCAAAGGAACTGGGCTTTCCTCGATTCATGCCCAAGAAATGCTTAAAGACCTTAGGACAATTTTAAATTCCACCCCCTTATTTCATTACCCGGAAATTACGAATGGGGGACGGCTCGGGACGCGGCGGGATCGCACCGAACCATTCAACGGGATCAACGAGAGAAGGACAGAACGATATGAAAAGAACACTCGCTGCTGTCGCGCTCGGCGCGGCCATGGTCGGCGGCGCAGCCCAAGCGGCCGATCTGCCGTCGCGGAAGGTTCCGCCGCCGGTCTATGTGCCGCCGCCGCCGCCCGTCCTGTGGACGGGCTTCTATGGCGGTCTGAACCTCGGCGGCGGCTGGGCGTCGGGCGGAGACAACAGCTACCTGCCTTACGCGGACCCGAATTTTCCCATCTTCTCCCCGCAGAATTGGCCCGGCGTCAGCGCTGCCTACCCGAACCTGGTCTTCCTGCCGGGCGGCGGCACGACCGGCGCCAACTCCGGCGGCGTCGTCGGTGGCGGCCAGGCCGGCTACAATTATCAGTTCGGGACGAGCTTCGTGGTCGGCGTCGAAACCGACTTCCAGGGCACGAGCATCTCGGGCGGCCACCAGGGCAACTACGCCACGGCTTATCCGAGCCCCTTCACCGGCGGCTCCGTCCTGGTTCCGCTCGCGACCGGCAACGGCGGCAATATCGGGCTGCCGTGGTTCGGCACCGTGCGCGGCCGTGCGGGCTGGCTCATTACCCCGACCTTGCTGGTCTATGGCACGGGCGGCTTCGCCTATGGCGAAGTGACGGCGTTCAACTGGAGCAACACCCGCACGGGCTGGACCGCCGGCGGCGGCGTGGAGTGGATGTTCCTGCCCCACTGGTCGGCGAAGGTCGAGTATCTCTATACCGACCTCTCCAGCGGCGGAACGACCGGAAGCTGGGGCTGGGACTGGGGCTATCACCGCCACCCGGAGATCAACACCGTGCGCGCGGGCGTGAACTACCACTTCAACTGGGGCGCGCCGGCGCCGGTCGTGGCGAAATATTAACAAAGCCCGCTGAAATCTCCATCCAAAGGCCCGGCCTCGCGCCGGGCTTTTTGCTCTGCGCGTCAGACGAAGGCGCGATAGGCGTCGAAATCCGCCGGCTGGCCGACGCTGACGCCTAAGGCGCCGGGCGCGATGCGCTTCACGAGGCCAGAGAGCACCTTGCCGGCGCCGCATTCGACGAATTTCGTGACGCCGGCCTCGGCCATGTAAGCGACGCTCTCGCGCCAGCGCACGGCGGCCGTGACCTGCTCGACGAGCAGGCGGCGGATGTCTTCCGGGTCGCTGACGGGCGCCGCGAGAACATTGGCGACGACCGGAACGCAGGGGGCGGCGATGGCGGCGTCCTTCAGAGCGGCGCGCATGGCGTCGGCGGCGGGCTGCATGAGCGCACAATGGAAGGGCGCGGACACCGGCAGCAGCACCGCGCGTTTGACCCCGCGCTCCTTGGCGATCTCGACCGCCTTATCAATTGCGCCCTTAGCGCCTGAGAGCACGACCTGGCTGCCGCCGTTGTCGTTGGCGACCTGGCAAACGGCGGCTGTCGCGGCCGCGGCGGCCACGGCGATCTCCTGCGCCATGTCCTGCTCGAAGCCGATGAGCGCCGCCATGGCGCCCTCTCCCACCGGAACCGCGGCCTGCATGGCCTGGCCGCGCAGGCGCAAAAGCCGCGCTGTGTCAGCGAGCTGGAGCGCGCCGGCGGCGCAGAGCGCCGAATACTCGCCGAGCGAATGGCCGGCGACGAATTTGGCGGCTTCGGCGAGATTAAGACCGGTCTCCCTTTGCAAAGCGCGGATCGTGGCGATGGAGACGGCCATGATCGCCGGCTGGGCGTTTGCGGTCAGCGTGAGCTCGGCCTCCGGCCCGTCGAAGATCGTGCGGCTCAAGGCTTCGCCGAGCGCCTCATCGACTTCTTGGAACACATCCCGAGCGACCGGAAAGGCCTCGGCGAGCGCGCGGCCCATGCCGACCGTTTGCGAGCCTTGGCCGGGAAAAATGAACGCCGTCGCCATGTGTCTCCCTCGGTTGGATTTGTCGCGAGCGGAGTGGCGAAAGGGGCGCGGCGTGTCAAGCTTCGTAAATGCCCTTCGCGTCCTTCGTGGCTTTGTGGTTATTCACCACGAAGTCACGAAGAGCGCAAAGTTATCTAGAAGATGTCATAGGAATCGGCGGATCGCGGAATAGGGAGGTTGGCATGCTGGAGATCGGACTTCTCGTCTTCCCCGAAGTGCAGCAGCTCGACCTCACGGGACCTTACGAGGTCTTCGCGAGCTGGCGGCAAGCGCGCGCGCCTCGTCTGGAAATCGACAGAGACTGTCACCGCTTCCACTGGCCTGCGCCTCTCTCCCGACCTCGCGTTTCACCAAGCTCCACAATTCGACGTGATCTGCGTTCTCGGGGGGGCGCGGCGTCAATCCGCTCATGCTTGATGACGACACGCTCGACTTCCTGCGCGCGCAGGCCCCGGGCGCGGGGTTCGTCGCCTCCGTCTGCACCGGCGCGCTCGTGCTCGGCGCCGCCGGGCTCTTGCGCGGCAAGCGGGCGACGACGCACTGGGCCTACCGCGATCTTCTCATTCCCTTCGGCGCCGTCCCGACGCAAAGCAGAGTCGTGCGCGACGGGTCGCTCATGACCGGCGGCGGCGTCACCGCGGGGATCGATTTCGGCCTCGCGCTCGTCGCCGAGCTCGCCGGCCCCGAGAGGGCGAGGCCATCCAGCTGCAGCTCGAATATGCTCCGGAGCCGCCGTTCGACGCCGGCGAGCCTTCGACGGCGCCGAAGGGCGTAGTGGCCGGCGTGCGCGGGCAAGCTCAGGCGCTGCGGACCGAACGCGAACGTCTCGTCGAGATCGCCGCCGCGCGGCTTTCCAAGCGCGCTTGAAGCTTTTGCGCCCCAGTGACGGATTTGCTACAGGGCGGACACAACCCCGCGCCGCACGGAATCGCGGCCAAGCCAGAGCTACAGGATGCAGAAGTTCACCACGCTGACCGGCGTCGCCGCGCCGCTCCCGATCATGAACGTCGACACCGACATGATCATCCCCAAGCAGTATCTGAAGACGATCGCCCGCACCGGGCTCGGCAAGGGGCTGTTCTCGGAGCTGCGCTTCAGGGAGGACGGCGCGGAGAACCCCGATTTCGTGCTCAACGAGCCGGCCTATCGCGAGGCGAAGATCCTCGTCGCCGGCGACAATTTCGGCTGCGGCTCCTCGCGCGAGCATGCGCCCTGGGCCCTCCTCGACTTCGGCGTCCGCTGCATCATCTCGACGAGCTTCGCCGACATCTTCTACAATAATTGCTTCAAAAACGGCATCCTGCCGATCAAGGTCTCGCGGGCCGAGCTCGACAAGCTCATGGACGACGCCGAGCGCGGCACCAACGCGACGCTGACGATCGATCTCGAAGCCCAGGAGATCCGTGGCCCTGACGGTGGCGTGATCAAGTTCGAGATCGACCCGTTCCGAAAGCACTGCCTGCTGAACGGCCTGGACGACATCGGCCTGACCTTGCAAAAAGTGGACAAAATTGCCGCCTTCGAACGTGATATGGCGGCGTCGCGGCCCTGGACTTGAGACGAGCGGATGACGGCGCATGACGAGCGGTTCGCGATGAACGGAGAACGAGCGCGCTCCGTGTTTCGCTCGCTCCTCGCGGCGCTCGGCTCGCGGCTGTCGCGGCGGCGTGAAAACCGCAAGGGCGACGAGATCGCCGAGGACCATTGGCGTCAGGCCGACTATGACGCCGCTTATGCCGAAGAAGTGGTGGGCGACTTGGCGTCGCATCCGCCGATCGCCGATTCCCACAACGACGCCGAAGGGGTGCTGGCGATCCACAATCTCGCCAAGTCCTACAAGGCGCGACGTGTCGTCGAGGATGTAAGCCTTTACGTGCGCCGCGGCGAGGCGGTGGGCCTGCTCGGCCCCAACGGCGCGGGCAAGACCACAGTCTTCTATATGATCACTGGGCTGGTCAAGCCAGACCGCGGCATGATCACGCTCGACGGCTATGACGTGACGCCGCTTCCGATGTATCGCCGGGCGCGGCTCGGCGTCGGCTATCTGCCACAGGAGACCTCCGTGTTTCGCGGCCTCTCGGTCGAGGACAACATCCGCGCTGTGCTCGAGATCACCCAACCCGACAAGAGGCTGCGAGCCGACGAGCTCGAAGCGCTGCTCGATGAGTTCCGCCTGACGAAGCTGCGTAAGACGCCAGCGATCGCGCTTTCGGGCGGCGAGCGGCGCCGCTGCGAGATCGCGCGCGCGCTCGCCGGCCACCCGTCCTTCATGCTGCTCGACGAGCCCTTCGCCGGCATCGACCCCATCGCCATCGGCGGCATCCAGGACTTGGTGCGGCATCTGAAGGCGCGCGGCATCGGCGTGCTGATCACCGACCACAGCGTGCGCGAGACCTTGGGGCTGACCGACCGCGCCTATATCATCTACAATGGCCATGTGCTGACCGAGGGTCCGCCCGAGGCCATCGTCGCCAACACGGACGTGCGCCGCATCTACCTCGGCGAAGACTTCCGCATGTGAGAAGCCGTCATTACGAGCGCAGCGAAGCAATCCAGGGCCACGCCCGCAATCCGACTCGCGGGCCGCTGCGCGCCAAAGGCGAAGAGAATCTTGGCGCCCCCTTGGATTGCTTCGCTGCGCTCGCAATGACGTTGGGGCAAGCGCTGAACGATGCAGACGCATTTTTCTCTCACGGCCCTAGCCGATCCCGACACGGCGCGCGCCGAAAAAATCCTGCGCGCCTGCGTGCATTGCGGCTTCTGCACCGCGACCTGCCCGACTTTTCTCGTCACCGGCGACGAGCTCGACAGCCCACGCGGGCGCATTTATCTCATCAAGGAGATGCTGGAGAACGAGCGTCCCGCCGATGCGCGCACGACGCGCCATCTCGATCGCTGCCTCTCCTGTCTCTCTTGCATGACGACCTGTCCCTCGGGCGTCAATTACCAGCATCTCGTCGATCACGCCCGGGCGCACATCGAGAAAACTTATCGGCGCCCTCTCCGTGAGCGCTTGCTGCGCGACGCGCTCGCTTTCATGCTGGCGCGGCCGAAGGCGTTTCGTTTCGCGATGCAAGCCTCCGGAGTCGCAAACCCGTTTGCAGCGCTGCTGCCCGGATTCTTGCGCGACATGCTGTCGCTCAAGCCTTCGCCCCTGCCGGCGCCGTCGGGCGTCGATCGCCCGCAGGTCTTTCCGGCGCAAGGCGAAAGGAAGATGCGCGTCGCGCTGCTCACGGGCTGCGCGCAGACCGTGCTCGACACGAGCATCAACGAAGCGACGGTGCGCTTGCTGACGCGTCTCGGCGTCGAGGTCGTCGTGCCTGACGGCGCCGGCTGCTGCGGCGCGCTCGCGCATCACCTCGGCAAGAAGGGGGAAGCGCTTGCCTTCGCCAGGCGCAACATCGAAGCCTGGACGCGCGAGCAGGAAGTGCGCGGCCTTGATCACATCGTGATCAACACATCCGGCTGCGGCGTGCAGGTGCGCGACTATGGGTATCTGTTTCAGGACGGCCCCGGAATCGTTGCCGAGGCGACGCGGATTGCGGCGATCGCCCGCGACGTGAGCGAGATCGTCGCCGAGCTCGACTTCGCGCCGACGGGCGCGGCGCCGCCGCTCAAGGTCGCCTATCATTCGGCCTGCTCGATGCAGCACGGGCAGAAGATCACGCAGACGCCGCTGGACCTCCTGCGCCGCGCGGGCTTCGACGCGGTGCCCGTTCCCGAGGGCCACATCTGCTGCGGCTCTGCGGGGACCTACAATCTGCTGCAGCCGGAAATGGCCGCGGCGCTGCGCGACCGCAAGGTCAAAAACATCGCGAGCCTGAGCCCCGATGTGGTCGCCGCCGGCAATCTGGGCTGCATGGTGCAGATCGGCAGGGGCGCGCCGTTTCCCGTCGCGCACACCGTCGAACTGCTCGACTGGGCGAGCGGAGGACCCAAGCCGCCGGCGCTGCGTGCGTGCGGCGACTAGAGCGAAAAGAGGCGAGCCTTGGCGCAGAATGAACTTACAATGTACTTTGCCAAATATTCCGTCAGTCATTATATTCTTGTGGTATTTGCATTGATCGTATATGGCTGCATTTATCATGAGATCGTTGTATCGCACAGTCGCCCACATGCGTCGCTATTTTGTGCTTTTGCGCTGGATGGGATCGCGTGCGCAGACTTCTTTTTTGGACAATCATGGTGTTCTTACCGGACGAAACGCTATTGAAATAGTACTTGGTATTTTGTGTGTGCCTCCCACAAATTTATTCGTCCACTACGCAGTCTTCAAAAATCTGCGCGCGTATTTGTTCGAATAGACGTGTCTGGTAAGCTTTTTATATTTGCTAGTAGTTATGGTGTTGCATGCCGGTTTTGTTGGTGCTTTCATTTATTGGTCTTGACCTGAGGCCCGCTGCCTTCGTTCGCGCACGAAGACAAAAGGTCAAATTCCACTCGTTCACGCGAGCGCCAGTCTAACGTGCGATCGTCGACCGCGCCGGGGGCCGCGCTCTCGCGCTACGATCGCGGCGCGACAGGCCGTGCTCGGTCTTGCGCCACAGATAGGGGTTCTTCCACAGCTCTATGAGGGCGCGCCAGGCGGCGAGCGTCAGCATCGCCTGCCACAGCGGAGCGATGAAAAAGGCGGGCCACAGCCTTTCCAGCTTGCGCCGGCGCATGCCGAGATACATGGGCCAGAAGGCGGAGGCCAATCCCGACAGCGCGAGGGAGCACCAGAGCGTGCTGAACGCCGCGTCGACGAGAGTCTTCGGCGCCAGCATCTCGCCGAACGCTGCGCGCCAGGCGAAAATCGCGGCGAGCAATGGTCCCAGCAGCGGACCGAGAAAGCCGCCCACGAACATGACGAGCGTCGCGAGCGTGCGCGCAAGACCGAGGTCGGCGCGCAGCTGGCGTGGATCGCGCAGATGCGTGAGCGCTGTCTGCATCCACCCCTTCATCCAGCGGCTACGCTGATTGACGAGGGCCTTGAGAGTCACCGGCGCCTCCTCGAACGTATGTGACGCAAGGGTCTGCACCTGATAGCCGTGGCGGGCGAGACGCAAGCCGAGATCCGCGTCCTCGGTCACGTTCCATGCGTCCCAAAAGCCGATTTTCTTGAGTATGGCGACCCTGAAATGATTCGATGTGCCCCCGAGGAAGATCGGCAGGCCGAAGGCGCACAGGCCGGGATTGAACGCGTCGAACAAGGCGGCATAGTCGAGCGCGAAAAAGGCGGTGAAGAGATTGTCCTCGCCGTTCTCGATCGCTAGGCTTGCCTGCAAGCAGGCGACGCTCTCGGGCGAGCGCGCGAATTTTGCTGCGGCGTCGCGCAGCTGGCGCGGATGCGGCTTGTCCTCAGCGTCGAAGACGGCCAGGAGTTCGCCCTCCACGAAAGGCGCGGCGATGTTGAGCGCGCGCGGCTTGGTCTTCGGCAGTCCCGGCGGCGCGACCAGGATCTCGTGCGGCGAGCGCGGCGGATGCTCGCGCAACGCTTCGGCGGTCTCCTGATCGTCGGCCTCGACGACGAAGAGGATCTGCAGCTTCGCGCGGGGATAATCGAGCCGATCCAGCGCCTCGGCGAGCTGGCGCGCGACGCGCGCCTCGCGATAGAGCGCAACGATGACCGTGTAGGGCGGCAGCGCCGCATCGTCGATCCGGCATCTCTTTTCTTGGGTCTCGAGCGCGGCGGCGCTCGCATAAAGACGCAGAAGAACATGCCCAAAGAACAAGGCCGCCAGAGGCAGCGCGACGATGAGCGCGAGCGCCGTATCGGACTGAAACAACGGCGCGAGAGCCAGGGCCGAGCCGGCGAAGACCTTGGCGAGGCGCCGGCGCGAAATCGCGTGCTGCGCGCAGAGCTTTGGGTCGACGGCTTCGACCTTGCAGGGCGCGGCGAGCGCTGCGGAGGCGAGTTCGCGGCGATGCAGGCGCGCCGAGAAATTTCGCGGCGTCGTCACTGCAAATCGCATCTTTCGCCGTTGCGCGCGCACGGCGCCGATCAAGCGCGCAATCCCCTCGCCGCGCGGAGCGAAAAGCCATTCGGCGCCGAAGGGATTGGCGCCGAGCCGCACATAACCTCGATCGCAGGCGCGCTCGAGGTCGGCGAAGGCCGCCGTCTCGAATGGGCCGTCGACGAAGACGACGCCAGTGCGCCGGGCGAGCACGCGATAGAAATCATCCTCGCCGAGCAGCCCTTCTGCGAGCAGCGCCCGGTCGGCTGAAACGCCCTGCCGCCGCGCGAGCGAGGCCGCCGCGCGCAGCACCTCCAACGGCACTTGAGACTCGAGAAGAAATCCGATCTCTGGCGGGAGCGGCGCCGATCTTTCCGCCGGCCTCCCGCGCGACTGCGGAAGCCACGAGACCTCGGACGAATCCGCGCAACGCGGCGCAGGCGGCGCGAAGGAGCTGGGTCTGGCGGAACGCAACTGACTCATGACGCAACGCTCAGGGCGTTCGAAGCCCTTCACCTAAGCGTCTCGCCCATCCCGCCGACGAGGCGCCTGACAGCCAACCCCGTCACTTTGCCGCCGCCTCCGCCGGCTTACAAGGCGCAGCACGGGGCTAGAATCGATCGAAACTTCTGTAATTACATACATTATGGGAGAGGAAGTCGGAGGGAGGCTCGGCGGCAATTGTCTGTTTCTAAAAAGGAATCTCAAGTCGATGCGGCCAGTCGCGCAAAAGTCAATCATACAGCCAATCCCATGCGACGCATGGTATTTCCAGTTTCCAGAGACGTTGCTTGTCTGATATCCCGCTTATCCACAGCTTTTCGTTGCGTCGCCCTGCTCGTGCTTCGGATTCTTCTCGAATCGCCGAGGCAATTTGCAGATTCCACGCTGCGGCCTCTGAAAAGCGGGGATCGTCAGCCGCGGCGCCTTGACGGCGGCGGCGGCGCCATAGCATTCGGACGGTTCGCGAGACGCTTCAAATCCCATGCAACCCCCGGAATGCAAGCCTCATGAGCAGCAACACGGTCGACGGCGGCCATCTCAAGGCGTTCATCGAGCGCATCGAAAAGCTCGAAGAAGAAAAGCGCGCCATCGCCGACGACATCAAAGACGTTTACGGCGAGGCCAAGGGCACGGGCTTCGATCCCAAAATCATGCGCAAGATTGTCTCGCTGCGCCGGCAGGACAAGGGCAAACGCCAAGAAGAGGCCGAGATTCTCGACCTCTATCTCGAGGCGCTCGGCATGGCGTAAGTTCGCATTAACCATAAAACCCTAACGCTAAGGCCCCGCCCTCTCTTTACGGCGGCGCTTAGGCGAGGGGTCTGGTGTCAATTCAGCGGGCGAACAGGCGAGCCGTCTCGGGCCTTTTGGCTGCGCTGGGGCTCGCGTCGCCGGCGCTCGCTCAAAGCCTTTCGACTCCGGTCGTACCACCCTCGAGCGACCTCTCTGCGCCGCCGTTGGGCGCGCCGGCCGACCTCCGCGACTCCCTGGTCCCAGTCCTGCCCGGGTCGGCGCCCCAGGGCCCAGCCAATTACGGCGAGCCCACGCCGCGCTTCAAGCTGCCGAAGCCCAATCCGCCGCTTCGGCGCTACTTCGGCGCGCCGCGTCGCGGGCGGCTCGCGCTGCCGCCGCTCGAAGCCTACAAGAGTTCCGCGGTGGCGCGGCGGCTCTTGCGCCGGACGCTCAAGCCCGGCGAGACGCCGCCCGAAATTCCGCCGACCGTCGCCACGACGCCAACCATCAAGACGAAGGCGCGCCCCCGGCCTGTCCCCGAACCCTATTCGCCAATCGGCATAGGAGTCGGCTCGCTACGCCTCATGCCCTTTGTCGAAGTCTCGAGCGGCTATGAGGACAACCCCGACCGCTTGCCGAGCCTTTCTCCTCTTCAGGCGATAGCTGCGGGCGTCCCTGGCGCCGCCACTCCCGTCGGCTCGACTTTCGTGCGGGGCGACGCCGGCTTCAGCCTGAAATCGCCGGACTGGGAGCGCAACGACCTCCGCGGGGACCTGCGCGTCGGCTATGTCGACTATTTCGACTATCCCGAGGCGAGCCGCTTCGACGGCGCGGGGAACGTCGCGGCCCGCTACGATGTGACGCGCGACACGGCGATCGATGTAACTGGCCGCGCCACATACGACACGCTGCGACCCTACTCGCAGCAGCTCATCCAGACCGTGACGCAGACCTCAGGCGGAACGGCGACGACAAGCACGGTCGAGACACCTCAAAACCGCCCTTCCGTCGTCACGACCGGAACGACCGCTGGAGTGACGCAAAAATTCAATCGTCTCGAAGTCACACTGCGCGGCTCGTATGATCGCGTGATGTATGGCGACGCCTATTACAGCAGCCTGGGGCCGCCGCCGATCGCGGGTCCGGACGCCGGAAACGTCTTCCCGCTTTCCGGCACGAGCTACAACGATTTCGGCGGGACGGCGCGGGTCGCTTATGAGATCGATCCCCACGTCAAGCCCTTCGCGGAGGCCACCTACGACCTGCGCGTGCACGATTCTTTCCTCGATCCTTACGGCGAGGCGCGCGACAGCAACGGCGTGCTCGCTCGCGGGGGCGTCGAGGTCAAATTCTCGGATCTTTTGAAGGGCGACGCCGCCGGCGGCTATACGGAGCGCGCCTATGCGCAACGCTCCCTTAGCCAGCGCCTCTATGCGGAGGCCGCCTATGGAACTCCCGCATACGAGAGCCAGCTACCGGAGCTGCGCGGAGCGACCGTCGACGCCGATCTGATCTACACGCCGACGCCGCTGACCACTGTGACCCTACGCGCCGTGACCACGGTGGCAGAAACGACGACGACGGGCGCATCGGGCGTGTTCTCGCACGCGTTCAGCGCGCAGCTCTCGCACGACCTGCTGCGCAATCTCAGCGTGACCGCGCTCGGGACGTACTACACGAACAATTACCAAGGCGCGAGCATCGTCGAGCATGGCTATACAGCGGGCGTCAAGCTCGACTACAAGCTCACCCGCTCGGTGTCGCTGCGCGCGTCCTATTCGCACGAGCGCCTGAACAGCAGCTATGGGCCCATCGCCGACTACACGGCGAACGTCTACACGGTGGGGTTAAGATTCCAGCAGTAGCAAAGGCGTACTGAGCATCGAGCGTCTCCTTTCCCTTCGTGGGAGACGGGAAGCGGGCGGCGTCCCTCCCGTCTGACGCGTGCGAAAAGAGGCTTGGACTGGGATCGAAATGTGGATGATGATCGCCTTCGCGGCCAACAGCGCCTTGAATTTCGTGGTCAGCCTGCTGCTCGCGAAGTTTCTGGGGCCCGCGGAATACGGCCGTTTCGTGCTGGCGCTGTCGGCCTCGCTTTTCGTGCAGCTTCTGCTGTTCGACTGGCTGCGCTTGGCGACGACCCGCTTCTATGCTCATCAGGACAGCAGCGCCGGCGCGAACACGCGCGCGACGCTCAAGGCCGTGTTTCTCGGGCTTGCCGCCGTCGCCGTCTTTCTGGCGATCGTCGCCTATTTGGCGCGGCTCGACCTGCCGCTGACGCCCGACCTCGCGGCGCTGGCCATGATCGCGGCGATCGCCAACGGCGTCTTCGACGTTGCGGCGGCGCTGCTGCGCGCCCGCTTCCTTGACCGCGCCTATGGCGTTTTGGTCGTGGCCAAAAACATCCTGGCCTTCATGCTCTCGGTCGGAGGCGCCTATCTGTTTCATTCGGCGCCTCTGGCGCTGGTCAGCCTCATGATCAGCGTCGCTGGCTCGCTTGTCGCCGCCCGCGCCGGCCTCCAGGAGGCGCCGGGCGCACCGCGGGGGCGGGTCCAGCGCGCGCTGGCGGCGCGCTTTCTGGCCTATAGCGTGCCGATCATCGCCGCCAATCTGCTTTATCAGTCCGTGCCCCTGCTCGACCGAGCGCTCGTCTCGCAGAGCCTTGGATTCGCCGAGGCTGGGCAACTGTCGCTCGCCTATGAGGTTGGCGTTCGCATCGTCGGCGCCCTGGGTTCGGCGCTCGACGCGGTCCTGTTCCAACTTGCCGTGCGCGAAGAGGCGACCGCCGGGTTGGACGCGGCGCGCGGGCGCATCGCCAGGAACATGGGCGTGGTTTTCGCGCTGGTGGCGCCGGCGGTGCTCGGCTGCTGGCTCGTTCTACCAAGCTTCGAGGCGGTGTTTGTGCCGGAGAGCTTCCGCGGCCCGTTCGGGCGTTATTTCACGCTGCTGACGCCGACGCTGATCGCCTTCGGACTGATCAACTACGCGATCAACCCTGCTTTTCAGATCGCACATCGCCTGGCGCCGCTGATCATCGCGGCCTTGACGGCGGTCGCGGTCAATCTCCTTTACGTGGTGCTCGCGCCGAAGACGGCCGACGCCGCGAATTTCGCGCTGGCGCAGTCCGCTTCGAGCCTCGCGGGCATGGCGGCGCTCACGGTCCTGCTGCTGTGGCTGACGCCCGTCCGGCCGAGCGCACGTGACGTGCTGGGGACGGTCGCGGCCTGTGGGGCGATGTTTGCGGCCCTAGCGCCGATGCGGGGACTTGCGCCGGGCGCGCTGACGATGGCGGCGCAGATTGCGGCGGGGTGTGCAGTGTTTGGGGCGACGGCCGCGGCCCTGAACGTGGCCGGGACGCGGGAACTGGCGCTGGCCTTTTTCCGGCGGATGGCGGCGGGAAGCGAAACGCCGCATCCGCCGCTTGCCAAAGGCGGCGGCGGCGGTCTATAGCTCGATCGCGCTCGCTCCCTTCGTCTAGCGGCCCAGGACGTCGCCCTCTCACGGCGAAAACAGGGGTTCGAGTCCCCTAGGGAGCGCCATTTTCATCAATGCTGTGGGTGGAATTCCGGCCGAGAGGCGCTTCATAGGAGAGTCATAATGCGCAAAAGGCGTTGGCGAACACCGAGCGGTCCGCGTACCTTCGCCGCCCTGCTCGTTCTCGAAGGGTTCACCCCCATGGCCCGTCTCTCACGCCCTTGCCAATCTCGACGAAATGATCAGTCGAAATAAATTACTGTTCAACGCCCTCAGAGCCGTCGAAAAGTGAGGGGGCTTGAGCGTCCTGACCAAAGGGCGCGCCTGGGGCGGCGGAAATCGTTATGGCCGCGACTAATCACATCGCAAATTCAAGAATAGAAGTGTTCGCATCTTTATCCTCCCCTGCGCTAATCCGCGCCTCCCGATAAAACTGAGAATAGCAGCTTGGCGGCCGTCAGCGTTCCGACTGCGCGTCTTCGACGATTTATTAGCAGATAGCTGTCTAGGGTGTTGATCTCGATTCGAACCACCTTGAGAGCGAAATCCGTGGAAAGCGTCGAACGGCCCTGGGGATCGGCGATTGCGCAGCAGCCGGATGAAGCGCGCACGACAGTAGCCCCCTCGCTTGCGCCAATCGCTGAGACCTTCGATACGCTCGAGCTCTGCCCGAAAGAACGGCGCAGCCAAACCGGCGCCGGAAACGAGTTCTCCGTTCTGAATGGCATTCTTAGACAGCTCCCTGTGGGAGTCTGGGTGCAAAGCGTCGACGGCAAGGTCGTGCTGGCGAACGACGCCGCGGCTCAATTCGACGCTCCGGGCGAATTCTTGCCGGGAGCAGCAGGTTCCGGTCCCGTGCCGCCGCAAGATCAGCTGCTCGAGGCAACAAACCGCGATGTTGCAGTCGCGCGGGAAAAGCGCGTCGTCACCGACTTTGGCGAGCGCACCCTCCTCATTATTAATAAATCGGTCCGTATCCAGGACGAAGGCCTTGTCCTATCGACAGCCATAGACATCACCGATAGCAAGCAGGCCGAGGATAAATTGAAGAGACGCGCCAATTTTGATGAATTGACAGGGCTGCCAAACCGCTTCCAATTCGAAGAGCTTGTCAAGCTTACTCTTGCGCGGTCCGATTTTCCGTGCGCTCTTGCCTTTATCGACATCGACAACTTTAAACTTGTGAATGATTACTATGGACACGCCATAGGTGATGCGCTTCTGGTCAAGATATCAAAGCGCATCTCGGAGAATATTCGTCCGTCGGATATCCTGGCGCGGATCGGTGGCGATGAATTTTTACTGCTTATCGGCCCGCTGGAGCATAAGCAAGAGCTCCTGACTACTATCAATTCAGTATCTGAATCTCTGAAAAGGCCGTTTTTCGTCGAAGGATTTGAGATATTCACCTCCGCTTCGATCGGCGTGAGCATCTATCCGGAGCATGGCCAAGATTTCGAGGCTCTGCGTCGCAGCGCAGATAGCGCAATGTATCAGATCAAACACGACACCAAAGGCGCCGCTGCGGTGTTCGAACCCAAGTTTGACCATTTTGGCGTCGCGCGAATGCGCGGCATGCAGCGCTTGCGACTGGCCATCCAGGATCGGCGTTTTCGGTGCGCGTTCCAGCCTAAAGTCAATATCTACACCGAAGAAGTCGTCGGCGTTGAAGCGCTCGTCAGATTGCTCGATGAGGATGGCGAAATTCACGCTCCGAGCTCTTTCATCGACCTCGCGCATGAACTCGGCGTCATGGACGAAATGACCCAATTGGTGATCGATGAGATTGCGCACTCGATCGACCTGATCAATGACGCCTTCGGTCCGCGAAGCACGATAAGCGTCAATGTCGGGGCGAAACAAGCTTCAAATATCGATTTTATGCATTCGTTTATCGAAGCGTTGAAGGAAACCAATTGCCCCGAGCGTTTTATCGCCGAGGTGACTGAAGATGCTTTGGTCACAACGAGCAGGTTCCAAACGGAAGTTATACCTATGTTACGAAAAATTGGAGTGCGAGTCTCCATTGATGATTTTGGGACAGGATATTCTTCCTTATCCTCGCTCGCCGACATAACGGCCGACGAGATCAAGATTGATCGCTCTTTCATCACCAATATTCACAAGCAACCACGCAACCAGTGCATTATCAAGGCGATTGAATCCTTGAGCAACGCACTGGGGATGACCATCGTCGCCGAGGGTGTGGAAACCTTCGAGGAGCTTGCCTATTTGCGGGCCGCCTCGCACATTCGGTACGTGCAAGGCTACTATTTTGCGAGGCCGCTGTTTTTGGAGGATTTCAAATCGACGAAGGGCGCGGCGGCCGTTTCGCAAAAAACCACCGGATGCCGCGAGCGGCCGATGGGGCGGGGGCGCGTTTATCGTTGATCGGCCAACGTCATTCCGCCTGTCCAAAAATGAAGGAAGAAGAAGAAGGGGCCGGAGGCGCCCATTCGAGATCCGGCTTTTGCCTTTCCATTGCGCCGCGCCAGCGGTTGACGACGGCCGACAGCGAGTCCTGGCCGCTCACTTCGTCCTCCTCGGCGACGCCGACGACCGCCTCGCTCTTTGGCAGCATCTCGGCGGGAAGTTCCCTGAGCTGTAATCGGGTCGGCAGCGGGACCCCCTCGCCGAAGGCGAAGACCTCCCCGGTTCCGAGCGAGGGCACGAAGGCGAGCAGATCTGCAGCCGTGTCGGAAACCGCCGAGCGCAACAACTCCTGGTCGCGGTCATTCGTCATGCGCATGGCGAACAAGGTGCAGCACTGAGAAAGAATGGCGGGGTCCAGCTCGGCCGGTCTCTGGCTCACGAGACCCAAAAACACGCCATATTTGCGGCCTTCCTTGGCGATGCGAGAAATCGCTCGCCGCGTGGGCGCAAAGCCGACGCTGGCGTCGGCGGACACATAGCGGTGCGCCTCCTCGCAAACCAGCAGCAATGGATTGGCGCCGTCGCTCCAGAGACCGAAGTCGAAAGCCATCCGCGAAACCACGGAGACTACGGCGTCGACCACCTCCGACGGGAATCCCGCGAGCTGAAAAATGGTTATCGGGAAGCCGTTCACGGGTTGCCGGAAGATCAAACCCAAAATTTCCGCCATCGTGTCGCCGCCGACGGTCGCCTTCTCGAAGATAAAGGCGTAACGCGGGTCGGTGCTGACGGTCTCGACGCGCGTCATGAGCTTTTGATAGAGCATGCGCGACGAACGGTTCTCGAGCTTGCCCATCCGGGCGTCAAGCAAGGAAACGAGGTCGGCGATGCGGTACGGCACCGGCATGTCGAGAGTGTAGCGGATGTTGGTGGGCGTCGCGCGCTTCGCGCTGAGTCGCCCGGCCGGCTGGCTGAGCTGCGAATAGCTCGCTTTGGCGAGGGGAATAAGTTCGGCGAGGAGATCGATCTCATCCTCGAGACCTGGTCGCGCGCCGAAGAAAATATCGACGATCTCCTCGAAGTTGAACAGCCAGAAGGGGAGCCTCATGTTGCGGGGGCTAAGGACCTGCGCCTTGTTCCCGAAGCAGGGGCGATATTCGTTGTGAACGTCCAAGATGAGAATGCGAAGCTCTGGAAGAGCGGCGAGGGTCTCCTGGAGGATCAGGGCGACGCCGCTGGACTTGCCGACTCCGGTCGTTCCAAGCACGGCGAAATGCTTGCTCAGCATGTCCTTCGCGTCGACATAGGCCCCGATCGACCTGTCCTGCTGGAGGCGGCCGATCTCGATCACCCCGGCGCCCGAAATGTTGAAGATCAGGGACAGGTCATGAGAATTCACGGGGATCACGGGATCGCCGATCGCGGGATAGTCCGTGACGCCCCGATGAAAGCACGCCGAGGCGGAACCGTAATTCCGGATCTCGCCGATAATGTCGAGG
>DASPSI010000116.1:0-22729 GCA_035624015.1 Methylocystis sp.
GACGTGCGCGCGCTGCGCGCCCGGACCGAAGCCCATGCAGGCCTGCTCGAAGCCGCGGCAAGACGCTTCTTTCGCCGCTGGCTCGACGAGACCTTCGGCGCCAGCCTCGTGCATGAGCGTGGAGAAAGCGCAATATGCTGATCCGTCATCTCTCCTATTTCTCAGCGCTCGCGCGCGAGAAGCATTTTGCGCGCACGGCGGAGGCCTGCAACATTACGCAGCCCACCCTGTCGATCGCCATTCGCAAGCTCGAGGATTATCTCGGCATTCCGCTCGTCATCCGCGGCCATCGCTTCATCGGCCTTACGCCGGAGGGCGAGAAGGCGCTAATCTGGGCGCGTCAGATTCTGGTTGATTACGAGAGCATGCGCGAGGACATCGCGAGCTTCAAGCGTGGGCTGACCGGCGTGCTGCGTCTCGGCGTCGTCCCCGCGGCGATGCCGGCGATCGCCTTTTTAACCGCGCCGTTCTCGGCGGCCCATCCCGGGGTCGCCATCGATATCCAGTCGCTGACCTCGCGCATGATTCAGCGCGGCCTCGACGCCTTCGAGCTCGACGCCGGCGTCACCTATCTTGAGAATGAGCCGCTGGAAAACGTCAAGAGCGCGCCGCTTTACGACGAGCGCTATGTCTTCGTCACCCAGAGAGAGAAGCCGCTCGCGCGCGCCAATGCGATCAGCTGGTCGCAGGCGGCGAAGGAGAAGCTCTGCTTGCTCGGCGGCGACATGCAGAACAGGCGCATTCTCGACAAGATCGCGCAATCCATTGGCGTGACGATCGCGCCGTCGATCGTCTGCAACTCCTTTCTGGGCGTATGCTCTCATCTGCGCTGCGCCGATTACGCCAGCATCGTGCCGCACACGTTCTTCAATGTCTTCGGCGACGCGCCCGATCTCGTCGGCATAGACATCATCGAACCGACGCATACGCAGGCGATCGGGCTCGTCGTCGCCGACCGCGAGCCGCTCTCGCCGCTCGCCGCCGCGCTGCTCAAATCCTGTCGCCGTCTGCGCTTCGAAAATCCCGCGAACGCGCGCTGCTCCGTGCATTGATTGAGCGCGCCTATCGCCGCTTTGATTCAATTCATTTGATCCTGCGTTCCGCCAAGGCCAGGGTGTTCCCGTTCGAACAAGACACTAGATCGAACGAAAAGCCAAAGGCGGGCGCTGCCTCTCAAGCGTCTCCACAGGAAGGAACTCCCATGGCCAAGGTTGTATGCGTGCTCTATGACGATCCGGTCGGCGGCTACCCGACCGCCTATGCGCGCGATGACGTGCCGCAGCCCAAGGTCTATCCCGACGGCCAGACTTTACCGACGCCCAAGGCGATCGATTTCAGGCCAGGCGTGCTGCTGGGCAGCGTCTCGGGCGAGCTCGGGCTGCGCAAATATCTGGAATCGCATGGTCACCAGCTGGTCGTCACCTCCAGCAAGGACGGCGCCGACAGCGTTCTCGACCGCGAGCTGCCCGACGCCGAGATCGTCATCTCGCAGCCGTTTTGGCCGGCCTACATGACCGCCGAACGCTTCGCCAAGGCGAAGAAGCTCAAGATGATCGTGACGGCCGGCATCGGCTCCGACCATACCGACCTGCGGGCCGCCATCAACCACAACGTCACCGTCGCCGAAGTCACCTATTGCAACAGCAACGCGGTGGCCGAGCATGTGGTCATGTCGATCCTGGCGCTCGTGCGCAATTTCATTCCTTCGCACGAGATCATCCGAAACGGCGGCTGGAACATCGCCGACGCCGTCTCGCGCTCATACGATCTCGAGGCCATGCATGTCGGCACGGTCGCTGCTGGCCGCATTGGTTTGCGGGTGCTGCGGCTGCTAAAGCCCTTCGACGTGCATCTGCATTATTTCGACCGTCACCGGCTGCCGGAGCAGGTCGAGAAGGAGCTCAATCTGCATTGGCATCCGACCGTCGAGGACATGGTCAAGGTCTGCGACGTCGTCACCATCAACTGCCCGCTGCATCCCGAGACCGAGCATTTGTTCGACGAGCGCATGCTCTCGAAGATGAAGCGCGGCGCTTACATCGTGAACACGGCGCGCGGCAAGATATGCGACCGCGACGCCATCGTGCGCGCTCTGGAGAGCGGCCATCTCGCGGGCTATGCCGGCGACGTCTGGTTCCCCCAGCCCGCGCCCAAGGATCATCCCTGGCGGACCATGCCGCATAACGCCATGACGCCACACATCTCCGGCACGTCGCTCTCAGCGCAGACGCGCTATGCGGCCGGCGTGCGTGAAATCCTCGAATGCTATTTCGACGGGCGCCAGATCCGCAACGAGTATCTGATCGTGCAGGGCGGAAAGCTGGCCGGCGTCGGCGCGCATTCCTATAGCGAAGGCAACGCCACCAAGGGCTCGGAAGAGGCGGCTCGCTTCGCCAAGGTTTAATTCCGGCTACATCTTTCAGCGACGGACCGGGGCGAACGGCTCGGTCCGTCTCTTGCCGCTGTGTAGAGCGAAGGGAGACAATCATGTCCAGGGAGGACGTCACCAAGAAGATCGTCGCCGCGAAGGTGGCGAAGAATCTCAAGTGGGAGGATATCGCCGTCAAGGTTGGCTTGAGCAAGGAATGGGCTACGGCGGCCTGCCTCGGCCAGATGACGCTGAGCGAAGCGCAGGCCGAGACGATCGGCGCCATTTTCGACCTGACGGCGGAAGAGCGGCGCTGGCTGCAAATACCGCCCTACAAAGGATCGCTGCCGACGGCGGTTCCAACAGATCCGTTGATCTATCGCTTCCACGAGCTGATCAATGTTTACGGAACCACGCTCAAGGAGCTCATTCACGAAGAGTTCGGCGACGGCATCATGAGCGCCATCGACTTCACGATGGAGCTTGGCCGCGAGCCCAATCCGAAGGGCGACCGCGTGAAGATCACGATGTCCGGCAAGTTTCTACCATACAAGACTTACTGAGCAGCCCCTACGCGCCGGTGGACGCGGACTCTTCCGCCTCTCGAATATCAAGCTCGAAGCGGCAAAAGCGCCCCAGCTGCGCTCGCGGCGGCGCCCGTTTCCTCAACAAAGGGCTCTCTTGCACTAATTGTACAAGAGGCCCGCAAAAAACGCATTTCTTTCGCATATTGCGGCGCGCGCCAGGGGGCGCCTATCTTTCCTTTGACAAGCGGAGCCTCATTCCGAGGCTCGCAAGGGAGAACACCAATGAAGATTTCCGCGCGCAACGTGCTCGACGGCGTGGTCAAGACCGTCACCAAGGGCTCGACGACCTCTCATGTGACGATCGACGTAAACGGCGCGACGGTCACCGCGTCCATCACCAATGAAGCCGTCGATGAGCTCGGGTTGAAGGCGGGCGGCAAGGTCAAGGCCATCATCAAGTCGTCCGATGTGATGGTCGCCGTCGCCTGACTTTGACGCCGAGCCGCCAAGGCGATGGTCTCCGGCGGCTCGTCACGGCCCGTTGAAATGAACGGCGCCGAAGTTAGCGACGTCATAGCCGCCGTAAGCCTGCGCTCGGTCGCGAAAGGCGTCGCTCGCGCAAAAGCGCATGAGCTTCTGCATGGGGGGATCGAAATAGGCCTTGCGCCAGACGAGCAGATCGAAGCGCTCGACGATTATCGGCGAAAATTCGAGCTGAAGCTGTCTCGCGGCGGCCTCGACGCCAAGCCCCACGTCGGCGCGCCCCGCGGCGATCGCCATGGCGAGATCAGTCTCCGAGCGCTCAATCGCCGCGACGAGATTGAGATCGCTCTTCTTGAGCCCCTCGCGCCGCAGCAGCGCCGAGAGCACCAGCTCGCTGCCCGCCTCGGGCTGGCGTGAAAGAAAACGCGCGGCGCCCAGGTCTTTGAGCGTGGAGACTCCCCGCTTCAAATCCTTGCGGTACATCAGGCCACGGGTGCGCTTCGCCCACTCGATCAGCACGACCGGCGCGCCACCAAACGATTCCCTGACCGCCGACACATTCCACTCGTGCAGTTTCGGCTCCGGGATATGCAGGCCGGCGGCGATGCAGGCGTTCTGCTCCATGCGCGCGAGGCCGTCGAGCGCGCCGTCCATCAGCGCGGCGAGGCCGGAGCGCGATTCGCGCAACGCCCATTCGAGCAGCGGATCATGCCCTCCGGCCACGATGGAAGGCGGCGCCGCCTCCGCCGGGCGCTCGCTCGCGCCCGCGCCGTTCGCCGCTATCCAACTGTCGATTTCCTGCTTCGGAAACAGCAGCTTGCCGGTGACGCGGCGCACGGGCAGCGCGCCGGTGCTCACCAGGTCGTAAATCTTGCGCTCCTTGACGCGCAGCAGCTGCGCCAGCTCTCGCGTCGTGAAAAACTCCGACATCCTTCGACTTCGCCGCCTCGTGCGCTACAGGGTCTCCGGAAAAATAGCAGGATTTTGCGCTCGCAAACATGCGGGTCTCCCGCGCATCCCGAAAAAACAGCGTTTCAAGCGTCGCCTCTGCCGCATATTTATGCATGGTTAGGCGAAATTTCCGGCGCTGGTGCTGATAAGATGCGGCCGCGATCCTTTTTCACACTGGAGTGGAACGATGTTCAAGCTTCGCGCCGCACTGGCCGGGCTGTGTCTGGCGCTCTCCCTCACGCTCGCTTTCGCGAAGGACCCTGCGCCTGCAGCCCCGACAACAGTCACCGTCTTCGCGGCGGCGAGCCTCAAGAACGCGCTTGACGGCGCAGCCGCCGCGTATAAAGCCAGGACCGGGGTCGAGGCGAAGCTCAGCTACGCGGGCTCGCTGACGCTGGCGAAGCAGATCGAGGCCGGCGCGCCCGCCGATCTCTTCTTTTCCGCCGACGCGGCGTCGATGGATTATTTGGCAAGCCGCAACCTCATCGACCCCAAGTCGCGCGCGAATCTTCTCGGCAACACGCTCGTGCTCGTCGCGCCCAAATCTTCTAAGATCGACCACGTCGCGCTGACAAAAGAAGGGCTCTCGGCGGCGATCGGGCCGGGGCGGATCGCGACCGGCGACGTAGCTTCTGTGCCGGTGGGGCAATACGCCAAGGCGGCGCTGACGAAGCTCGGCCTGTGGGAGATCGCCGAGCCGCATTTCGCCTTCACCGACAATGTGCGCGCGGCCCTCGCCTTCGTCGCGCTGGAGGAGGCCACGCTCGGAATCGTCTATGCGACCGACGCCAAATCTGAGCCCAAGGTCAAGATCGTTGCGGTCTTTCCTGAAGACTCGCATCCGCCGATCGTCTATCCCATCGCAGTGACGGCTTCGGCCAAGGGCGACGCCACGGCGAAATTTCTCGCCTTCTTGCGCAGCCCCGAAGCGCGCGCGATCTTTATCGAGCAGGGGTTCAAACCGGCGCCATGATCTTCTCGTCAGCCCGCTCCGAGACGCAACGCATGCAAAACGAAGGCGACATGCGGACGGGAGAAGTCGCCGTTCCCTGGGCGGCGGCGACGGATGCCGGTCTCGTCTTCATCGGCAGGATCGAGACGCCGTGGAAATCGCGCATGGCTTGCCCGCGGCAGGGCGACGAGCGGGGCCCGCTGTGCCGCATAACCTTGTTCGAGCCCTGGACCGCGGCGCTCGACGGCGTCGAGCGTTTCGAGCGCCTCGAGGCGATTTACTGGCTGCATCTCGCGCGCCGCGATCTCGTGCGCCAATGCGCGCGCCAGGATCCGGTCCCACGCGGAACTTTCGCGCTGCGCTCGCCCGTGCGGCCGAACCCGATCGGGACCTCCATCGTCAGGTTGGAGGGAATCGAGGGCGCGACGCTGCTGGTGCGCGGCCTCGATTGCGTCGACGGCACGCCGCTCATCGACATCAAGCCAGATCGAGCCAATTTTCGCCAAGCTTGAGGAGAGCGCGCCATGAACGCGACGGATGATGGGGACTTCACGCGGCGCTACTTCGCCTCGACGACTGGCGTCGCGCTGCCGCTAAAGCTGATCTCGGAGATCGAGCCCGAAGCGATCAAAAATCGAAACACCTATTTCATCGCCTTTTTCGACGAGGCCGGCCGCCTGCAAGGCTTCGACAAGATTGTCTATGGCGAGCGCGTGTCCTTCCACCGTTACGAATATGCGAGCGAAGGCGCCTTGAAGCGCGCGGTCCTGCTGCCCGAGGGCGAGGACGAAGAGCGGGAGCTCAAGTTCGACGAGAGCGGCCGTCCGCTGGCCTGATCGGCGCTCCCGCGCCCGACGCATGGCGCAAAATTTGGGAGCTTTGGGTTCGAAGCGGAGCATTACGACGTTTCGATGCGGATGGCGGAACTCTCGCTGCTGCCGGCGGTGCGCGCGGCGCCCGAAGACACGCCGCCGATTGCGAATGGGGTCTCCTGCCGCTGCCAGATCGAGCACGGCAGCGGCCCCCGCGCACGACACATCGCGCTGGTGCTGCGTGAGGCGCTGGCGGGGGATGCGGGGCGCGGAGCGGCACCATAATGGTGCTTTATGCGGCTTTGACTTGCGCTGCGTGGGTTACTAGTGGGGTCCTACCGTTGCCATTGCAAGGCCCCTTCGGCGCAAGAGCGCGCATAAATCACAGTTTTCGTTCCAAACCAGCGCCATTGATTTCACAACCCTTTTTGGCGCTAAAACCCGGCGCGAAAGTGGAGAGCTCAATCCCTCAAAATTCTCCGCTTCACGCCTCTGCCGTCCCAGCGCAAGAACGCTGTCACCACTTGATCGAAAAAGCGTCCGGGCAGAATGCCGTAGTCGTATCTGTCCGAGCCTGGCCGTTTGCGCAGATCGAAGCCGGGCCAGGTGAATTGGTTGCCCTCGCTGACGATGATCCAGGAGCGCTCGTCATCGAGGCCGAGGTGGCTTTTTATCCGCGCCGGAATTTCGACGGCGGTTTCGGGTTCTCTCGGAGGACTGCGCGTGATCGGCAGAACCGTCACGATCGGAAGCTCGCCGCCCTTACGTTCCACGACCAGAACCGCGACGCTCGGACGGTCTTTGATCCCCTCCTGTCGGCCGGCCAGGTGCTCGTCGCGCCAGAAATAGGCGTAAGAAATTACGAGGCCCGCTTCGGGGGCCGGAATGGTCATATGAACTATTCGTCATCCATCAGGGCGTTGAGATGATCATGCTTTGGGTCGACGCGCGACGCGGCGATCGCTTCAACCTCCTCGTTGGAAAGCTCGCGGGTGGCGAAGCTACGCCGATGACCCTTGAGGCGCAGATACTCCTCATATTCCTCTGGCCGAACGAAATACCCCGCGATCCGCCCGTGGCTCGACACCGCAACCGCCTCGCGTTGCGCGACCATTCGATAATGGCCGAAATTGCGGGTGAACTCCGAGGCGGGAACTGTCGCAACCATAGTCGTAAATCCTTTCCGCTCAGCGCATATACGCTTTTTGCGCCAAAAGCGCTAGTTACATTTATTACGCGAGTTGCGCGTGTTGGTCGCGCACGAAAAAGGCCGGCGCCCCACACCGCCCCATTTGCGCCGCCCCGCTTCCGCCGCTAATACACCCCCGCCATGACCAGCTCCCCCTCACTCCATTCGCGCGTTATCGTCGTCGGCTCCGGGCCGGCGGGTTACACGGGCGCGATCTACGCCGCCCGCGCCATGCTGGAGCCCGTGCTCGTCGCCGGCTTCGAGCAAGGCGGCCAGCTCATGATCACGACCGACGTCGAGAACTATCCGGGCTTCGCCGAGACGATCCAGGGCCCCTGGCTCATGGAGCAGATGCGGCTCCAGGCCGAGCACGTCGGCGCGAAGCTCATCTCAGACCATATCGTAGAGGCGCGCCTCGGCAAGCGGCCATTCGAGCTTCTCGGCGACTCCGGCCGGCTCTATACTTGCGACGCGCTCATCATCGCGACGGGCGCCAAGGCGCGCTGGCTCGGCCTGCCGAGCGAAGAGAAGTTCAAAGGCTTCGGCGTCTCGGCCTGCGCCACCTGCGACGGCTTTTTCTTCCGCGGCAAAAGGGTGGTCGTGGTCGGCGGCGGCAACACGGCGGTCGAGGAGGCGCTCTACCTTTCGAACATCGCCTCGCATGTGACGATCGTCCACCGCCGCGACTCCTTCCGCGCCGAGCGCGTGCTCCAGGAGCGGCTGCGCCGCCAGGAGAATATCGAGATCCTGTTCGATCATGTGATCGAGGAAATCGGCGGCGACGAGAATCCGCTTTCGGTCACCCATGCGCGCGCGAAGAACGTCTCGACCGGCGCCCTGCGGACGCTCGAGGCCGACGGCGTCTTCGTCGCCATCGGCCACAGTCCGGCGTCGGAGCTCTTCCGAGGGCAGATTGCGCTCAAGCCCTCGGGCTATATCGTCGTCGAGCCCGGCACGACGCGCACGAGCATTCCAGGCGTCTTCGCCGCCGGCGACGTGGCGGACGAGGTCTATCGCCAGGCGGTGACCGCGGCGGGCCTCGGCTGCATGGCGGCCTTGGAGGCCGAGCACTATCTCATGGACACGCCAGTCGGCGTCTGACAGCCAAGGAAGGGCAAATGAGCGAACGCGTCGTTTATCAGAAGAAATCCATGCCGGTCGAGGTCGAGGCGGGGAAGGTCTATTATTGGTGCGCCTGCGGGCGCAGCGCGAATCAGCCGTTCTGCGACGGCGCGCACAAGGGCACCGACATCGCGCCCGTGCCCTATGCGCCAACCGAATCCGGCAAGGCGTTCTTCTGCGGCTGCAAGGCGAGCAAGAACGAGCCGCTCTGCGACGGCGCGCACAAGCATCTTTAGAGTCCCGCCATGAGCGAAGCGAAAGCCTTCTCGAAACCGCTCGTGGCGACGAGCGTGCCGCCGGAGGGTCTCGACGTGACGCTTCGCCCCAATGAGGCGGAACGCGCGGCGCTCGCGCGTGCGAACGGTCTCGTCGCGGTCGAGGCGCTCGAGGCGCATCTCTCCGTGCGCCGCAGGGGCGCCGATGGGCTGGCCGTGACCGGACGCCTGCATGCAAAAGTTCGGCAGACCTGCGTCGTGACGCTCGAGGAGTTCGACGCTGAAATCGAGGAGCCGATCGAGACGACATTCGCCCCGCCGCACGACGCCTCGCACCGCGCGCGGAAATCGCGCGACGAGGAGGCGCTCTATGACGAATCTGGCGAGGACGCGCCGGACCCCGTCATCGACGGGACGATCGATCTCGGCGCGCTCGTTTCGGAGTTTTTGACGCTCGGGCTCGATCCTTATCCGCGCAGCCCGGGCGCGACCTTCGTCGAGCCGGCGCCGGAAGAGGCCAAGGACGGGCCTTTCGCCGATTTGAACGTCAAGCTTGGGGATAAAGGGAGCGAGTGAGGGCGCGCCTGCTCCCTCTCCCCGCTTGCGGGGAGAGGGCTGGGGTGAGGGGCCAGGGGATTGGCCCGAGCGTTCGAAGACGGCCGGTCGGCGCAGGGCAGGCGCGCTATGCAGGCGGACCACTCGAATTTTGCAATTGATATGCTGTCACCGTAACGCAGGCGTTGTCAGGCGTTGTCGAAGAATCGGAAGGAAACTGTAGTGACTTATAAGCCTTTTGAAAAATCGGGCGGCATGACACGTTTGAGCGCTACCGTGTGCGTTGTCGCCATGGTCGTGGCGAGTTTGTACTTCACTACAAAGCTGTTTTTGTCCGTACTGTTCCTAAGGCTTGCTCCACATCATCTTTCTCTTGTGGTCATGTTAACCATCGTTGGTTACATCGAATTTAGGATCTGGAAAATTGTTCAAAGCTTGCTTGGTCGAGGAATGACTCTTGCGGCCAGCGTGTTTTCATTGCTGATCTGCAGCTTTATGCTTGTCTCTATGCATATTTACCCACAGTTTGCCGAATTAATACCGGCTTCTATTATTGTCTCAGTCGAGACAGGCTGCGCGCCTTCTCCTTATAAGGTTTGCGTTGTAGATTTAGCTGAGGAGATTCTGGGGACAAGCGGCATTTATGTTTTTGCAATCGTGCGCATTAAACTAGATCAAACTAATGAATTCAATAGTGTCCAATTCTTGTCAGATTTGAATGATGCTCTTCAAAGACCAAACCTAAGGCTGTCCACATACGCTGCGAGCGTTGCCAGGACGTATAAGATTTATGGCGAATATTATCTCTTAGAATATGATTCCGCTTAGCTCGCCACCTTCTGAAGACCGCGAAAAGGAGAGTTGTCATGACTGATAGCTTTTATGTGCAGAGTAAGAACGGCAACTATTATGTCGGGAACTTTCTCACCGATTCCGACGGAAATTTGTATTAGGGTGACAGCATATTAGTTGCACCTTTCTTTCCCGCTCTCGACCTCCCCCAAGCTCCTCACCCTAACCCTCTCCCCGCAAGCGAGGAGAGCGGACGCGCCCTTGTTTTCCTGAACTTCACCTGAATCCCCGCTTCAAGCCGCATTCAGGCGGGGCGCGCCAATCTCCCTCCGTCGTCGAACGCTTGTCGGCGATGCGGGCGGCCCGCCCTCGGGCCGACGCAACCGGAGGAGAAGTCATGAACAAATTTGCAGTGGCGGCGATTAGCGCCGCGGGAATGTTCGCTTCCCTGAGCCTGGCCCCGGCCCCCGCCGCCGCAGCGCCCGTGCAATCGGGCTTAGCGGCGAGCGTGCTCGACGACCAAGGCGTCGTAGAACAGGCGCACTACGGCTGCGGGTGCTGGCGCAACGGTTGGCATGGCTGGGGGTGGTACGCCCACTGCGGCGGCGGCTGGGGTCCGCGCCACTGGCATGGCGGCTGGGGCTGGCGTCACGGCTGGCGCCGGGGCTGGGGCCATCACGGCTGGGGCCATCACGGCTGGGGCGGGCATGGCCACGGCGGCGGACACCACGGGCATCACCGGTAAGCGCGACCACTAAATCGAGGAGAATCGCATGCAAATCCTCTCTCGCGGCGCGGCCCTCGCGCCATTCGGCCTCGCGCTGCTTCTCGCGGCGGCGGCCAGCAGCGCCGCCCTGGCGCAAGGCGTCGTTGTCGAGCGCGCGATGCCGGCGCCCATCGTCGAGATCGTTCCCGCGCCGCCGCGCGTGGGCGTGGCCTGGGTTCCGGGGCATTGGGTGTGGCGCGGCGCCGGCTGGCTCTGGGTCGCCGGCCATTACGTCGAAGGCGCCGTGCCGGCGATGCCGGCGGCGATCGTCGAGACCCAGCCGCCGCGCCCGTCGCCCGAGCACTTCTGGGTGCGCGGACACTGGGGCTGGGACGAGCATCGCTGGAGTTGGCGGCCCGGCGTTTGGGTGAGGCCCTGACGCCTCGGCGCCCGGCGGCGCGCGCTCCCGCGCGCGCCGTCATTTCTTGTCGAACGCGACGCGCCAGATCGCGCCATTGCCGTCTTCGGAGACGAGCAGCGAGCCATCGGGCGCAACGGTCACGCCGACCGGACGACCCCAGACCTGCCGGTCATTGTCGCCGACGACGAAGCCGGTCAAGAAATCCTCGTACTCGCCAGTAGGAGCGCCGTTCTTGAAGCGCAGGCGCACGACCTTGTAGCCGGTGCGCTTGGAGCGGTTCCAGGAGCCGTGCAGCGCGATGAAGGCGTCGCCCTTGTAGGACGCCGGAAACTGCGACCCCTCGTAGAACGCCAGCTGCAGCGGCGCCGAATGCGGCTGAATCAGCACGTCCGGCGTCACGACCTTTGCGGCGAGGTCCGGGCGCTCGCCCGCATGGCGCGGATCCTCGTGAGCGCCGATGTAATACCAAGGCCAGCCATAGAAGCCGCCGGGCTTGACGTGCGTCACGTAATCCGGCGGCAGGTCGTCGCCGAGCATGTCGCGCTCGTTGACGACGCACCAAAGCTCGTCCGTGCCGGGACGTATCGCGAGCCCCGAGCAATTGCGCAGGCCCGTCGCGTGGACGCGCTTGTGTCCTCCCCCGGGATCGAAGGTCAGAACGTCGGCGCGGTAGCGCTCCGGGCCGGGGGCCGCGCCGGGACCGTCCGCCATTTCCAACGCGTCTGTCTCCGCCGCGGAGGGCCGCGCATGACCCTCGGCGACATTGGATTTGGAGCCGACCGCGACGTAAAGCGTCTTGCCGTCCGGCGAGAAGGCGATGTCGCGCGTCCAATGACCGCCGGTCGGCAGCCCGCTGACGATCGGCTCGCCCTTCCCCGCAGCCTGGAGTTCTCCCGCCTTGTAGGGAAAGCGAATGACCTGCGATGTCGTCGCGACATAGAGCCACTGGGGCTCCGGACCGAGTGGGTAGAAGGCCAGCCCGTAGGGCTGATCGAGCCCCGACGCGAACACCTCCGTGCGCGCAAGCGCTCCGTTCTCCATTCGAAAGCCGCGGACTCGTCCCCCGTAGCTCTCGGCGACGAATATGTCGCCGTTGGGCGCCGGCCGGATAACCCGGGGCCCCTTGAGGCCCGAAGCGAAGAGGCTGACCGAGAAGCCTTCCGGCGCCTTCGGCCAGGCTGCATCCGGCCGCGGGACGACCTTGGGGCCGGAAGCTGCGACCTCGCCGGCATAGGGCGCAGGCATATCCTCGGGCGTGATCCTGCGCAAAACGCCCGGCGCGTCGGCGCGCCAGTCGCCATAGGCCGCAGCGCCGAGGAGCGCCTTCTGTCCCTCGGCCGCAACGCCTTGCGCCCCCAGCAGGCCCGCAACGGTCGACGCGCAAATCGTCGCCATACGCAAGCTGAGCTCCATCACGGCCTCCAGTTTCCTATAGGCTCGCTACCCTATTCGCCCGCTCCTGGCGAGCCCACGGACGCTCAATGCGCCAGCGGATCTGGCCGCAGCTGGAAATTGACCACGAGCGGGCTGGCGTAAGACTGCGGCGTCTGCCCCGGCGCGCCGGGCGCCGGCGCGTCGATCGCCTCTGTGTGGAAAGGCGCGCGGCTGCCGGAGGTCGCCCACAATCCGCGCCCCTTCCAGCCGGCGGCGGGATCGTCGATGCGCCCGTCGATTCCCTTGGCGTAAAAACCCATCGGATAGGGCACGCGAAGCTCAACGAAGCGGCCGCCGACGAGCGCGTGCAGCGAGTCGGACTCATTGCCCGTGGCGAAGGGCGTGTTGGACCCGAGCCCCAAAATGCCGAAGCGATCGACCCAGGCGTAATAGGGCGACTCGGCGGAGCCCGGCGCGCCGGCGAAGCCCGGTCCAGGAAGCGGGTAGAACGACCACCCCTCGGGGCATTTCTCGCCCTTCTCGGCGCCGGGCCCGTTGAGCAGGCCCTTGCACTTGCGGCGATCGAAGCTCGCGAGATGGCCGCTCGCGAGAGCGCCCCAGAACACGCCGTCGCCGTCCACGTCGGCCCCGCGCAGCCCATAGCCCGGCAGCGGAATCTTATGGACCTCGGTCAACGCCGTTTCGGGCGGATTGGCGCCGAGCGCCACGCGCACCGCATAGCCGGGGAAGGTCAGATGCGAGCCCCAGATCGACCCGTCGGCAGGACTCCAGGACACGCTGTAGAGCCCGAACGGGACGCGCGTGTCCTTCGCGGGATCGACAGGCTGGCCGGGCTGGTTGAACTCCTTGCTGCGCCTGCCGTCGCCGATCGTGTCGACGACGAGCGGCGTCCAGCCTTGCGCCTGCGCCGCGTCGCCCGTCGCCCAATATTTCCTGGTGTTGACCCAGCCGAGGATCGACTGCTCGCCGGTCGTCGGGATGTTCAGAAACAGCGTGTCGTCCGCGTCGCCCGCGAAATTAAGGTGATGCGAGCCGAAGCAAGTGTCGATGAACGACCACTTCCCCGTTTTGGGATCATAGACCGAAACCTGTCGCGCGTTGCCGGAGAAACCGTCGGGCTTGGTCGCGAGCGGCCACAGCTGCGCCGAGCGGATGGGCGAACTGGGGCCGCAATAGTCTGGGACGTCCTTGGGCGCGCGCGTCTGCGCCGCGAAATAGACGCGTCCCTCGCCATCCATCGTCGGCGTATGCGCGTTGAAGCGGCTGTTCCAAATCGCTTCCTTGCCGAAATAGGGCGAGGGCTCGATCACCGGATTGGCGAGGAGCGAGCTCGGCGCATTGGGGTCCTTTAGCTGGGCGGGCAGGAGCGATTTCGTGTTGCGGACAGGATCGAGAACGGGGACGTCGTCGCTGCCGAGCTCCGTCGCGCCATAGATTTTTCCGTTGGCGTTGACCGTCGGACTGCGCTTGTCGGTCAGCGCAAGATCGTGGAGGTAATGCTTCGGGTCGGCCCAGTCGCGCACGGTGACGACGAGATTGCGCTCGGCGCCGACGGGACGCGGCGGCGTCTCATGGGGCAGCTCGCCTTTGGCGATGCGGTCCGTCCAATCGGCGAAAAGCGCGAGCTGCCCGCCCTCGGCGGAGTCGAGGCGGCTGATGGCGTTGGTCATCGCCATGCCGCCCTGACCCGACTGCAGTCGGCGCCGCCACGCGTCGACGGAGGAATTGAAGTGGCCGAGCGCCGGCGGGATCGTGCGCGTTGCGACATTGCCAATGGCGTGACAGGTCACGCAGCCGTTGGTTTTGACGACATCGAGCCATTGCTCCTGGGTCTTGAAGACGTCGGGCGCGCCATTGCCAGCGGGGCCCGTTCCGGGAAATTTTTCCCGCCCCGGAACCTTGAGCATCGCGTACCAATAGATCGGCGGGTAATACTGCGCGGCGGCGGAAAGGCTCGGCGCGACGACGGCGGCGAGATCGACGACCTGTCCGGGCTCGGCCGCAACCTTTGGCGAGTCCATGAGACCGTAGCCGCGTACCCAGATCCTGTATTTGGCCTTGGGCAGATCGGGAATGACGTAGCGGCCCTGCTCGTCGGTGACGACGATCTTGGCGTAGCGCGTGCCGAGATCGGCGGTTTCCGCAATAACCCAGACGCCGGCCTCAGGCCCGACGTGGCTCGTCACGACGCCGCCGATGTCGTCGCCGTCGATCTCGACGGCGGCGGCTCGCGCGCACGTCGCCCCGAACGGCAGCGCAAGGCATACAAGGATGAGCCTGGCTCCAACTTTGCGTCGGCTCACTTCGCTCTCCTCTCGCGGCGCAGACCTGGGCCGACGTCCGCCCGGATCAAACCCTGGCGCAGCCGCCAGCGCAAATGTTCGCGACCGCGCTCTTCAACGCAAATGGGCGGGCGCCTGCGGATTGTTCGCGGGATTGGTGTCGTGCTTGGAGAGCTTCGCGATCAGGCCGCGCTCTGCGAGCGGCTGCAAATCGGCCTCCAGCGCGTCGGCGATCGCCTTGGGATAGACCTCCTCGCCTTTGACGTGCACTGAGAAGGATTTGAGATGCTTCGCCTTCTTCTCCGGATTCTCGATCGTCGCCTTGGTCCATTTGTAGAGCGGAAAATGCTCCACGCCCCGCTTTTCGGCCTCAGAGACATATTCCGCAAAGGCGTCGAACTGGTTCTTGAGCTGCGCATGATGGCGCGCAAGGATCTCGCCGAGCGGGCTCAACGCCTCGTCAGCAGGGTTGTTCCGCGCGATCGCCGCGTTCTCGTCGCTGAGATTGACGCGGATCTGATGTTCCCAGTCTTCGCTCATGATCGCTCCTTGGTCAACGGCGCTGCCCTCGCTCCTTATTTACTATCTTTCCTATCGGATTCACAAGCTAGCTTATCCGCGTGCTAACCCGCCAATCCGACGAATGATCTAAGAGCGAGAGGGCCGGTTTAAAGCGCCGCCGGCTTTGCGTGTTCTTCCCGCGGACGGGACGGCCTTGGCGCGACGAGAAGCGCGCCGGCCTCTCGCGGCGCCTCATTCCAACGAGCCGAGATAGGCGGCCACGGCCGCAGCCTGCTCGTGGGTCAACCCCTGCGCGATCGGCTGCATGATCGCGGACGAGTCCGGCTTCAAGGGATCTTGTCCCCTCTCCTTGCTCCAACTCGCGAGCGTCTGCGTCGTGTAGTCATGGAGCTGCCCCGCCAGTCTCGGCATGGCGCCGTCGCCCCTGGCGTCGGGTCCGTGACAGGACGCGCAGGGCGCGATCTGCTTCTCGGGAACGCCCTCCTCATAAATCTTCTTGCCAGCTGCGATGAGATCCTTCGGAGCGCCGCCGAGCGGCTTGGGATTGAGCTCCTTGAAATGCGCGGCGATCGCCGAGAGCGTCGCGGGATTGAGCGCCCGCGCCACGTTTTGCATCAACGGGTGGAGGCGCCGGCGCTCGATGAAGGCGCGCAGCTGCTCCTCTAAATATTCGGGCTGCTGACCGGCGAGGCGCGGCATGGGGTAGGCGCCGCGGAAACCCTGTCCCGAAAGCCCATGGCAGGTCTTGCAATAGGCGATCTTGGCGTCGAGCTGCGGCTTCGGCAGCGGCCCGGGGGGGCGATCTTCGGCGAAGCTCAGCGTCGATGCGGCGGCGAGCAGCGCGGGCCATAGCAGGAATGCCAAGCGAAGGGTCTTCACGATCGAGCTCCCGGAGTTGATCTTTAGGCGCCGAGGCCATGGTTTATTTGAGGAAGCTCAAATAAGACGCGAGCGCCTCGATTTCGTCGGCGGACAATGTGCGCGCGACGAGGGGCATCGGACGCGCGGAGGCGTGATAGCCCTGCCCCCACTGCTCGAGCCGGCTCTTGAGATAGCCGTGGGACATCCCGCCGAGGCGCGGAATCGCCTCGAACCCTTCGCCTCGGGGCCCATGGCAGACGATGCAGGAGACGACGTTGGCGTCGGGAACTCCCTGCTCATAGATGACCTTCCCCAAGGCGGCCAATCCTGTGTCGCCGTCCTCCGCGGCCTCCGCCGGCAAGGAGGAGAAATAGAGCGCGAAGTCGCGCGCCATCTCGGGGCTGAGCCGCGCCGTCGCGCCCCACATGTATTGCTTCGAGGCGGGATTGTCGCGGCTGCGATCGTGAAAGGCGTGGAGCTGGCTGACGAGATATTGCTCTCTCTGCCCGGCGATGCGCGGCGCCGCGCCGGAGCCCTGCGCCGAAGGACCATGACACCAAGTGCAGTTGCGGACGGGAAGCTCCTGCGTCTGCCCCGGCGTTGCGGCGAGAGCGGCGATCACGGCGACTGCAACTATCGCGCTCGTGCGTTTCATGATCCTGCTTCTCGCGGTGTGCGCATTCATGCGAGCCACGCCTCTTGGAGCGAAAGGCCTTTACTTGAGGAAGGCGAGGTAGGCCGCGAGGGCGGATATCTGAGCGGCGTCGAGATTGTGGGTCGTCACGACCATGATCGCGGAAGTGTCGTCCCGCACGCCGCCTTGTCCGCGCTCCCGGCCCCAATAGGTCAGCGACTTCACGGTGTAGGGATAGAGCTGCCCGGCGAGGCGCGGGATTTCCTCATGGCCTTTAGCCTCGGGGCCGTGGCAGGCGGAGCAGGCGGCGATGTTGGCCTCGGGCAGGCCCTGCTCATAGATGGTTCGCCCAAGCCCGACATTGTCGCGCGGCGCGCCGCCGAGGGGCGGCGGATTGAGATTGTGGAAATGCGCGGTGAGCGCCGCGAGCGTCGCCGGGGTCAGCACATGCGCGACGTTGAACATCACCGGATTCACGCGCCGGCGCTCGATGAAGGCTCTCAGCTGATTCTCGAGATATTTGGGCTGCTGTCCGGCAAGGCGCGGCATAGGGTAATAGCCGCGATAGCCCTCGCCGGAGAGGCCGTGGCAGGTCTTACAATATACTACTTTCGCCTCGAAAGCCTGACGTCCGCCCTGTTCTTGCGCGCGGCCCGCCGTGGCCGAAGCGAGGGCGAGGACCGCCGCCAGCAGCGCCAATCTCAGACAAGCGACCTTCATGATGCCCTCCGCCCCATCGCCTTGCCGGCTCTTCCGCTAGAACGCGACCCACGTATAGAGGAAAAGCGTGTTGTTGTCGGTCGCCGTGTGCGTCCGCCAGCTGCTGCCGTTGTAGTAGATCCCGTTGCCGTCGAAGTTCGCCGTTCCGCCATAGAGCGATAGGTAATGCGTGTAGGAGAGCCCGATCTTGGCGTTCGCCCAGGGCCAGAGCTCGGGGCCGCCCTTGCTGAAGGGCATGTAAGCGAAGTCGAAGATCAGGCCGGCGCTGTTCGGCAAGCCGACGGCGGAGGAGGGGTTGCCGTTGGAGTAGATGGCTCCGGTCTGGAAGGTGTTGTATAGCGCGTTGCCGTACTGCCAGTAGTCATGCGAGCCAGTGACATGGAAATAGCCGATGGAGCCGCTGATCGTGCGGTCCCATACATAGGTTCCCGACGCCTTGAAGCTCATCAGATAGTTGATCGGATTTGAGGGCCCGTTGCCGGGGATGGGCGCCACCCCGTACATGTTGAGGATGCCCATCGCATTGATGAACTGGGTGGCGATTCCCTGCGCGAAGGTCCCCTCGAGATTCTGCATCTCGCTGATGCGCGTGACCTTCAAGGTCACCGCATGAACGTCGTTGATCCATTGATATTGCGCGTCCCAGCCGATGTCCCGATAGTGGTCGACGCCATAGCCCATGACCCGGCCCGGCAAGACCTCTGGATAGAAGCCGAAGGCCCCGATCATCAGCGAATGCTCGCCCCAATTCTTCTCCAAGGCGACGCGCCAATAGGGCGAAGCGTAGGCGAGCGAGCTGGACGAGCAGGCGAGGCTGTAATTCTGAGGGTTTTGGCTCCACGGCTGCCAAGCGGGGAAGGGAAGCCCGGGGACGGCCGGATAGGCTGCCGCCGCCCATGCGTTCACATTCTGAATGTAGTCGGAATTATAAGGACAGGTCTGTCCGAGCGTGCCCAGCATGCCTTTCGACATGTTGTGATAGGCGGCGCCTTCCAGATAGAGCATGTCATTGAGGAAGACATAGGCGCCCGTGCCGACCGTCCGGCCGCCCCAGCCGTTTTCAACCTGGGTCAGGGGCGGCGAGAAAGCAGGCGCGAGCGTCGCGGCGACGTAAGGGAAGCCCCAGGCCGGCGTCGTGTTCCAAACGTCCTGGACCGTCGGGCCGTTGTTGGCGTTCAATCCGACAAGCGCATTGAGCGGACCGAAGTTGAAGGTGTTCGTGTAACGGATGTCCGTGTTGTCGAGATAGGTGTGCTGCGACGCCTTGTCATATGTGCCCTGAGCCAGGGCGCCGAGATTGTCGAAGATTTTGCCGCCATAGAACAGGCTCGCCTGCTGCATGATGAAATTGTCGTTGACATGCGCGATCGGGTAGCCGTCGGGGTTGGTCGGCGGCGTGTCCGCCTGCACCTTGGTCTTGGTGAAGGTTGGCAGAACCATGGCCGCGATCGGCGGCGCCTCCCACGGCTCCGTTCCGCCGGTGATCGTGTAGCCGTTGAGCTTGAAGCGGCGCCCCATCGGCGTCAGCTCGGGAAAGGCCGTGTGACAGGTGGCGCAGGGCTGGCCGGTCTGGCGGGCGAAGCTCGGCACGGCTTTTGCGGAGCTGGAGAAGCCGGCGAGGCCTAGCGTCACGGCGCCGGTCAGGCCGACGGCGCCCACGACCAGCAGGCTTCGCGCGTCGAACGCGCGTCGTCTTCCTTCGGCGAGAGGAGGTAGGGTTTCGGCGGCCCCAAAACGCGAACCGCCCGTTCTGCGCGCATCCATTGGCATAACGCTCCCCCGCCTGCGAAAAGGAGCCTTGGCGCCGCCCCGCCGCGTCAGTCCGGCTCTAGCTTTCCGACACCACGCGAGCGCGCCCGAATCGCAAGTATTCTACACTTCATAACACTGGCCCAGCTAGAGTTTTTTCGTCTCACAATAAAATGCGCGCGTCATTTGCTCCGATATTGGCTGACGCCCTCACGCGGGGCGGCCGAATCGCCCGAGCGAGATCGACCGAGCCCCGATTTCGACTCGCCTTGCCCGACGACGCCGCTCGGCGCATAGTCTCGACCAGATAATCTTCATCGGGCGAATGTCGGGGCGGGCTTTCCCGCAAATTCGACGCAGCCGCGCGATGCGTCCTTGGAGGCTTGGATGGCGCAGATTTTTTTAGTCCGAACGCTCGCAATCGCGGCGGGGCTGCTGATTCCGTCCTCCGGATTCGCGTCGGGTCCCTTTGACGGTCGCTGGAGCGTCGATCTCCAATGTCCCCCTTCGTCGGACGGCGCCCTTCCTTTCTCCTGGCGCTTCGGAGGCCTGGTGCAGAACGGCGCCTTGCGCGCCGAACATGGGCAAGCGGGGCGGGCGGCCTACTTGCTGCTCAGCGGACGCATTTCTCCCGCGGGCGACGCCAGTCTCGTCGCCCAAGGGATCACGGGAACGAAGGGCTACAACGTGCGCGGCGCAAGCGCGGGCGTTCCTTACACCTATTCCGTCCCCGCGCATTTCTCCGGCAATTCGGGGGAGGGATATTGGGTCGGCGTGCGCCGCTGTGAGTTCAGCTTCGCTCGGCAATGAGCGCATGCGGCCGCCGCGCCGGCATCGGTTCAGACGTCTTGGCATCCTTTCCCACTAAAATAAGAGATCGAGGCGCAGCCCCGGCTCCGCTTCGAGGGCAGCGCACGGCCACGAACGAGCGCGCGCTCACCCACGTGGCGGACGGGTGCGCGCGCCTTTGCCGCCGCCCCTGCGAGAGCCGCCGGGTCCCTTTGCGCCAGCGCGCTGCGGGCGGCCTTCGTTTTGCGCGCGCTTTTGGTCGCGATCTGGCCGCGCCTTGCGCGCTCCTTCGAAGGCCTTGCCGCCTCCACGGTTGAACGACGACGCCTCCTTAGCTCGGCGCGGGCGCTCCTCCCGCGGCGGCGCGCCCTCGCGCCGGCCCTCGCGCGGCTTGCGCGGACGATCGAGATTCCTCTCGTCAAGACGCTTGAACGGCGTCTCGCGGCCCCCACTTCCTTCGCCGCGCCTTTCTTCGCGAGGCCTTTCGAAGCCCTCGCGCTTGAAGCGCGGCGTCTCGGCGCCCTCCTCGCGCAGCCGGCGCGGGCGATCGAATTTCCTGTCGTGCTCGCGCTCGGGCGACTTCTCTCGGCTCCGGCGCGGCCGCTCGTCGCGCTGCTCCGCGCGAGGCCTTTCGAAGCCCTCGCGCTTGAAACGCGGCGTCTCGGCGCCCTCCTCGCGCAGCCGGCGCGGGCGTTCGAACTTGCGCTCGCGCGTTTGCGCCTCCGGCCCGCGCTCGCGCGGCGGACGCTTCGCCGCAGCCTCGCCTTCCTGCTCTCGCCGCAGCGCCTCGAATCTGCGAGCATTACGACTCGTCGCGGCGCCTTCGGCCTTCTTCGCCACGACGCGCTCGACCGCAACCGCGCGCCCCTTGCGGTCCGCCGTCACCGCGCGCTCGATGCGCGCGCGCGGCGCTTCCGCCTCGGCCGCGGCGCGCTGCTTGCGCATCGCCGACACATGTTTTCTCGGGCGATTTTCCACCGCGACCCGCGTCGCTTCACGCTCGGTCGCCGTCGGCGTCTCGCGCAGGGGCGAGGAGAAATCGACGCCGGCAAGCTCGGCCAGTCCCTTGCCCAACTGCTCACGCAAGGTTTTCAGCCGCACTTCTTCTATCGCGCCCTCGGGCATGTCGCCGAGCTGGAACGGCCCGTAGGACACGCGGATGAGGCGCGCCACGTCGATGCCGAGATGCTCCAGCACGCGCTTGATCTCGCGATTCTTGCCTTCGCTGAGGCTCATCGTGATCCAGGCGTTCGCCCCTTGAACGCGGTCGAGCCGGGCGTCGATCGGCGCATATGTAACGTCGTCGACGGTCACGCCCTTGGCGAGCTCGTCGAGCAAGGCCTGATCGACCTCGCCATGCACGCGCACGCGATAGCGCCGCGTCCAGCCCGTCGCCGGCAATTCCAGGACGCGCGCGAGCGAGCCGTCGTTAGACAGCAGCAGCAGGCCTTCCGTGTTGATGTCGAGCCGGCCGATGCTGACGAGCCGCGGGAGATCGGGCCGGCGCTCGGCGATATAGGCGAACACTGTCTCGCGCCCCTCGGGATCCCTGGCGCTGCTGACGAGACCTTCGGGCTTGTGGAACAGGAACAGCCGCGTGCGCTCGCGCTCGGCGAGCGGGGCGCCGTCGACGGTGATGGAATCGCCTTCGCTGACGTTGAAGGCGGGGCTCGTGAGCGTGCGCCCGTTGACGGCGACGCGCCCCTCCGCGATCCACTGCTCGGCGTCGCGCCGCGAGCAGGCCCCCGCGCGCGCCATGACCTTGGCGATGCGCTCGCCGGGGTGGGGTTTTTCTTGCGGGGCGGGAGGGGTGGTTTTTTCGGATCGCCACTTGCTGGGCCTCTCGCCGCCTGAACTCTTCGCCTTGGACCGGGGGCCGGCTTTGAATCTTTCGTTTTTGGGCTCATCGGCGCCGGGCGCGCCGCGGTGGGGGCGCATCGGCCGCTCGCCGCCTGACTTTGGGGATCGCTGACGTTTCGGTTTATCTTCGCTCATGCGCCTCGCTATACTCCGCCCGCGCGCGCGCCGCAAAGAAGGCTGCGATTTTTTTGACAACGTGGCGCTGGTCGCCGAGAATGTTTTGGCCTTCCACAAGGAGCGCGGAACTTGCGAGCGACTGGCCAAAAAAAAAGGCGAAGGGGCGATAAATTCGAGGCGGCTCTGGTGCCGCTCTTTCGACGCCGTAGCCGATCGATGATTGGTCGCTCACGACGCTCAAGGAGAAGCGGATCAAGATCGGCAAGGACCTCGTCAGCGATGCCCGCTACGTCGCTTTCCAAATGGCGAAGGTCACCACCCCCCTCTTCGATACGCTGGACCTGACGCTTGGCCTCTCGGTGAAGCCGGTGAACCTGCAGTGTCTCGAAGGAGACATATTCGTTACCTTTTTGTTGAAGTGTGGCAAATTGGTTACAGACTCCCACCGTCGCTTGTGCTTAGTTGCCGATCAAACGAAGCTACAGCATCGTAGACTCGATATCGGCTCGACCGCTCGAACATCATAGAGCTACAAAAATTGGGGATGGCATCATGCGATGGGCTGAGCGCAAAAATAGAATTACACCGCATGCGGTCACGATAATCAATGCGGCCATCTTGGTTGGTTGTAGTAGCGCGCAAGTGAATTACACATCTCTCGACATAGGCAGAGCCTACGAATCGCTTATGACAAAACAAGTTGCCTA
>DASPSI010000126.1:0-14124 GCA_035624015.1 Methylocystis sp.
ACCATAATAATCGGGTGGAAACAGATGGCATAACGGCATGACGCTCAACGCTACGACGCTTCGCATCACGCCCGAAATCCTGTCGCTGATCGCCGAGATCGACGAGTTCAAGGGCGCCTGGCGGGCGATCGGCCGGATCGCGCTGGAGCGTTTGTCCGGCCTGCGCCGCGTCGCCACCGTCGAGAGCATCGGCTCCTCCACCCGCATCGAGGGCGCCCGGCTGAGCGATCGGGAGGTCGAGAAGCTTTTGGCGAACATCCGGATCGGCTCGTTCACCACGCGCGATGAGCAGGAGGTCGCCGGCTACGCCGAGGCGATGGAGACGGTCTTTTCCGCCTATGACGCGATCCCGCTGACGGAGAATCATATCCGTCAGCTCCATCGCGACCTGCTGGCCCATTCGACCAAGGACGAGCGGCATCGCGGCTCGTACAAGACGCTTCCCAATCACGTCGAGGCCTTCGACGAAGAAGGCGAGAGCCTTGGCGTGGTGTTCGAGACCGCCACGCCCTTCGACACGCCGCGCCGGATGGCCGAGCTCGTCGAATGGGCAGCCGGGAAGGAGAAGGACAGGAGCCTGCATCCGCTCCTGGTCATCGCGGTCTTTGTGGTGGTGTTCTTGGAGATTCATCCCTTTCAGGACGGCAACGGCCGGCTCTCGCGCATCCTGACGACGCTGATGCTCCTGCGGGCAGGGTATGCTTATGTGCCCTACAGCTCTCTGGAAAGCCTGATCGAGCAGAGCAAAGAGGGCTATTACCTGTCGCTCAGGCGGACGCAGGGGACAATCCGCACGGACGCGCCGGACTGGGGCCCCTGGCTGGAGTTCTTCCTACGCGCCTTGCAGAGCCAGAAGCGGCGCTTGGAAAAGAAGATGGAGCGCGAGCGGGTCATGCTCGCCGCGCTGCCGGAACTGTCGGTGCTGATCCTGGAGGTGGCGCGAGAACACGGACGAGTCACGGTGGCCGAGGCTGCGAGGGTCAGCGGCGCCAGCCGTAACACCGTCAAGGACCATCTGAAAGCGCTGGTCGAGCAAGGCCATCTGACCTTGCACGGGGCCGGCCGAGGAGCGTGGTATGGCCTTGCCTGATACGCTTGCATCCGCCCGACGGCGACCCGGCGCTCGAGGACCGCATCGACGGGCTCAAGGCCATGCGCGATCAGGCCAAGGCCGATGCGGAACGGGCGCAGACCATGTTGGAAAACTCCGGCGGCCAGGCTGTCACGTTGCAAATGCTGCACAAGTTTGCTGAAACCGCGCGCCAGCACATCCGGCTCGAGGGCGGCGGTTATCGCCGCGATCACCTGCGCGCGCTGGCGCAGCGTGTCGAGGTGTATGAGGGCGAAGTTCGCATCATCGGATCAAAGTCCCGGCTGCTCCAAACGCTCACAGCGAAAAACGGCGTAAATTCAGTGCCCATTCAAGGACCGAAATGGCGGAGGAGGCGGGATTCGAACCCGCGATACGGTTTCCCGTATACACACTTTCCAGGCGTGCGCCTTCAACCACTCGGCCACCCCTCCTCAGCGCGCGCACTATAGGCGCACCGCGCCCGAGCGCAACAGCTTTCGCATAGGCTTCCGGCGAGCGGCAAATTCCCTATGGAAACGAGCTCGAAACTGCGCCAAAATTGGCCATGCTCCGTTTCTTGATTCGCCTCCTTGGCCTTCTGCTCCTCGCTGGAGGCTTCATCTCTCTCATCGTCGACGGCACGGCGTCGCTTGCCGCCGGCAGCCTCTATGTCACGACCCTGGCGGCCGCTCTGCAAGCCCAGGCGCCTGCTTTCGTCGACAGGCTGCGCGACGCCACGCTCGCGCACCTGCCGCCCGCCATCTGGGACATGCTCTCAGCCGTGCTGCGGGTCGCGCCCGTGAGCCTCGCCCTGTGCGCTCTCGGCGCACTGCTCATTCTCATGAGCCACAAGGGCCGGCGCAGCAGGGGCTTCGATTTCGAGGAGCGGGCGAGCCTTTAGATCCGCCGCCGCGCGCTCACGGACGCCATTCGACCTCAGGCCTCGGCGCAGCCTCCTCGCGGCGGGCCGTCTCGATCTCGGCGAAGAGAGCCCGCAGCGCCTCCTTCACGCCGCCGCCGGTCGCGCTGGACAAGAGCAGCGGCGTGCGCATGTGCCCGCTTGAGAGCCCTGCCGACGCCATCGCGCGCTTCAGCCGCTCGCGCTGCTTCTTCAAATGTTGGGGCGCCGCCGCGTCGGTCTTCGACAAGGCGACGATCTCCGCCTTGGCGCCGAGGCCGGCGCCATAGGCCGCAAGCTCGCGCCGCACGGTCTTATAGTCCTTGCCCGCGTGCTCCCCCGTAGAATCGACAAGATGCAGCAGCACGCGGCAGCGCTCGACATGACCGAGGAACCGGTCGCCGAGGCCATGGCCCTCATGCGCGCCTTCGATCAGGCCGGGAATATCGGCGAGCACGAATTCGCGCTCGTCCTGGCGCACGACGCCGAGCCCGGGATGCAGCGTCGTGAACGGATAATCGGCGATCTTGGGCCTGGCCGCGCTCACTGCGGCGAGAAAGGTCGATTTGCCGGCGTTGGGCAGGCCGACGAGTCCGGCGTCGGCGATCAGCTTCAGCCGCAGCACGATCGTGCGCTCTTCTCCGGGCTGGCCAGGATTGGCGCGGCGCGGGGCGCGGTTGGTCGAGGTCGTGAAATGCAAATTGCCGAAGCCGCCGTTGCCGCCTTTGCAGATCACGACGCGCTGGCCGACCTCGGTCAAATCGGCGATCAGAGTCTCCTCGTCTTCCTCGAAGATTTGTGTGCCAACAGGCACTTTCAGCACAGCGTCGGCGCCGCGGCCGCCGGCGCGGTTCTTGCCCATGCCATGCATGCCGGTCTTGGCCTTGAAATGCTGCTGGTAGCGATAGTCGATGAGCGTGTTGAGCCCCTCGACGCACTCGGCCACGACATCGCCGCCGCGGCCGCCGTCGCCCCCGTCCGGCCCGCCAAATTCGATGAATTTCTCGCGCCGGAACGACACGCAGCCGGCGCCGCCGTCGCCCGAGCGCACATGGACCTTGGCCTGATCGAGGAATTTCATGGCGCGCCCGACGCTTCAGGCGCTCGTCAGCGTGGCGCGCCTAGCGCCGAACAGGCTATGCGCGGCGCCCCGCTTCAGCACGGTCCTCTCGACCTCGACGTCGGCGCGGCGCGCCGGCCAGTGCTCCATGCGGCGACCTGTGGCTACGAAGCCGAGCTTCTCCTGCACCCGCAGCGAGGCGAGATTGGACGCCCTGGCGCCGGAAACGATCTCCTGCAGCGAGGTAATCGAGAAGACGAGATCGACGAAGGCTATGCCGGCTTCCGTCATGAGGCCTTGGCCCCAATGGTCGCGCGCGAGCACGAAGCCCAATTCTCCTGCGCCTCGCGTCTTCGAGCCCTCGCAGGAAATCACGCCGATGACCTCTCCGGGCTGGCCCTTCAGCGCGAGCGCAAGGAACAAGCTTTCCCCCTGGGCGTTGCTCGCGCGCGTGCGAAGCACGAACGCCTCCCCATCTTCCCTCCGGTAGGGATGGGGAATACCGGCCGTCTGGAGCGCGACCTCGGGGTCGCCGGCAAATCTAACGATCCCTTCAACGTCGTTGACGCGCGGCCAGCGCAACCAAAGCCGCTTCGTCTCGAGCCGGAAGATGTCGTCGCGCGTGAGTTCTGGAAACATTTCTTAGCCCCTTAGGGGAACGACCGCGATCGAATGGAAAGACCTTTTTTGGGCTTTCCGGCGACTTTGGCGGACGTATCGCCTCTGGGGCTTTTTTAGGTTTCACAAAGCGCGAAGACCTTCATCCGCCGGGGAATTCTGCTGGCGGAGGGTCTTGGCTAAAACCTCCGCCTATTCGGCCGCTTGGGCCGCCGGGACGACCGATACGCTGGCGCGGCCCCGGCTCGACTTAAATTCCACGGTGCCGTTACAGAGCGCGAACAGCGTGTGGTCCTTGCCTATGCCGACATTCGCGCCGGGATGCCACTTGGTGCCACGCTGACGCACGATGATGTTGCCGCCGAGGACGGCTTCCCCGCCGAACTTCTTGACGCCGAGTCGACGTCCGTCCGAGTCGCGGCCGTTGCGCGACGAACCGCCTGCCTTTTTATGAGCCATGGCTTAAGCTCCGAGACCTGATGGCGGCATGAAAGCCGCAGAAATGGGATTGCGCGTGACGCGCATGTGACGCTTGTAACACGGGCGCTTGAGGTTTTCCACTCGCGCCGTGGCGGCCTTCAGGCCTCAGCCTTCGATTCCAGTGATCTCGACCAGAGTGAGATCCTGTCGATGGCCGCGCTTGCGCTTCGAGTTCTGGCGGCGGCGCTTCTTGAAGGCGATGCTCTTGGGGCTGCGCGTCTGCTCCGCGATCTTGCCGAGGACCTTGGCCCCGGCGACCGTCGGCGCGCCGACGCTGAGCGCCCCGTCCTTGGAGACGAGCAGCACGTCCTCGAAGGTCACCGCGGTTCCGGCCTCGCCCGGGAGCGCCATGACGGTGATCGTGTCTCCGGCGGCGACGCTATACTGCTTGCCGCCGCTTCTGATGACTGCGAACATTGTTTTTCCTTGATGTTCGGCCCGGCTCTGGCGCTTTGAGCGCCGGCCGGCTTCTTGGCAGTTGGTGGGGCTTCCGTCGCGCCCCGGCAGGGCACGCAAAAACGAAAAGCGCGGCGAAACCGCCGCGCCGAAGCATTGCGCCTTCTAGCGAAGGCTTGCGCCGAAGTCAATGCCGTCATTGGCCCACAATTCCCGAACAAATCGACGCTGACGGTTGAAAGTTGACGGTTTTGGGGATTTTGGGGCATTTGGGGCGGCTATTGCGGGCTGTCCGTCACCTCCTCCCATCCTTCGCCGCGCATTGCGAGTCTTGTCGTAATGCTGCGCAATCTGTGGGAGTCCAGAATTACGGCGCCATTCTCGTCTCAGAGGGAAGATGCTGCGCTAAGGCCTCCAGCACGGCCATGCGCACGGCGACGCCCATCTCGACCTGCTCGCGGATGAGCGAGCGCGGGCCGTCGGCCACAGCAGAGTCGATCTCGACCCCGCGGTTCATGGGACCTGGATGCATGACGAGCGCGTCGGGCGCGGCCTTCGCCAGCTTCTCGTCGTCGAGCCCGAAGAAATGGAAATATTCGCGCGAGCTCGGAATGAGCGAGCCCGCCATGCGCTCGTGCTGGAGCCGCAGCATCATGACGACGTCGGCCCCCGCAAGCCCTTTCGCCATGTCGTGATGCACCTCGACGCCAAGCCGTTCGAAGACTCGCGGGACGAGTGTCGACGGCCCCACCGCGCGAAGCTTCGCGCCGAGCGCGCCGAGCAACAGGAAATTCGAGCGCGCGACGCGCGAATGCAGCACGTCGCCGCAGATAGCGACGATCAGTCCCTCGATCTTGCCCTTGTTGCGGCGGATGGTCAGCGCATCGAGCAGCGCCTGCGTCGGATGCTCATGCGCGCCGTCGCCGGCGTTGACGACCGAGCAGGAAACCTTCTTGGCGAGCAGATGCGCGGCGCCCGCATGCGCGTGGCGCATGACAATGATGTCGGGCCGCATGGCGTTGAGCGTCATCGCCGTGTCGAGCAGCGTCTCGCCCTTGCGCTCGGAAGATTGCGCCACCGACATGTTCATGACGTCGGCGCCCAGCCGCTTGCCCGCGATCTCGAAGGAGGCCTGGGTGCGCGTCGAGGCCTCGTAGAAGAGGTTGATTTGCGTGCGTCCGCGCAATTTCGAGCTCTTTTTCTCGACCTGGCGCGAAACGCCGATCGCGCCCTCGGCAAGCTCGAGGAGAGAGAGAATGTCGAAGCGCGACAGCCCCTCGATGCCGAGGAGATGGCGGTGCGGAAAGTGTTTTGGCGGCGGGTCGGCGGGCATGAAGCGGAGATAGCAGCTTTGCGTTCTCTCGGGAAGGAAGCGCTTCGCCGCTCCGGCTCGCCCCGGGCTGGGCGGCGAAGTGAGCCCTCTTGACCTTAGCCGGAAACCTCAGGTAGCAAGTTTCGCGTCTGGGTCATCTCGAAAAAACGCGACTTCATTCCTTGGCGAGGGCGGTATTATGGACGATATTCGGAGCGACGAAGCCTCTGTCCCGCAACCTGACGAGACAGTGGTCGAGGTGCGCGAGTCGCGCCTAAGACTTCTCGGATTTCTGCTGCTCGGCATCGTGTTTGTCGCGGGCTGCGCTGCGATGGCGCTCCATCCGCGCCCTGATCGCGCCGATGCGACCTGGGGCGTCCTCGGCGTCGCCTTCTTCGGCCTTTTCAGCCTGATTTTCCTGCGGCGGCTTCTTGCGACGAGATATCCTTCCGCGATTCTCTCCGCGCAGGGCGTCGCGCGGCCGGGCGCTTATGACGGCGTGCTTGCATGGAGCTCAATCGAAGGGTGCACGCTTTCCGCGCATGGCAAGACCCGGGCGCTTTACGTCAAGCCCTATCCGGGCGCCGCGGATCATTTGAGCTGGAAGGGGCTCGCCGCATTGCTGCTTCGCCTTCGCGGCAAAGCCGCGCCCCGGCAGATCGCCATTCCGCTGCTCTGCTCGCCGGCGGAGAGCGACGCGTTCACCCATGCCTTTGTGGATCGCCTGAACGCCGCCAAGGCGCGGGGCGTTGTCGACGCCAAATGGAGCATGATCGACGCGCGCAACGCAGAAGAAGCGGCGCGGGCCGCAGCGCACGAAGCCCATAGCGAGGCGACCGCAGTTTTCCCTCTCGTCACTGTCGGGCTGATCGCGTCGCTCGCGATCATTTTTGTCGCCGAGCTCTCCGTCTCGCGTGCAGGGACGCCCTCGATCGCGACGCTTGTGCGCTTGGGCGGCCTCCTGCAGCCTCTCGTCCTGAATGGCGACTGGCTGCGCCTGTTCACGGCTCCCTTTCTTCACGCCGGCGTCGCGCACCTTCTCTTCAATTGCCTGGCCCTGTGGATCGTCGGCGCGCGGTTCGAGCGTTACGTCGGCGCCGGCTGGTTCGCAGCCACTTTCGCGGGCGGCGCTCTTGCCGGATCAGGGATGTCGCTGGCGCTCGACCCGCCGAATCTCGTGAGCGTCGGCGCTTCGGGCGGCATCGTCGGCCTTTTCGCTGCGACCGCGCTCACGAGCCGGCATTTCCCGCCGGGACGCATGCGCACGCTGATGGTGAACACGTCTCTGCAAACGCTGATTCCGGCCCTCTTGCCCTTGGCTACGGCGCCTGGCGGCGGCAAGATCGACTATGCGGCCCATTTCGGCGGCGCGCTCGGCGGCGCGGCGCTGGGCTTGGCGCTCCTGAACCTTTGGCCGCAGGCGCTGACCCGGCCGCGCTTCGGCGAGGCGGCCGCAGCCGGCGCGGCGCTGTTCGCGGTCGCCGGGGTCGGCGCAATCGTTTTGAGCGTGTTTTCTGCTTAGCCGGCGCACGGAAGAAATGAGCCCCGCAACCGCCCACGCCAAGCGGCGAGGACCCGCCTCAGATCGGCGACCGTGGCGGCGACGTGATTGAGGCGCCCGATCATTTGGGCTTCCTTGACGAGATCAGGGGATTTGGCGCGAGATTTGGCGCATGCAGGGGGCGCTTTATAGGGCTTTCGTGGGCGAAAGTCCCGGAATTCCGGCAAAAATGGCTTCGTTCTGTCAAAGTCGCCGCGCCCCCAAGATTTAGATGTGATTTGCTGATTTTGCGCAGTTCGCGCCGCGTCGAAGGCGAGGATGGGTTGCAGGGACACGACATCCCGTAATCCGAAAGGTTCGCGCGGGGAGCCCAGAACCCTGGCGATCAATCATTGTCTATGGGCAGCCATAGGATCGATGGGCAGGAGTGGTTGGTTGCCCGCTCCAAGCAGCGAGGCCCCCTTATTGTCCGCCCATATGTACTAAACACTATGTATCTCTACTTATGTTGCAAAATAACAACATCTCTTCGAATTCGTCAAGCTACACATGAGCCTTGGAAGGTGTTTGTGGGAGCGACACTCTTTTCGTTCTAGAATCTGATTCGAACGCACGAACGATTCGAGTATTTTCCGCGTAACTCGTCGCCGGTTTACGAGTTCTGCTACGACAGGCAAAGGTTTGCCCCGCTCTGCACTGGGCAACCTATAGGAGAATTTATGCCATGAAAAAACTGAGCATCGCCGCTATCCTGCTGGCCGCGACCGGCGCAGGGTCGGCCCAAGCCGCGGACCTTCCCTCGATGAAAGCGCCGCCTCCCCCGCCGCCGCCCGTTTTATGGACCGGCTTTTACGGCGGCTTGAACATCGGCGGCGCTTGGAGCGACTCCGGCGTCTCCAACAACTTCGCTCCCGTCGCGATCTTAACTATGACCGCTCCTACTCCCCCGCAGTGCCAATGGTGGTGCTGGGGCGGGAACTGGGGCGGCAACTGGGCGCCGGTGCCGACGCCCGGCGGCGGCGTCGTTTTCTTCCCGACCGTCAACTCCAGCAGCGCTGGCGGCGTCGGCGGCGGCGGTCAGATCGGTTACAATTATCAGCTCGGCGTCTCCTTCTTGATCGGAGTCGAAGCCGATTTCCAAGGGACCAGCATCGGCAGCTTCGAGAGGCTGCCCTGGTTCGGCACGGTGCGTGGACGTGCGGGCTACCTCTTCACTCCCACTTTGCTGATCTACGGCGCCGGCGGCTTCGCCTATGGCGAGGTGGACCATCAGCTCTGGGGCATTTCGGATACGCGGACCGGCTGGACCGCCGGCGGCGGCCTCGAATGGATGTTCACGCCGAATTGGTCGGCGAAGGTCGAGTATCTCCACGTTGATCTCAGCGGCGGCGGGTGGCAAGGAAATTGGGGCTGGAACTGGGGATGGCATGATCACCCCCAAATCAACCTCGTTCGCGTCGGCGTGAATTATCACTTCAACTGGGGCGCCCCGGCTCCCGTCGTCGCAAAATATTGACGAAAGCCGAGCGGACCGAAGCTCCGCTCGGCTGACCAGTCGAACGCGCCGGCGTCAGCGCCGGGCGTTCGGCAGGCTTGGCGGCGGCTTGAGACCGCTGCGCCGAGCGCCCTTTGCCTCCACGGCATAAAGCCTTTGCGCATCATGAGCTCCAGCCGAACCACAGGAACGACGCGCCCAATGACCGAAACTCGCCGGTTTCTCCACGATGGCGCCGAGCCTTAAGACCGGCGCGGCCAAATGCGGCGCGACGCCATGGCTACTTGTCAGGGCTTCAAGAATTCCGCTCGCGCGTGATTTTTTTCGGGACTCTCGCCCAAGCGCGAGGAGCCCCTCCCCTTTGTGGGGATGCGGGGGAGGGGCGGGGGAGGCTCGCAAGTCGTTGCGACGGGAGCGAGCGGTCCGCACATTACCTTCTCGGCGCTGGGGATCTCGGACCAGGGGGACATCGCCGCTGAATTTTTTTCAGGCGGCGGCTGCGTTCAAAAGGTTTGGAACAGGCGCCGCACCTCGCGCGGCTGCGCTCTGAAACGTCTCGCAAAGGTGCGATTGAAATAGGAAAGGTCGCCAAAGCCGAGCGAGAACGCGATGTCCGCCACGCTGCGGCCCTTGCTCTCGCGTTCCGCCAGCAGACGGTAGCCTTCGAGCAGGCGGCGCTCCAGGACATATTGCGAGAGCGAGACGCCCTCGGCCTCGAAGAGCCGATGCACATGGCGCGGTGTGATGGCGTTATGGAGCGCCAGGAACTCGGCGCCGAGGTCGTGGCGGAACAGGAAGCGCTCGACGTCTTTTTTCAGCGCATAAAGCCTTGCCGCGCCGCCGCCGCGCGCGATCGCCGCCTCTCGCGCGTCGCCCCTCGCGCCGATGGCGAGAACCGCGAGATCGTGGATATGCGCGACCGCCATTTCCCGCTGGCGCGCGGTGGCCATGGCCTCCGGGTCTTTCAGCACGCCAAGATAGGTCGTGAGGAGGCCGAAGGCCCGACCGGACTGCAGCGCTTGACGCTTAAAGAGCAAGTCCTCGGGAATCGCGCGCAGCGCGCTTCGCGCGATCCGCAGGCAGCTGGCTGTTTCCCCGCGATACACGGTGGTGGGCGCCGTCTCCGGATTGACGATGAGCGCCCCCGCGCCTTCAATCGCCACCTCGGCGCCATGGTCGAACAGGTTCGACATGCCGCAACCGTCGTTGAAGCAAAGGAAGACGTCGTCGTTGAGGGTCTTGTCCCAAAAGACGTGAAACGGCGTCGAGGCGGCCGAGATCAGCGTCACTCCGGGAAGCGCGCGCACCACGCCGCGTGCGATCAGCCGCCCGCCTTTGGGCGGCGCCAAGCGCCTCACGGCAAAGCCAATGGAGCGCGACGCGTCGGTCCATCCGTCGATCTCCTCGCCTTGCCTGAAAGCCTCGCTCGAAATGTCGCCGAAGAACACGCCGTCCGGACTAATGTTCGCAGAGTTTGCAGCAGATGAATCGTTCATGGCGCCACCCCGAGCCGCCCGCATTTGGCTGATTGCTAACATGGAATCGCGCAAATATTCTGTGCGCCGACGCACAGAGCGCAAAATGCGCCCGCTCGTGGCGGAGACCACCTTCTCCCGCTTTGCGGGAGAAGGTGGGCGCCGCAATGAATTGTGTCTTTCAGGCAACAGCTCGGAAAATTCTAACGTCGGCGGCGCTTTTTCGAAGCGCAGTTCCGAATAGTCCAAGCCAAGCCGGACGAACTCCGTCATGCTGACCCTCACCTGTCGCTGCAGGATTCGAAACGAGGGTCCATCGATGAGAAAGAATTTCACCGCGATCGCCGCTGCGGCCTTGGCTCTCGGCGTCGGTTCGGCTGTCGCGGCCGATCTGCCGTCGCGCAAAGCGCCGGCCTACCTCCCGCCGCCGCCGCCGCCGTGGACCGGCTTCTATGCAGGTCTGAACGCCGGCGGCACTTTTGGCGCCGACGACGGCGTCACTGTCGGCAACGGCGCGCTTTACGCGACCCCTTTCCCTGCGCCGGCCCTTGCCCAATCCTCCGCGCTTGCCGCCTCGGCCGCGGGAACCTTCGGTCCCCTCTCGACCAACAACGGCGGCTTCATCGGCGGCGGTCAGGTCGGCTACAACTATCAGCTCGGCTCGGCCGGCCTGAATGCGTTCCTCGTCGGCATCGAGGCTGATATTCAGGGAATCGCCGGTTCGAACAGCTCCGTTTCGGCCTTTGGCGCCGCCCCGATGCCCCTTGTTGGGCCGGGTTTCAACGTTTTCAGCGCCACGCAGGCCACACGGCAACTCGACTATCTCGGCACGGTGCGCGGTCGCCTCGGCTTTCTCGTCACCCCGACCCTGCTGCTCTACGGCACTGGCGGTCTCGCTTACGGCGGCGTGAGCTCCAGCACCAGCGTCCTCCAGGGCTTCTCCGCGTTTACCGGCCCCACCGGCCAAGCCTGGGGCGCGGCCGGCAGCTATTCGGACACCCGTGTCGGCTGGACGGCCGGCGGCGGCGTCGAATGGATGTTCATGCCGAACTGGAGCGCCAAGGTCGAATACCTCTATTGCGACCTCGGCACGGTCTCCTATTCGAGCGGGGTAACGGGCAGCTTTCTCACCGGCACGGGAGCGCCCTTGTTCCTCAATGGCGTCACGACCTCCACGCGCTTCAACGGCCATATCGTCCGCGTGGGCGTGAACTATCACTTCAATCTCGGCGCTCCGGCGCCGGTTCTCGCGAAATACTGAGGGACCCTCCCGGACGTCGCGAAGGTTGTCATTGCGAGCGAAGCGAAGCAATCCAGGGGCCGCGCCAGCGCAGGCCGCGGGATGCCCGGGCGTCGGCGGCGCGACGTTCTCCGTTGCGCCCTCAACTCCTGGATTGCTTCCCGCCGCGCAAGCTCCCGGCCGCAGTGACGGGGCTTCTGCGTCGCGGATCAACTTCTGACGCAGTAGAGGCGCCGTCCGGAAAACAGGGCGGCGACGAGGCGCGTCGCAGCTTCTCCCGCTTTGCGGGAGAAGGCGCCACCGCGACGAGCTGTGTCTTTTAGGCAACACGCTGGAAAATTCTAACCCCCGCTGCGCTTTCTCGGAACGCAGTTCCGAATAGTCCAAGCCAAGCCGAACGAGCTTCGCCATACTGCCCCTCACCTGTCGCGGCAGGATTCGAAACGAGGGGTCTATCGATGAGAAAGAATTTCACCGCCCTCGCCGCTGCGGCCTTGGCTCTCGGAGCGGGTTCGGCTTTCGCGGCCGATCTGCCCTCGCGCAAGGCGCCGGCCTATCTCCCGCCGCCGCCCCCGCCGCCGCTGTGGACGGGGTTCTATGTGGGTCTGAATGCGGGCGGAGTGTTCGGCGGCGGCGATTCGGCGACGGTCGCCGGCTCGCCGTTTTTCCTGGCGCCGATACCGGCCTTCACGACTGGACTCGGGCCGCTTCCGGGCGCAGCCGCCGCCACGGCGAGCGCGGGACTTGGCGGCGTGCAAAGCCTCAATCCCGGCGGATTTATCGGTGGCGGCCAGATCGGCTATAATTATCAATTCTCTCCCGCGTTTTTGGCCGGGCTCGAAGCCGACATCCAGGGCGTGACGGGCGGCGCAACAGGCGCCTCGAGCAACGCGCTTGGCCTGAACCCCTCCCTGACATGGGGCGCCGGCAACACGCTCGCCACGAGCGTGAGCGTCAGCAAGAGCCTGAATTACCTCGGCACTGTCCGCGGACGTCTCGGCTATCTCGTGACGCCCACCTTGCTCGCCTTCGTCTCGGGCGGCCTTGCCTACGGCGGTGTCTCGTCAAGCGCCAGCATCCTTCAAAACATCAGCGGGCCGGTGGATGGCGTGTTTTTTCCAGGGCAGGGCGGCATCGCCGGCGCTTACTTTACGAGCAGCGCCTTCTCCGACACGAGGGTCGGCTGGACGGTCGGCGCTGGAGCGGAATGGATGTTTCTGCCGAACTGGAGCGCAAAAATCGAATACCTCTATTACGATCTCGGTCAAATCAATTTTGGCGCCGGCGCGCTTGCTGCGCCCATCACAGGTCCAGGGGGCTACTTTCCGGGCGCCGCCGCAGGCGGTTTTCCGCCCGGCGTCTTTTACGCCCTGGGGACGAACGTCAGCGAGCGCTTCAACGGCCACATCGTGCGCGCGGGCTTGAACTATCACTTCAATCTCGGCGCTCCGGCGCCGGTCGTCGCGAAATACTGAGGCATGTGAAGCGGCAATTCTTCGCGACCTTCGTGTCCTCGTGGTTGAAAGTCACCACAAAGGCACGAGGGACACAAAGAAGGCGGCGGCCGAATTGGAGTTGCGCGATCCCCGCCTTGTCGCGCGGCGCTTTTGCCCCCTGGCGCCGGCCTCTGCGAAAGCTTCGCTCACGACGCTTCCTGCGCCGTCACGGCGCGGGCCGCGGCGTAGTCGCGACCGCCGGCGGCAGGATCGGCAGCACGACCTGCGGCTGCTTGCCGGTCAGGGAGAGCAGGAACTGCTCGATGTCGGCGGCTTCGGCGTCGGCGAGCTTCAGGCCGAGCTGCGATTCGGCCATGATCGCCACGGCCTGCTTCAGATCCCAAACCTTGCCGCTGTGGAAGTAAGGCGCGTTGAGCTCCACATTGCGCAGCTGCTGCGCCTTGAACACGAATTTGTCGGCGACGTTCTTCGTCACCGCGAAGCGGCCCCAGTCGTCCTCGGGCAGGATCTCGCGGCCCGGGCTCTTTGCGACGCCGAATTGCGCGAAAGAGGCGCCGCCGAGATTGACGCCGCTGTGGCAGGTCGCGCAGCCCTTGTCGACGAAGAGCTTCAGCCCGCGCTTCTGCGCGTCCGAGAGCGCCTCGTCGTCCCCTTTGAGCCAGAGGTCGAAGGGCGAGTCCGGCGTGATCAGCGTCGACTCGAACAGCGCGATCGCCCGGCTCACATTGTCGTAGGCGATCGGATCGGCCGCGTCCGGGAACGCCTTCCTGAACGCCTCGGCGTAGCCGGGAATGCCTTTGAGCTCTTCGACGGCGCGCTGCCTGGCGGCGCTCTCCGCCGCGGGGTTGAAGATGGTCGGTCCGCCGCGGGTCTTGAGCTTTGCTCCCGGAAACGCCATGACCGAGCGCTCCACTTGGTCTTTCAGTCCCGACGCGCGGCCGTCGTAGAATTGCGACTTGTTGAACACGGCGTTCAAAACCGTCAGCGTCTTGCGCCCGGCGAGCTGGCCCTCGTGTCCGATCTCGGACGAGCGGGCGTCGCCGCCGCCCAGGCTGATGTTGTGGCAAGTGCTGCAGCTGAAGTCGTGGTTGTCGGAAATGCGCGGCTCGAAATAGAGCAT